>NZ_JBHIMN010000016.1:0-21224 GCF_042194155.1 Bartonella sp. MR63HLJHH
GCGAAGCGTGCTTTATAGAGAAATGTTAGAAAATCCTATTCCCTAACTTTTATCCACGTATCCCGTACTTTAAAAAATATATGGAAAATCAATAAATTATTTTGGATAAAAAAGAGCATGGTGCCCAAAAGAGGACTCGAACCTCCACGCCTTGCGGCACAGGTACCTGAAACCTGCGCGTCTACCAATTCCGCCATCTGGGCTCATAAAATTGATCTAAGCGTATGAAGCAATTCTGTCAATGAAATTATAGAATTTATTTTTTTGCTTAAAACGATTGAATTAAATTTTTTGGGAGATCATGATTTTAGAAGTTTAAGGTGTGAGGACTGTCTTTGATAAAATTGTTGAATCCGGATTAAATGTATAAATAATAGGAATGCCGGTCGCTAATTCTTGAGATATAATTTCCTCACCGGAGAGACCTTCAAGCGCCATAATAAGAGCACGAAGAGAGTTTCCATGCGCTGCGATCAAAACAGTTTGGGAGCGCAAAATATGAGGCTGGATATGGTAAAGATAATAAGGCCAGATGCGCGCACCGGTGTCGCGTAGGCTTTCTCCATTCGGAGGCGCAATCGTATAAGAGCGGCGCCACATTTGCACTTGCTCTTGCCCCCATTGTTGGCGTACTTCATCTTTATTTAAACCAGAAAGATCACCATAATTACGTTCATTTAATGCGGGATTTTTTATCACTTCTAAATCTGATTGTCCCATTTGCTCTAAAATGTACTGAGCCGTTTTTTGAGCACGCTGTAAGGCAGATGTATAAGCGATATCAAACTTCAAACCATATTCTTTCAGTTTTTTTCCTGCTGCTATCGCTTCTGCATGACCTTTTTCTGTTAAATCGGGATCTTTCCAACCGGTAAAAAGGTTTTTGAGATTCCATTCACTTTGTCCATGACGAATTAGTACAAGTATGCGTTCCATTATGAATTGCCTCTATTCTATTGATTGTTTAAAATTCATCGTTCAATCCCAAAACATCGAGCATGGAATAAAGACCGTTTTCATGATTTTTTGCCCACAAAGCTGCTTTTAATGTGCCATTGGCAAAGATAGAGCGTTCTTGCGCTGTATGTGAAAGAATAATGCGCTCATGGGAACCGGCAAAAATGACACTGTGTTCTCCAACAACTGTTCCACCACGTGAACAAGAAAAGCCAATGGAGCCTTTTTCGCGTTTACCTATATGACCATTGCGTTCGTTGACACGCACATTTTTAAGCATAACATTGCGCCCTTCAGCTGCTGCTTGGCCAAGAAGAAGGGCTGTTCCAGAAGGGGCGTCAACTTTGTTCGCGTGATGCATTTCATAAACTTCGATATCAAAATCATCGGCGCCTAATGCTTTAGCGGCTTTCTTTACAAGGTTGGCCAAAAGATTTATTCCAAGGCTCATATTTCCGGATTTGACAATTGTTGTATATTTCGCAAAATCTGCAATTTTTTCTTCTTCTGTTTTGCTAAATCCTGTGGTGCCAATAATATGGACAAGACTTTTTTGAGCAGCGTAGTTAGCATAAAGAATACTGGCTTCTGGTTGAGAAAAATCTAAAATACCTTCTGTGTTAGAAAAGGCATTTTCAGGATCGTCAGTAATGCCAATTCCAAGAAAATCTGAACCAATTAAGGCACTGGCATCTTTTCCTACAAACGGTGAGCCTTTGCGTACAAGAACAGCACAAAGCTCTACATCTCTCCTTTGTTGGATTGCTGTAATGAGTTCACGTCCCATTCTTCCATTTGCACCAACAACTGTAAGGCGCATTCTTATCTCCTTATGACATTTCACTGTGCAGTATAGGCAAATTCTTGCCTTCTTTCCAATAGTTCTTTTTCTTTATAGGAAAAAATTTTTCCTGTTTTAATTTATCTTCTTGTGCTGTAAAACACTGTTGTTTAGAGAAAGTAATATAAGATCTACAAATTTAAATAGAGATGTTTTTCGTTAGAGTGTGTGATGAATATTCCTAAATAAGGTTTGCTTATGAAACCTAATGAAGATTGTGTATTACTTCACGTTTTTGTTTCTTTCGTTCTTTAAGGGGAGGGGCGTTCTTCATGCAAAACAAGATCTCCCAAACAAATACACTTATGTTGTCAATTCATGCGCTTGTCTTAAAGAAATATTTCTCAATACTTCTAAACTTATTTTATGATAGTGCTCGTGAGTGGTATCACGAGAGAGTATCCATGAATAATATAAAATCTATTCTGCGCCACTATCTTTATGCTTCATAAAAGAGAAAATTAGCACTACCGTACGTTTTGTTAGCCTTTAATGTTTTAACAATCCTTGGCACTTAGGCATTTCCATTCTTTTCTTTAATATTTTTTCACGAACCAATTCCATGTGTGACGCATAAGCAAGCGATTTTGATTGTTTCAAATTTGATGAAGGTAATGAGAAAAAGGTATTTGGAATTGATGATTCAAGTTAAAAAAAAGATTATTTAATCATTTTATATCAATATGTTATCTGCTAATAAAATCACGTAAAAGAGGTGTAGAAATAAGGGGACAACAAGAAGTTGGATTGTTTATACACGAGAGTTGGTCGGATTCTTTATCTTTTAGGAAAGTCAGTTGAAAAAATTGTTATGTTGTAAAAACGCATGATGAGGCTTTGTTTATTATAGAGCAAAGAGTATATGTTATGCAATGCGTTTTTTCATATATTGGGGAGAATGGAGGATAACATGCGTTAAGTATTGTTATTTCATTTTCCTAGCTTCCAGTGATGCTACAGCTCTTATATTTAAAGAGAGTCTTTAAAATCCTTTCTTATTATTCCTATGCTAATCTTTTTTGTGACACGTCAAGAAAGTGATTTTTTCATGCATTATAAGGGGGGATAAAATAAGAAAATATTATGGGGGGCTTATTCTCTGTTTAATATGATTCTAAATCAATGTATTATCGTGTTGTTTATACGCATGCATAAAAATTCATAAGCCTATAAATATCCTTTAGATAAAATATCGTTTTTACTTTTGTTTGTGGGAGAAGGCTAGAAATCAAGATCTGCATAGTGAGCACTTGCAACAATTCCGCGGACGCGATCTGTTAAAAGAGAACGAAAAGAAGGGCGTGATTTAATTCTCATATACCAGTCTTTGGCAGCAGGAGATTGTTCCCAGTCAATTTCCCCTAGAAAGTCAAGTACAGAAATAGAGGCTGCTGCTGCTAGGTCTGCATAGGACAAGGCAGAACCGACTAAGCTATCGCGAGAGGCACAGAGCCAGTTGAGATAGTTCATATGTGGTAAAATATTGGCACGTGCATTGCGTAAAATTTGTGAATTAGGAGCACCACCACCAATGGCAAGTGGCATTTCACGTTTATGGATTCGTTCTCGTACGATATGGCGCGTTGCTTCATTTTCGAATTTATTTAAGAACCAGTCATTGAGACGGCGTACTTCCGCACGATCTAAAGGATTTTCCGGAAAGAGCTTATTGTCTTGTCGTAAACTTCCATGTGTTTCGTCTAAATATTCGCAGATAACAAGAGGACCTGATAATGGAACCTCGTGTTCATCGAGAAAAACAGGAACATGACCAGCGGGATTGAGGGCTAGAAATTCGTGTCTTCTTGCCCATTCATATTCTTCAATCAGTTGAGTGGTTACACCATATTCCCCAAGAATGAGGCGTATGAAGCGCGAGGCAGCGGATAGGGGAGAGTGAAAAAGTGTCAGCATAATTTACACTATCAAATAGAGTTGATGAGAATTCTTTCAAGTAATCATTTTTATAAAGATGCTTGACTAGAAGTACAAGATCATTAGCAGCTGCTAGTAATTATAATTAATAAATTGTTAATAATAGCAATTGTTCTTTTATGCGATGGTTTGCAAAATGGCAGCACGTAATTCTTCTAAACCGAGAGCTTTTTCTGAAGAGGTTACAAGAAGCTCAGGATAAGCTGCCGGACGTTTGAGAAGCTTTGTTTGTGTGCTCATAATTAATTTTTCCAAGGCATTTGATTTGATTTTATCGCTTTTTGTCAAAACAATTTGATAAGAAACGGCTGCTTTATCAAGGAGAGCAAGAACATCTTCATCATTATTTTTGATTCCGTGCCGTGAATCAATTAAAATATATACACGTTTTAATGTTGTGCGCCCCCGTAAATAGCTAAAAATCAAATTTGTCCACGCATCAACCAGATTTTTAGGAGCAGCAGCGAAACCATAACCAGGCATATCTACTAATGCTAGAGGGGGAAGATCTCCTAGCTGCCCACTGAAGCCATCGGGGACAAAATAATTAAGCTCTTGAGTCCGTCCTGGTGTATTTGAGGTGCGTGCTAAGCTTTTTTGTTGGACGAGTGCGTTTATTAAAGATGATTTTCCAACATTGGAACGTCCTGCAAATGCAATTTCTGGTGGTCCTTCAGGGGGGAGAAAGCGTATCGCTGGTACACCACGAATAAAAATCCAATTGCGAGAAAAAATTCCAGAAAGGGAAGAATTTCTTGTCATTCATGCACTTCTTTTTTGGGTGATCTTCTCCACATGGCTTTCAGATTATCAAAAAGCTCAATTTTCACTCCTTGGCGCTTCATCATGATACCTTGCTGAATGATTGATAATATATTGTTCCATGCCCAATAGATGACGAGACCAACAGGGAAAGAGGCGAGCATAAAAGTAAAGACAACAGGCATCCATGTGAATATCATCGCTTGGGTTTGGTCTTGAGGAGCGGGATTCATACGCATTTGTAAAAACATCGTTATTCCCATAATCAAAGGCCATGCACCAATCATAAGAAATGTTGGCGTTGTATACGGTAAGAGACCAAACAAGTTAAAAAGAGAAGTTGGATCAGGTGCCGCTAAATCTTTAATCCAGCCAAAGAAAGGGGCATGGCGCATTTCAATGGTTATATAGAGAACTTTATAAAGAGCAAAGAATATTGGGAATTGAACCAACATTGGCCAACAACCTGCAAGGGGATTAATTTTTTCGGTTTTATATAGTTCTATTATTGCTTGTTGTTGCTTGGTTCGATCATCGGGATATTTTTCTTTTATTTCTAGCAACCGCGGTTGTAGAAGCTTCATGCGTGCCATAGATTTGTAAGATTTATTGGCTAGAGGAAAAAGAAGAGTTTTTAAGAGCACTGTGACAAGAAGGATGGCTATACCAAAATTTCCTGTTTGTTTATAAAGAATATCAATGAGAGAAAACATTGGTTTGGTAATGAAATCAAACCAGCCCCAATCAATTAAAAGAGCAAATTTTTTGATTTTTAGGTCATTTTGATAGTTATTAATAATTTCAACTTGTTTTGCACCAGCAAAAAGACGATTTGTAATAGTTTTTGTTTCGTTTGGGGCAATCGTTAAAAGCGATCCTAGCAAGTCAGACTGATAATGCGTTTGCAAACGATCAAAATAAATAAAACGGCTTGTATATTCTTTATTTTGCGGGGGAATAACTGCTACAGCCCAATATTTATCGGTAATACCAATCCAACCTCCTGTTACTTTTGAGAAAGTCATGCTCTTTTGCCCATTATCAGGATTCGGGTCAAGCTCTGCTAAGGTTTTATATTTTTCAGTTTTGAGCGAATCTCCTGCAATACCTATCATACCTTCATGAAGTAAATAGGTTGCATTTGTATGTTCTGGTGGTGCTGCACGTGCAACGCGGGCATAGGACGAGAGATATATTGGTTGATCACTTTCATTGCTGATAGAATCTTCAATGGTAAACATGAAATGATCATCAACAGAAAGAATACGCCGGAAGATCTGTCCTTGTCCATTATTATAAATTAAAGTGATGGGTGTTGAAGGAGTCAGGATTGTATTGTTTCCCTCTATTTGCCATTGTGTATCCGATTGTGGCAAAGCTTTTGCTGGTAAAGATGCACTTGCAAAACCAAATTCAGCAAGGTAGGTCGTTTTGAAACCCTTAGGATTCAGCAAATCGATTTCCGGTGATTTTTTATCGACTGTTAAACGATATTTTTTGAGGTGAAGATCATCAAATTGTGCACCAACAAGATTAATAGAGCCTTCCAGTTCATTGGTTTTGATCGCAATACGCTTTGTTTTGGCCAATACAGCTTTCCGGATTTCAGGTGTCATTGGCTGTTCGATGATAGATGTTGCTTGATGCGTTGAGGTATCGTCAGAAAAATTCGTCGTGGTAGTAGAAAGGGTTGATTGTTGTTTTGACAATTGCTGTGTGATGACTTGTTGTTTTTGTAACTTTGCTTGTTTGGGAGCAACATGAAGAAATTGCCATGCGATGAGCACTACGAAAGATAAGCCAATAGCGATAAAGAAATTGCGGTTATATTCCATCCGTACACCCTTGTTGTTGTTGCTGATGTTTTATTTTTGGTTTTATTCGCCGATTTAATTCACTAATTAAGGATGTAAAAGGCGCATGTAACGCATCACGATATGCTACAATGACATAGTCTGTTCCTGCTTCCATGTGGTTTGTTACACCAACTCTTACGGCTTCACGCAAGCGCCTTTTGATACGATTACGTTTCACAGCATTACCGTTTTTACGAGTAACAGTGAAGCCTACACGTGCAACAAGAGAATCTTTTCTTTCTGTTGTTTGTTCACGAGATTTAACTTCGAGCAAAAATAAAGGACCACGCCGCTTTTCTCCTGTACGGACAGCCAAAAAGTCTGCTCTTTTGCGAATACGGCAGGGATGTTTTTTCTTCATAAAAGAACATTTCGCAATTTCACTAAATGCCTGCAAGCAGGCATTAGAGGTTCATAACAAAAGTTTCACAACGAAGAAACGGTGAGCAATCCTCAACGGTTGTGAAAATTTAAATGGTTAAGCAGAGAGCCGCTTACGTCCACGAGCACGTCTTGCAGCAATAACTTTACGTCCTCCAGCTGTAGCCATGCGTGCACGAAACCCATGGCGGCGTTTACGGACAAGTTTAGAGGGTTGGTAAGTACGTTTCATTTATTTAAATACCGCGGAGTGCGGCCCTTCTTAATCTTCGTTTTATGAGCAGTTATGCGCGAGATGAACGATTTTATCCTATCATACGGCTGTTAACCCATAAGGAAAAATATAAAAAAAGTCAATCTTAGATTGTTTTTCTCTTAGATTGTTTTTCTCGCTCTTGAAAGAATACAAAACACCTTATAATTGTCTGTGATACTTTTTTTACGATACTGTAAGAGTGTCAGAAATAACGATTGAGTCTATAGAAAATAAATGACTAGGGCGTTAAAGAATTAAAGAAAGTGTGACTGATTATTGTATACTCAATTTAAAGTATCCTTTAATATTAAAATTTTTTTCAGTTTTTGTTTTTACAAAATTTTTATCAGAACATTCATTAAAGTGGTTGTAGACAAACACGATTGATAGGATTTTATAGCAGATTTTATGTTTGAGATTCTTTATTTAAGGATGGTTTCATATTTTTAAAGAGAAAAGATATAAGTAATTTATACTTTATAATTTTGAGTAAAGTAGAAAATTATCAGGTGATGAACCTGTAAGTATTTTTCGTTCTTATGCTTATATTTGCTGGTATTTTTATAGAGAGGAAAGAACGTGGATTCTATTACAAGTGAGGCTGTCCGCAACGTATTACGTAAAATTAAAGGACCAGATCTTGAAAGTGATATTGTGTCGTTGGGGCTTCTTTCAGAAATATTGATTGCTAATGGTAAGGTTTTTTTTTCCATTACAGTTCCTGATGGAGGTGTGCAAGAATGGGAATCATTGCGTCGTTCTGCTGAAAAGATGGTATGTGCTTTGGAGGGAGTGGAATCTGTTGTTATCACACTTACAGCAGAAAAAACAACAAAGGCAGCACCTAGACGGAGAGCAAATCTCTTACCTATCAAAATGCCCATAGAAGGTGTGCGGCATGTGATTGCTGTTGCTTCTGGAAAAGGAGGGGTCGGAAAATCTACGATGGCAATAAATATCGCCTTAGCTTTACAAGATTCTGGTTTCAAGACGGGGGTGATGGATGCTGATATTTATGGTCCATCTTTGCCGCGTTTGACAGGACTTGTTAATCAAAAACCACAGCTCATTGGAGAAAAAAAGATTCAACCTCTTGAAAAATTCGGACTTAAATTGATGTCGATGGGATTTTTGGTTGAGGAAGAAAAGCCGGTAGTATGGCGTGGTCCTATGGTTATGGCAGCGGTAACGCAATTGTTACGAGACGTTTTATGGGGACCTCTGGACGTTTTAGTCGTTGATATGCCGCCCGGTACAGGGGATGCACAACTAACGCTTGCACAACAGGTACAATTAACAGGTGCGTTAGTTGTCTCTACGCCCCAAGATCTTGCTTTAGTGGATGCGCGTAAAGCAATAGAAATGTTCATGAAAGTCAATGTTCCTATTTTAGGAATTATTGAGAATATGAGTTATTTTATCGCTCCTGATACGGGAAAACGCTATGATATTTTTGGCTATGGTGGTGCACGGGCAGAAGCGGAACGTCGAGAAGTCCCTTTCTTAGCGGAAATACCGCTTGATGCAGCTTTACGATTTTCTTCAGATGAGGGGATCCCTATTTTTGTTGCTAAGCCTAGTAAAGAGCATACTAAACTGTATCGTAAAATTGTTGATCAAATAAAAAATCAACTCTTTTAAATGGATATTTGTTTGAGAAAGTTTATTAAAACACAATCATGGAAGACGTAAAAATAGTTGCTTCTTTGTAAGGGGAAGTTTTAATGTGTGAGTGGAGTATATAGGTTAAATAAACAAAAAATTATTCATGCGTTTGGATAACCTGAAGGGGACCCAAATTAGAAGAGATAGAGCCATGAGGTAGAAAAAAATATTGGTATTGAGGATAAAAGAAGAAGACAGAAAATAAAAATAATTTAGAAAAATTGTAAAAGGTTGTAAAAAATATTTTAAAAATCAATTCTTTTCATAAGATGGTATCTTTTTCAGGTGTAAAAAGCATTTTTCGATATGAGTTTTCTTGATATAAATCTTCAACATTTAGCTCTTTCTTATTGAGATGATAAAAAAATGTTGGTCAAGTCTTTTTAGAAGCATTCATTTTTTGCAAAGTAGCCTCAAGAGCCGTTGTTAAAGCATTCCTTCCCCCTTGATGAGAAAAGTAATTTGACAAAAATTCATTTGTTCCACCCTTTGTTGAAAACTCTTTTTCAAGCAGTGCAAAATCGAGAAATGCAGAACGATTCGTTGCTATAATTTTACGCATTTCATCCGTAAGATTTCCAAACATTATGGTAAGGAATTCTGCTGATTGCTGTTTTTTTAACCCCTGTGTTATAAACCACTGATGGGCTGTTTCTATAAAATTAAAATATACTCCCATCAGAGAACCAGCTGTCATAAAAAGATTAAATTGCTCTTCCTTATCCAGCACCAATGTGCCCCCCAATGCATCAAATAAAGTGCGTAAAAAGGGATGATCGGGATAGACTGGTGTCAAATTTTTGCATTCTGCAACAAAAGGTAATGGAACAGCACGATAAACTTTATGATTAATCCACTCTTCTATTTCTGCTGCTTTTGCCATAGCAAGTACGGAAATAACCAGCTGTTCTGGACGAAAATGAAGAGAGCGCAAAACGCCTTCTGCAATTTGGTTGGGCAAGCAAAGAAAAACACAATCACTAATATCGAGCAACGCTTGGTTATTTTCAGCAATTATAACGTTATCATAAGTGTTTGAAAGGCGCTCTGCTGTTTGTGCATTGCGAGGTGAAACAATAATGGAAGAAACATCAAAGGTGCTTGTCATGAGTCCATTCACCATTGAAGCACTGATTGTACCCGTTCCCAAAAAGCCAAGTTTCATTTCTATTTCTCAGTTTTATATTTTAAAAGGAATCTCAATCAACATTTCGGGTGTTTTAACTAACATAAGCGCTAATTGAAGAGGCAACACATATCATAGCAAGAATAATCAAGCCCAAATAGATTTTTGGTTTGTCAAAGAGAACGGCAAAAGCAGAAAACCAACCAACAACAGCTGCGGCTAATGCAAATAAAAAACCTGGTTTATTCATAAGTACAATATGCATTGCCATTAAACCACCAATAATCAGCGCTCCAAAAACAATGAGTAAACCTGTTGCAAACTTTTCATAATCATCCATATTTCACTCCTTATAGCGCTCAAACGGTTACACACTTTTTAACGCATATGCACATAAAAACGAAATGTTTTTTATTGAGTATGGTTAAAATGGGGGCTGCCTCTTATTGATTAGATGTAAAAAATGCAGGGATATGCTGTGGCCAACGCCAAGGTAAAATTGCAATCAAATCAAAGCGTACAGATAAAAGGGCATAATCTTTTTGCCGTGCGAGCCAAATATCGGCTGCTGCCTCAATTCGCTTTTCATTCATTCGGGAAACCGCTTCCATTGCTTCAGCCAACGTTGAACGTGCTTTAACTTCAACAATTAACACAAGATTTCCACGTCGTGCAATTAAATCAATTTCCCCACATTTTGTTTTAAAACGCATTTCGGCAATGTGAAACCCTTTACAACGTAGCCACCAAGCTGCCAATTTTTCTGCACGGATCCCTCGATAAAAAGACTTTTGTCTGCGTTTTTTTTGTATCATCTTACGCATTTTTTAAAAAAACTAACCGCTGAAAAAGTTCCTGCTTTTTAAAACCGGTCTCTTTTGCAACCAAAGCTGCTGCTTGAGCAGCAGAATGTGTCTGCGCGCGTTCTAATAGCATTTCATCAATTTCTTGATCACTTATCACATTTAAAGAAGAGGATGATTCTCCAACAAGCACAACAATTTCCCCACGAATATGTGCTTGTTTTCTGTAATTTTCCAACAAATTCCCTAAATTGGAAACATCTACTGTTTCAAACTTCTTTGTTAATTCACGACAAATGGCAGCAGGTCGATCAGCCGAAAAAAGAGTGACCATATCCTGTAAAGTTTCAACAAGACGATGCGGTGATTCATAAAAAATTAAAGTTGCTGGAATCTCTTTTAATTGTTCCAACCGTTTTCTGCGCTGTAGCTTGCGTGCACTCAAAAAACCTGCAAAAAAAAAGCTATCAGTAGGAAGCCCTGTCGGTATAAGAGCGGCTAAAAGAGCGGATGCTCCAGGAATAGGAATAATTTTATGACCAGCTTTACGGGCTTCTTCCACCAATCGAAATCCGGGATCAGAAATAAGTGGTGTTCCCGCATCTGAAACAAGCGCTACTGTTTTGTTTTCTGCTAAAGCCGCTAAGAGCTTCGGACCCGCTTTTTGCGCATTATATTCATGATAGAGAAAAGTTTTTTTTTGAATACCGTAACGTTCCAACAAAATACGTGTTACCCGTGTATCCTCACACGCTAAAATATCAATTCTTGCAAGCACTTGCAAAGCACGAAGCGTAATATCTGCAAGATTTCCGATAGGCGTTGCCACAAGATAAAGCCCTGATTCTATAACGGGTGCAGAATAAGCATGCGCACCTATAAAATATGCTTTTTCACACATGCTCTTTTCTTTTCATCAAATTTCCCTCACCACAAGAGTTTTATCCATACCCATAAGCCATTTGGGCTCATTTTTATCAGCGCATTTTTTTATCATTATAAAGGCTTACCTTACTCGAATAATCGATTACACTACAATAAGATAATCTCATATTTAACGTCTTAATCTAACATTATTATCTATTTTGATCCGCGTTATCTTTTTTAGTAAAACAAATTCCAGATGTAACCAATATTCTATCAGCTCCACGATTTTCTATAAAGTTTTTCCTTCGAGAACCAAAAAACAATTTTACCTATGCCACCATCTCACGCTTGGCTGTGCTCTTTTAAAAGCTAAGCTTTTTAGACTATTTCCATAACGCCTATCTTTCAAATATTCTATTGATATCCAAACTGTTTTTCTGAGCAAATGTAAACAGCCTGTTTTGAAACATAAACAGCTAATTGTATTGTTATTGATCAAATATAAGCCCTTATCAGAAAAATATTTCATTTTTTCATATTCTCTACAGCTTTAACAGTATAATAAGTACCTTAGAAACGTTTAAGGCTAATTGTATATTTCAATTTTAGGAGAATGAACAATGATTATACATTGGGGCATTACATATTGGGATAGAAGGGGCCCTCATTGCCTTGCGGACAGGTCCAAGTGATATTTTGGTTCGGATCTTTGATATCGCATGTTTTACAATGTATGCAATTTGAAGCGTTGATAATATAAGTCAGATGATCATTATACTCTAGCCACTCGTAGACAGCGGCGGGGCAATAGTGTGTGGAAGGTGCCCCATAGATTGCATATTCGGAGTCTTTTTGTTTTCTTAATGAGGCTATTTTTAAATGGCAAGGTTGATTTTCTTCATGGTGCGTATTGGAAAGGGCAACACTTGAAAGGCGATCAAAGGTTACAACACCATCTGGTTTTGGGTAAGCAATGGGTTGAAATTTTTTTGCTGGTTCAAGATATGCATAATCTTCCTTTTTGTGGGGGAGTGTTTTAAATAAGGAAAATCCGAACAGCTGTTGCCACCACATATCAAAACCGGCAAGTTTAATTCCATATTTTGTCCCATATTGTGCCCAGAGCGGTTTGGCATTTCGCACTTTATAAAGATCTTTGCCAATGGGACCTTTTCGCCACTGTTCTTCGATTTCTTTAACCTCATCATGGGCACGTCCTTGCGTGAGAGCGGTAGCGATTTTATCGGCAGCTAATATGCCAGATAAGATGGCATTGTGTGAGCCTTTGATACGAGGAACATTGACAAAGCCAGCAGAGCAGCCAATAAGTGCTCCACCAGGAAAGGTGAGTTTTGGTACAGATTGCCAACCTCCTTCGCTGATAACACGTGCACCATAGGAAAGACGTTTTGCACCTTTGAAGATTTCATAGAGTTTTGGATGTGTTTTAAAACGTTGAAATTCTTCAAAAGGAGAAAGATAAGGATTTTTGTAATCTAAGTGCACAACAAAACCGACAGAAATGACATTGTTTTCTTGGTGATAAAGAAAGCCACCACCACCGGTATTATTGTCTAAGGGCCAACCAGTGAAATGTTGCACTAAACCGCGTTGGTGTTTATGGGGATCAATTTCCCAGAGTTCTTTGAGTCCAAGACCAAATTTTTGTGGTTCACGATTTTTGCTAAGGTTGAAATGTTTTATCAGTTGTTTTGCAATTGAGCCGCGTGCTCCTTCCGCAATCAGAGTATATTTTGCCAATAACGCCATACCAGGCATATAATTTTTTCCAGGGGTTCCATCTTTGTTAAGCCCCATATCACCGGTGAGAACACCAATGATAGCTCCGTTATCTTTTTGGATAATGGGCTCTGTTGCTGCAAAACCAGGATAGATTTCAACACCCAACGCTTCAGCTTTTTTGCTTAGCCAGCGGCAGACGCTCCCAAGCGAAACGATATAACATCCGTTATTTGATAAGATTCTGGGATGCAAAATATTGGGCAATAGTGTCGCTTTTTGAGGCTTTAGAAAAAAAAATTGGTCCTGGATGACAGGGGTTGTGAAGGGATGGTCGTTGTCATTTCTCCATTCTGGTAAGAGTGTATCGATACCAATGGGGTCAACAACTGCGCCCGAGAGAATATGTGCACCAACTTCGGTCCCTTTTTCAACAATTGTAACAGAAAGCTCAGGATTAATTTGTTTAAAGCGAATTGCGGCAGAAAGCCCTGCAGGTCCTGCTCCGACAATGACTATGTCAAACTCCATACTTTCACGTTGGTCATGCGGAAATGCATTCATAACTTATAAAGCTTTCTCTAATTCTGGAATAATTTGGTGGAGATCACCTACAAGGGTGTAATCGGCAATTTGCATGATGGGAGCTTCTTCATCTTTATTAATGGCAACAATAATTTGTGCATCCATTATACCGGCTAAATGCTGGATTGCACCGGAAATGCCAACGGCGATATAGAGTTCAGGGGCAACGACTTTTCCTGTTTGTCCAATTTGCCAGTCATTGGGAGCGTAGCCTGCATCAACTGCTGCGCGGCTGGCACCTAAAGCGGCATCTAATTTGTTTGCAAGGGGAAGAAGAAGTGCCATAAATTGTTCTTGAGAACCAAGACCACGCCCGCCTGATATAATAACACGTGCAGAGGTAAGATCAGGACGATCAATTTTGTTGGTTTCTTCTTTTACGAAAGAAGAAAGATTTGGATTGGGAGCTGGTGTTATTATTTTAATGGGAGCAGAATTATTTTGGGAAGGCGTTGGTGTGAAAGAAGCTGTGCGAACTGTTATAATTTTTTTATGATCATTGGTACGGACAGTTTCAAGTACATTGCCTGCATAAATGGGTCGTTTGAAGGTATCGGGTGAAAGAACGGCGGTAATATCTGAAATTTGCATAAGATCAAGAAGGGCTGCTACGCGTGGCATCACATTTTTTCCAGTGCTGCTGGATGCAGCCATGATCACATCATAATCATTTGCTAACGTGAGAATTGTATCTGCCATAGGCTCGGCAAGTTGATGGGCTAAATAGTCTGCTTTTGCAATAAGAACTTGCCGCACACCATTAAGTTTAGCACTATTTTCCGCTATCGTTTGAATTTTTTCTCCGCAAACCAGAATATCGATATCATTACTGAGTGCGCGTGCAGCGGTGAGCGCTTTTGCTGTTTCTTCTGTATTATGATCAGCCAATAAAAGAATTGCCATAAGTTTTTGCCCTTTTATGTGAGTGTTGCTTTTACTCTAGTGGTGAGAATATTAAATGCAGTTCTTTTGTTTTAGCGCACTGACAAGCTCTACTACATTCGCCACTTTAATACCGGATTGACGGGGTTTTGGCTCTTCAACGCTTAAAATTGTTAAGCGTGCTTCCGTATCGATGCCAAGATCAGCAAGAGATTTTTGTTCAATGTTTTTCTTTTTTGCTTTCATGATATTGGGGAGAGAGGTGTAACGCGGTTCATTGAGCCGTAGATCGGCGGTCATAACCATGGGAAGGGGAAGACAAAGGGTTTGTGTTCCATTATCAACTTCACGAGTAACTGTAGCATGCCCATTTTCTATGTTAAGATGTGAGGCGAAAGTTGCCTGTCCCCAACCAAGAAGAGCTGCGAGCATTTGTCCTGTTTGGTTGCTATCGTCATCAATTGCTTGTTTTCCTAAAAAGACCATATCGGGTTTTTCTTCATCAACAATAGCTTTGAGAACCTTAGCAATTGCTAAGGGTTCAAGTGTTTGATCCGTTGTGACAAGAAGTGCGCGATCAGCGCCCATTGCAAGTCCTGTTCGTAGAGTTTCTTGGGCTGCTTCTGGGCCAATTGAAACAAGAAGAACTTCTGAAATTTTACCGGATTCTTTCTGGCGAATAGCCTCCTCCACGGCTATCTCATCAAAAGGATTCATAGACATTTTTACGTGAGACAGATCAACACCTGTACTATCGGGTTTGACGCGTATCTTGATGTTATAATCAACAACACGTTTGACAGCGACAATTATCTTCATAATGATCCTCTTTGTTTGTATGACCACAAGTTTATAGCAATACTCATAAGAAACCAAATTGTTTAGAATGAAGTCTCATTTATAACTTGTGTTATCTTTCATATAAGCTTTTTTTACGTTTACTTGTACTTTCTCGTCGTTATTTTCAATCTTCATATTTTTGCATTGCTATAATTGCCTTATTTGCTTGAATAAAAAGTAAAAAAATCAACCTGTCTTGTGAGAATATTCTTTTTTAGTTTCTTATGCTTTGTTTATGATGGTGCAATAGGTCCTTTATACAGTGAAAAAGATAAAAATGGGGGAATGATTTTGCTCTTCAAATTGTGAAGACAGAAAAATTAAAGATCTGTCTTTCAAATATTTTGATAAAGATTGGGGAAAATATTTCTAACAAAAAAGTTTTTAGGAGTTCTTAAAGCTCTATTTACTAAAATAGAGCACACTTTCTCATCATTTGTTGCGATTCTTTTCAAAAAGGTTAATGAGGGGTAGGCGTTTGTGAATACGAAGGGTCATACGATCGATCAGGCGACCAATCAGGTTAGGAATGGTAAATTCTTTTCTTTTGTTGAACAGAAAGAAAGAATGGATACTTCTGTAGAAGTAACGATGTCGGATATTGCTCAAAAATTACGCACCGTTTATACGCAAATGCAAATGAAGCATCCGCCCCGTTCTTTGATGCAGCAGAGTTCTGTAGAAGAGCATTTTAAATCTTATTTAGATGATATTAGTCGAGCCATTTTGGCTGAACATTATATACGTCGTCAAAGAGAAAAAAAGCTTTTTGAGTCTTTAGAGCAGATTAAAACAATTGTCAAAAGTTTGCAGAGTGAAAAAAAAAGCTTAGAAGAAGAAGCGGTAACACGACGGGTATCTCGTTCAAAATCACCTGATTCTGTTGTACAAAAACTTGCTCATATGGAATGTAAGGAAAATCAAGAACGTTTATTCCTTCAAAAGATGCAAAATTTTTCGAAACAAAACGGTATAATTCCACTCCAAACAAATGTTGAAAATACGTTGCAGCAAGAAAATAGAAGTTCTTTGCCCAGTGATGCTCTGAAACCTTCTTTTAAAAAGGATGAGGGAGTAGTGAAGCGTGCTGTGATAGAAGAAAAGGGTATGATGGGTGTTCAGGTATCTAATCATTGCAGTGAGAATGGTTTTTTTTCTTTAAAGGTGCAGTCTCGGGAACATGTCTCGTTTTTATCTTATTTGGTAAAAAAAAGTGTTCTTTGTTTTTTAACCGTTGTATTTGTGTTAGCGATAACGTTATGTCTTTATAGCTTTTTAAAAGGAGCTCGTTTTTTTTAATTTGTATGATGTTGATGTTAATAGATGTGAAATGTACTGCGCATTCGTGTTTGTACGAAAGCTATAGCAACTAGAATTATTCTTTTAAACACGCAACAAAGATTATTGGAAAAGAGGATAATTGGAGAAGGATTCTCTAATTGTTAAAAAAAACTCAAATTATCTTGAAGGTTCTGTAAGTGAGTATTTATTTACCAATTGCTGAAATGTCACTCAATATGCTGATCTTGATTGGTATGGGAGTCGTTGCTGGTTTTTTTTCAGGCCTTTTTGGAATCGGTGGTGGATTTCTCATCACACCGTTATTGATTTTTTATAATATTCCTCCTGCTATTGCTGTTGGAACAGGTGCTAACCAGATGATTGCGTCATCTGTAACAGGAGCAATTACACATTTTAGAAGACGTACGCTCGATATTAAACTTGGTATTCTTTTGGCGATTGGAGGAGGGGGTGGTTCTTTAATCGGGATTCAGGTTTTCTCTGTTTTGAAAAAGTTAGGTCAATTAGACTTAATGATTTCGCTTCTTTATGTGATTCTTCTTGGAAGTGTAGGAAGCTTGATGATCGTTGAAAGTTGGTATGATATGATGCGCAAGCGTAAGGCAGGAAAAGCCAATATTCGTCTTGCTGGTCGACATAACTGGATTCATCGCTTACCCTTAAAAATGCGTTTTCGGACATCTATGATATATGTTAGCATTATTCCAGTTTTAGGGATTGGTCTCATTGTGGGGTTGTTGTCTTCTATTATGGGAATTGGTGGGGGGTTCTTTATGATACCAGCATTGATTTACCTTCTGCGTGTTCCAACCAGTGTGGTGATTGGGACTTCACTTTTTCAGATTACATTTGTGTCTTCTTTCACGACAGTTTTGCAAAGTATGACTAATCAGTCCGTTGATATTGTCTTGGCTTTTTTGTTAATGCTTGGAGGAAGTATTGGTGCGCAATATGGAACAAGGGCTGGACGGAAGTTAAAGGCTGAACAACTGCGTATGGCGCTTGCATGTTTAGTGTTGATTGTGTGTATGCGTCTTGCTTTTCAATTATTTATACGCCCTGATAATCTTTTCTCTCTGGATATTCTTATGAGATAAAAATGGGTAGATTATTTTTTTTATACATCATTGCAGGTTTCTTTTATTTTATTTCTTTTTCTACATGGTCACATGTTGGGACGCCAGCTACATCCATTGATCAACTTGACCACGAAACTGTCCAAATTATCGTAACAACGAATACGATTACTGTGGATGCAAATTTTGCTGGTCGTGATCTTTATATTGCTGGTGTTTTGGAAAATATTGATCCGTTATATTCTCGACAGAACCGTTATGATGTTGTTGTAAGCTTGGAGGGACAAGATCGGACAATGGTGATGCGAGAAAAAAAACGCAATGCCGGTGTATGGGTTAATACAGATTCTCTTATTTTTAAAAAGGTTCCTCTTTTTTACTCTATGGTCACAACACGTGAAATTGACGATATTACGAGTATTGAAGATTATAAACGCTTAGGGTTAGGATTACTCTATTTGCCATTACAGACGGATGAACAAGATCAGAAAAAAATACAAAGCTTTCGCGATGAACTTATAAAATTGCAAAAAGCTAAAAGCCTTTATTACGAGGAAGTAGGTGGTGTTCGTTTTGGTTCTGACACACTTTTCACAGCACATTTTCGTTTGCCAGCAAATATTCCTGTTGGACATTATAAAGTTCGTGCTTATCTTTTTCGTGATGGACAGTTTATTGATAGTGCAACAACGACTCTTGAAATTGTTAAAGCACATATCGCTTATACAATTTTTTATGCAGCGCACAAGTATCGTTTTTTATATGGTATTGTTGCAGTGATTATTGCTATTACTACAGGATTTTTATGTCGTTTGATTTTTCGAAAAGATTAGCACAAGGAAAATGTTAAGGCTTTTATTTTTTATGAAAAATTCGTAAGATAAGAAAAATAGGTACAACAATAATAGCTCCCGTCATAGTTATATGAAAGAAATTTGTAAGCGTTATAAATCCTGCTTCCCATAGTGATTGAAAAAAATCTACTATTCTTTGTATGAGGTTTCGAGGTGTCCATCCCAAAAAATTCATTACGATGCCAATGAAGAATGAAAGGATAAGCAATTTTAGACTAACACGGTTTAATGTTCCTCCAAGAAACGCATGAGAAGAATTTAACAATTTTTTCTTTCGGTTCATTTTAATATACTTTCGAAGATCGTGTTTTTTATTGTATTAACATAGTACAGCGATGTTATTATCATAAAAGAAAAATATTTTTTATTTTTTCTTACTTTTTTAAGTTCACTACCTTAGTACTGGTGTAATAACAGTGCTGTTTTTTGAAATATACGCGTATTTTATTGCATTTTCGCGATATTTTCAGGGCGCTTCATTTAATGAAATGAAGGGGTATCCTTTTGTTTCTGAGAATTTGTAGAGAAATTTTATAACGTTTCGATATTCCGCGTCAGGGTGAGAGTTTTTGTTCGTTGAAGATTTTGTAACCGACTTATTGTTGTTGTGTATAGAAATAATATTTCAAGACAGTTTACTTAAAAAAAGACTATCTATTCTGATAAGGGTATGCTTATATAGGTATTATATTTAGGTATTTCAACCTTAGTCATTGAAAAGATTTTTTTCTGAAAAAAATCAAGCAATGAATTGAGTGTTGTTAAAGGAGCAAAGGTATTTAAAATACAGTATTGAAAAAAGTTTTGTTATGTACGAACGCGTGAGGGAATGTCAGAGGTTTGTGGTGCCCGTGCTCCTTTTATTTGGAAATAAGATATAATGAGAAGCTGTTATTTAGTGGGGAATTATGGAAAAATCCAAAATTCCTTTTGCAGAAGGGGTAGAGGTGGTTGATGTTGGGCGATGGGCAAATTTTTCTGTTTTGTTGAAATATCAAATTATTATGAAGGCTCTTTGTTATTAAGGTTTTTGAGCTAACAGGGGATTGTCCTTTGATGGCATAAAAACGCTAGAGTAAAGAAGAGCTAAACTTGTCCGACAAGAGAGAAGAAATCTTTGTCTTATACCCTTCAATGGTAGACGTTGTAATATCATCAATAATTGGTGATGGGTTATGTCATTCATCATATATTAGATTGTTTTTCGGTGCATATTGGGGGGGACTATGGGCAGGAGGAGTGGTTGATAAGTGATGTTATTTGAAAGTTCTAAAACGTTATCTCTCAGAGCCTATGGTTTGTCTAATTTTATTATTTTGCACATTCTTGTTGCGTGGGGAATTTATACAATAAACTTTAAAAGGAAAAGTCTATGAACTTAAAAAGAAAAATATTGAAAAGTAGCGGATCTCTTGTTGCTGCTCTTATTGCACTGGGAGTAGTTGTACAACAGGTTTCAGCAAAAACACCGGCTGATACCCTTGTGATGGCTTGGAATCTTGATGCAATCAGTACGTTTGATCCTGCGCAGCTCACGGATGTTTATGGAAGTGAAATTGTTCGCAATGTTTGTGATAACTTAGTCAGTACTGCGACAGATGATCCTGCTAAAATGGTTCCCGCTTTAGCAACTCATTGGGATGTTTCAGGTGATGATCACAGTACGGTGATTACCTTTCATTTGCGTGATGGTTTGAAGTTTAATAATGGCAAGCCAGCCAATGCCAATGATCTTGTTTGGGGTATGAGGCGGGTTGTCAAATTGAAGATGGGTAATGCGGCAATTTTTAATGAATATGGAATTACAGAACAAAATGTTGATGATGCGTTGCAAGCTGTTGATGAGAAAACAGTGGTGATGAAATTTGATAAGCCTTATCCAGCAGAGCTCATTCTTAATAATATTGTTGCAAGTCCTGCAACAGCTTTGCTTGATCGTAAGACGATCATGAAACACGAAAAAAATGGTGATTTGGGAAATCAGTATTTGAAAACTCATGCTGCTTGCGTTGGTCCTTATCAGTTAAAAAGTTGGCGCCTTGGAGAAGCGATTTTATTACGTGCAAGTTCTCATTATTGGGGACAAGCACCTAAACTAAAGCAGATTGTAATTCGCCATGTTGCGGAGCCTGGAACACAGCGCTTGTTGTTGCAAAAACATGATATTGATGTTGCTCGTAATTTGACACCTGAAGATCTTGCAGATCTGCAAAAAACAACAGATGTTAAAATCAAAGAAGTGTTAGAACCATCCATGATGTATTGGGGATTCAATACGACGAATCCCATTTTTGCTAAGGAAAAAGTACGTTTGGCGATGCGTTATCTTATAGATTATGAAGGTCTTGGCAAGAAACTTCTCAAAGGGATTGGTATTCCACGGGCAAGTTTTGTTCCTCTTGGCAATCTTGGGGCTTTGGATGAAAAAGAAGGGCAACCCTTTAAGCTTGATATTCAAAAAGCCAAGCAGCTTTTAGCAGAGGCCGGTTATCCGAA
>NZ_JBHIMN010000017.1:0-18565 GCF_042194155.1 Bartonella sp. MR63HLJHH
AAATTGTGCAATCGGTTGAATGGCTGTTGTGCCTCCCAAAAAACTTGGCAAAAACTCTCTTAAATTAATGGACCCAAACCACCCCTTCATACGATGAGGCAAAGATTTACAAAAATCTGTCAATTGTGAGATGGTGCCCATAAAACCATCGACAATCCAACTCGCTAAATCTTCCCCAGCTTGTTCCATACTTGCCTTGGCAGCATCAGAGAGCTTTTCGCGGGCAAAAAAACTCTTTCTAAACTGAAACTTCTTAAAATCCCCTTTTTACACTTTTCTCCAAGCAAAGATAAAACTGTCAAGACATGTGAGTGTCATCTAAGAGTAATTGCGTGAAACCATAACCACTATAAACAGACACTAATATTTGTATCGTATTGTATCTATTTACTTACGTATAAAAGAAGAAGATAAAATTGTAATACAATTAAAAGTTCATACGATTAATCAAAAGAAATTGTACAGCATCACAAAACATCAATTGTTTGAAGATTATAAGTAAAAAATTAATCAAAACAAAAAGCTTTCTTGGTAATTCTGGATACTTCCTCGACACCCTCCTCTTCTTTTCAAAGATGAAAGCCTAAAAAGAAAAAATAGAATAACAAACCATTATTCCGCTTTGTATTAAAGCTTTTGTATTAAAGCTCAGTTCACATTAAACCATTGCACTTATAGCGCTTAACCTAATATTTTAGCATTTTTGAAAAAAATATGAAAAAGATGTCTGATTTTTTATTCTATTTTTAAGTAACACTTAGACACTCTCATTGCTCTTCAAGTCCACGCATATAATACGTTTTTCCTTCATCCTTAAAACAAAGAAAAAATCCTATTATAACTGACTGCAACTTTCGGAAAATTGGGTGTCTTTCCCTATAACACCAAGATCTTTAATTAAAAGCGGTTTTCCTATTTCTCCATTATAGGCTTTAACGTGAATGGTCTTTCCCTTCACATCTATGAGGTAATAATCTCCATTAAAAAGCGCACCAGCTGTATAGATAGGGATATTTCCAAAAACCTTATCATTTTTCGCACGGCAATAAGACTGATAATGCGTGTGACCCACGAAGATTGCTTTAACATTATGAGAAGTAATAATTGACTTAAAGACCGACAAATCTTTAGCATTCTTTTTACAAATAAAAAAGGATTCACCATCAATGGAGGCAGCACGCGCATCATGAAAATTAATGATTGTCACTTTACCTCTTGCATCAGCAGCAGCTAAATCGTTCCTAAGCCAATCTAAAGATTTATTGATTTGCACCTGTATAGACTGTCCCATCAAACGAACCGTATAGCTTGGATAATTGTGAAGCTGCACATAGTGAACATCTCCATAATCCCAAGAATAACTCAAACTTCCCCTTATCGAGCGAATATTTCCACCCGAAATGGGAACCAAACTTTCCGTAACATCTGCATTGAAATGCGATAATTGACTACGATATTTTTTGATTTCCGATACCATTCTTGAAACTGCACTTATAGCACAAGCATCTTTGTAAAAACTGAATTCTTGAGGATTTGTACAATTACCAACATTATTGGCATAATCATGATTCCCTAGACCCTCATAGACAGGCGCTCCAAGAGTTTTATAAATATTTTTATAATCATCATAGTTTTTTTGTTGTCCAAACTCCGTCAGATCACCATTGACAATATGGAACGCGGCCTTGTGCGCTTTTATCACACCAGCAACCTGCTCATTTATCTTTAACCATGGCTCTCTGTTGGATATTCCATTGGCATCACCAGAGTTTAAACGCCAGGGTTGCGGATCAGCCATGATGATAGCAGTATAATTTTTTGTAAGAGACTTTTCTTTCATAGACCAGCCCATGAATGCATCATGATAAAGCCTCTCGTCCCTTCTTAACTTTTCAGAATCAAGGTTAAAACAACCAGAGAGAGTAAAAGCAATCACGGTGATTACCAATTCAACTTTATATCTCATAAACCTATCACCATAAAAACGTTATATATTTTATTATATTATAAAAAATTCTTCAGAAGCAATTTTTTAGATTTTCTTGTCAAGAGTGTGTCAAAAATTCAAAAGAACGAAAGCAATGATCCTTCAATGAAGGTGCACTTTGATGATATAAAAGCACTGCTGGTTTCAAACCTTCAACTTCAAGCACTTTAATTGATTGAGATTTATACGCTTGGGCTCTAGTTCTTTCAAATGTCATCGATACATCAACCGCTTACCGAAAACTAGTTATTTATCAAAAGCTTAGTAAACGTTCGTATCCTATTAAAATATCCCAACAGAAGAAAAAACGTGTTCTGTATGCTAAAATAGTCAACTCCTTTCGATATCAAGATCAAATACGTTAGAATCTTATGATAAATAAGGTAGAAATAATCAAAAGTGCTAGAAACAGTGTTTGAGTATTACCGTCATAACTCACTTTGATAAAATATAAAACTGCATAAGTATCATAAAAAACATTATTATTAATTCACAAAAAACAATATAAAATATGTAAGTATTATAATAACATTGTTTGTTAAATATAAATTTATACAAATTTAATATTAGTTAATCTTTAATTTTGACAAGAAACCAAAAATATATTACAAAACTAAAGACAATTATCGAAATTAATAACAACTATCCATTTTCACTTCTTCTTATGAAGTTTTCGGGGGAATGAATATTTTGGGGCTCTCATAAGGAGAATATTGGTGTATAAAACATCCCTTTTATCATGCACGGCTACAGCCGCTATCATCCTATTCAACATCCAGTTCAATGCACATGCTGAAAGTCTCGAAGTGTCTGAGGGAAAGACAGTATCCGAACTCGGAAAAACCTATGAGATTATTCATGCAAAAACCGGCGGAAAAATCATTGGCAAGGATTTAAAAATAATCGTTCCTGAATCTAAAAAAACTGGTGTAATCTCTGAAGGTGATGGTAGCAAAATTACGTTAAAAGGGGAAACAACCATTGAAAAAGCCATAAATGGGCTTTGGGCAGAAAATAAGGGCAAAATCGTTAGCGAAAATTTAACAATAGAAGGAAGTAATACAGGTGTTGGTGTAGCAACTCAAAATCTTGGTAGTGAGATTGAATTAAAAGGCTCAACAACCATTGAAAAAGTAACAAACGGTCTTACGGCAACACTTGGGGGCAAAATTGTTAGCAACAATCTAACAATAACCGGCTCTGAAACTGAAAACAGTACTGGTGCAATAGTCTATTTCAACAGTATGATTACATTAAACGGTACAACAACCATTGAAAAAGTAACAAACGGTCTTAAGGCAACACTTGGGAGCAAAATTGTTAGCAACAATCTAACAATAACCGGCTCTGAAACTGAAAACAGCACTGGTGCAATAGCCTATTCCAACAGTATGATTACATTAAACGGTACAACAACCATTGAAAAAGTTGCAAACGGCCTTGATGTACGAGATGGAGCGACTATCAAGATGATTGATGGTTCCATTGCTGCATCTCATATAGGTGCTATTTTCGAAATGAGTATTAACGAAAGCACGTTGGAAGATGTTACAATATCGAGCGGCAAAGATGACACCCTTATGGATAAGGGAATAAGAGCTTACAACAGCACAGTAACTTTGAACAATGTGACCGTTACTAAAGCACTAACAGGCATATCTGCAAATGATTTCTCCATAGTAAAAGTCTCCAAAGGAACATTCAATGGAAAAATTGATGGTGTATATGCTCAAAACTACAGCAGAATTACTTTAAACGGCACTGAAGTCATTTCATCTGATGCTTATGGTCTTCATGCTGATGGACAAAAATCCAATGCAGAAAAAGCCACTATCATAATGACGGGAGGAAAGGTAAATGGGAAAGACGCTGCATTATTTGCAGAAAAAGGCGGACAGATTGATGCCACAGATGTTGCTTTAACAACAGAGGGAAAAGGAAGCGGTGCATTTGTAAGTGGCGATGACAGCACAATTCAATTGCATGGTGATACAATAATTAATAATACTTTGAGCGGACTCGATGCCGTTAATGGTGGCAAAATCATTAGCGAAAACTTATCGATAATCGGTGGTGAAGCGATTGATCAAGGCCCCGACAACGAACGCACTGGTGTATGGACATCGGACTCTGGTAGTGAAGTTAGGTTAATGGGCAAAACAACCATTCAAAATGTCGATGAAGGTTTTTATGCAGACGGTGGAAGTGAAATCATTAGCGGAGATTTAATTATAACCGGTGGTGAAAGTAAAACAATGACCGTTGGTGTAAACGTTGCGGAACCTGATAGTTTAATTAAGTTAAATGGTAAAACAACCATTCAAAATTTTGATGTTGGTCTCACAGCAGGGAATAATAGCACGATTAAGATGACGAATGGTTATATTGGAGCAGCACAGAATACAATAAAAAATAAAATAGATGCAAAAAAAGTTGCACTATGGGCGGCATTTAACGGACATATTGATGTCCAGAATGCTTCTCTAACAGCAGGAGTTTCTGGTTTGCAATTTATAGCCCTCTATAATATTAAATCAGATGTACCTCAAAAACATCAAAGCAATGAAATCAATTTAACCAATGCAGATGTTCACGCTGAAAATGGTACTGGAATTTTTGTTGGAGGTTTCACTAACACAAACATGGAAGATATTCCAACTTTATCAATCGGTACAGTCAATCTCAAAAATTCAGAAATCCATGCTGATGTATTGTTAGGAGATGGTCTTTTCGAAAATCCAAAATCTTGGAAAAACGACAATTATTGGAACAATAAAGAGGTTAAAGCGATCTCCAACGGCACCTTCACCTTAAGCGCTGATCAGTCTACTTTAGAAGGCAGAGCAAATATTGCTAAAGACAGAAATGTACACTTTGATCTGAAAAACAAGACAACATGGACACTAAAGACCAGTACAAAAGAAAAAGATGATGATGGCCAACTGATTGATATTGCTCAAAGATCTCGTTCTGATATTTCCACGCTTAATCTCGACAATAGCTCCATTATCTTTAATGGACCAACAGAAGAGCATTATCACACATTGCATATAGGTTCTGGTAAACCAGACAGCACAGCAGTCTACAATGCAACGGGTGATGCACAGATTTACTTCAACATTGCTTGGAGTGATGGTGTAGCAAGTGCCGATCAAAAAACTGATAGGCTTCTCATTCACGGTGATGTCTCAGGCAACACAACAGTTTATATCAAAAGCGATTCAGGGGATAAAAATAGTGTAGTAAATGCTGCTGATCCTTCGAATATCGGTGGACTTTCGCTTATTCAAGTCTCTGGGAAAGCACAGGAAGACTCTTTCAAACTGGCAAATGGCTATACCACACTAGGGGGAGAACCTTATAAATATACGCTGACTGCTTATGGACCAGACTCAAGCCATGGACAAGCCGATATTGCGCAAAACCTGTTTGATGAAAAGAATGAAAATTTCTGGGATTTCCGTTTACACAAAGAAATTCTTGAAACTGGTTCAGGTTCTGCTGGCTCGGGTTCAGGTTCTGCTGGCTCGGGTTCTGGTTCTGCTGGATCGGGTTCAGGTTCTGGCTCTGGTCCAAGTGTAGCCGCTCTTGTACCACAGACAGCAAGCTATTTGGTCATGCCAAATGCTCTCTTCTACAGTGGATTAACCGATATGGCTAAACAAAACGCGCTCTTAGCCAATATCAGAACATCCGTCTTAGGAAAAGAAGAAGAGAAACAAACAGGTTTCTTCCTCTACACTTACGGAAGCACAGGAACTTTATCTTCTGAACGTGGTCCTCTCAAATATGGTTATGGTGCTGATATTCGTTATGCTGCTCTCCAAGCCGGTGTCACATTGGCAGCAATTGAAGGACAAAATACCGCAACACATCTCGGTCTTGTAGGCACCTATGGGCAGCTGTCGTTTACACCAAAGGACATATCAGATGCAGGGAAGAACACGCTAGATAAATGGTCACTGACAGCCTATGGTAGTATACAACACAACAATGGTTTCTACATTGATGCACTCTTATCCTACGGTATCCTAAAAGGGCATATCGCCAATGCCATCAGAGGCAATACCGCAAAGTTGAACGATGCCAAAATGTTGAGTATTTCCACCACTGTTGGCAAAGAATTTGCAACCAATATGGAAGGTTTAACATTTGAGCCACAAGCACAAATTGCCTATCAACATTTGATGTTTAATACCATTGAAGATGCTGATAATTTTGCTGTTGATATGAACAATCCTTCTCAATGGTTGATCCGTGTTGGTGGACGTTTGACCAAAACCATTTCCACTGAAAACAACCGTCCTATGTCTTTCTATGGAAAAGTAAACTTGATCAAAACCTTTGGTGATGATGGTAGCATTCATATTGGTAGAGACTTTGACCTTGATCCTATGGGACCTGCAATTGAAGGCGGCATTGGCATCAATGCACAACTGTCTCACAATTTCTCCCTTCATGGTGATGTAAGCTATCAACAGAAGCTTCAGAAAACTGGTATAAGTGGTGCAAGCTTTTCAGGTGGAATACGCTATCAGTTTTAAGACAAGGCTGTAAAAATAGCCTATCATTCTATTTAATTTAACAAAAAGCAGCACAATAGTGCTGCCTTTTTTTGTATATTAAAGCCGTCTTTCTCTTTTCAAGGATCTCTCTTCTATTCATGTGAAAAATGCAGCGCAGAACATTCTTCTACGAAACTTATTCAATCAGATACAATAAACATAACAAGAATCCTCAACAAATTCATGCGACACATTCAAGAAGAATGCTACGCTTTGTAAAAACACATCAAGCAGTATTCTTTATCTTAAACAGAAAACGCGTTTTAAATCCAAAATGAGGAAACTTTTTTCATTTTTGCTTATTGCTCCCAACAGCGCTTGCCCTCCCCTTTTTCCTTAATGCGGAAAAAATTGTAACCGATATTATGCGCCTTCAACAAAAATCTACATAAGCTAAAATTCACTTAAAATATTATTTCTGAATATTCATTTTATATTTATAAAAAATATTTAATTACTAAATAGTAAGCTAAAAAAAGAATTATTATTTAATAATACATTTAAATTGAATATAAATTATATTATCATATACTTTAATTTGACAGGTAAGAATAAACAAAATAGGCTGAATCGGTTATTTTATTGAAAACCATCTATTTTCACTTCTTCTTATGAAGTCGGCGGGAAAATGAATGTTGGGGGCTTTAAAAGGAGTGGACTGATGCCTAAAAAATTTCTTCTATCCTGCACAGCAATTATGGCAGTTGTACTGTCTGGTATCCATCTTAATGCACAAGCTAAAAATCTTGAAATTTCAGAAAGTAAAAAAGAAGTTTCCAACGAAACCTATGAAATTATTCACGCAAAAAAAGGTGGCCAAATTATCGGCAAGCATTTGACGATAATCGGAAACAAAAAAACAAACACCAATATAAGTACAAATACGCACGCTATAACAGCTGAAGGTTCTAACACTGCGATTGAATTACTGGATGCTACAACCATTAAAGGAACTGGTTCTAACATTTTCTTCGGTCTTGAAGCAAAAGATGGTGCTACACTAAAAATGACTGGGGGAACTATTACAGTTTCCAAAACTGGCGCTAAATTCTTGAACAGTAAGAATGCTGAAAACAAGCTAAAAGATATAATAATATCAAGTGGCAAAGGCAAAGAACCACTAAATTTTGCAATAGTTGCAGACAAAGACAGTGAAGTCACTTTAGAAAATCTAAAGGTGAGTAAGGCAATGAATAGCGTCGTCGCAAATAATCAGTCTAAGGTCACAATCTCTGGAGGATCATTTGATGCAAAAGGCGCATCAATACATGCTCTAAGCAGCGGCACGATTACTTTAACTAACAATGCTCAAATTACATCATCTGATAACGTTGGTCTCTATGCAGAAGGCTCAAAAGCCAAGATCACAATGACGGGAGGAAATATAACAGGAAAAGATGCCGCATTATCTGCAACCAAAGGTGGCCATATTCAAGTCACAGACGTGTCCTTAAAAATAATAAATAGCCCAACTTTCACTGTCAATGCTTACAATTCTGATACCATAATTGAGTTGCTCGGAAATACAACCATTAGCGGTGATGGAGGTGGACTTTTTGCAAAAGATAATGCTATGATCAAAATGACTGGAGGATCCATTAACGCTTCCTATATTGGTGCTAGCTTCAATAATAGTAAGAACGCTGGAAACAAGCTAAAAGATATAATAATATCAAGTGGCAAGGGCAAAGCACCACTATCCGGTGGTGTATTTGCGTACAATGGCAGTCAAGTCACTTTAGAAAATGTAAAAGTGACTAAGGCAATGAATAGCGTTACTGCAAATAATAAATCTGAAATCACGGTATTGGGAGGGTCATTTGATGCCACAAAGGCAGCAATATCTGCTTACAATGGCAGTCGCGTAACTCTGACCAACAATGTTCAAGCTACATCATCTCATGGCACTGGACTTCATGCAACAGATTCAGAAACCACAATCGAAATGACGGGAGGAAGCATAATCACAGAAAAAATGGCGTTGGTTGCAGAAAATGGTGGACATATCAAGGTCACGGATGTTGCGTTAACAGCGACGAATGATAAAATCGGAACAGTTGTCGCCGGCGGTCCGAACAGCATGATTGAATTGCATGGGAATACAACAATTAAGAATGCTGTAGTCGGTCTTCATGCACAAAACAGTGGAATGATAAAAATGATCGGAGGGACCATTACAGCTTCTGAAACCGGTGCTGGTTTCTACAATAGTAAGAGCGATGAAAACAAGCTAGAAAATGTGAAAATATCGAGCAGTAACGATAAAGAGCCTAAAATCACAGGAATAGGTGCCGATAAGGAAAGTAAAGTCACTTTAGAAAATGTAACAGTTACGCAGGCAAAAAGCGGCATAGCTGCGAATAATCATTCTAAAGTAACGGTTTCTGGAGGATCATTTGAGGGGAAAACCGTAGGAGTATACGCTGGAAACGGTAGTAACATTACTTTAACTAGTAGTAAAAAAGGCAATGTACAAGTTACATCATCATCATCGAATAGCAAAGGACTCTATACAAATGGTTTACATTCTACCATCACAATGACGGGGGGAACAGTAACCGGAGAATTAGCATTAAATGCAGAAAACGGTGGGCATATTAAGGTCACAGATGTTTCTCTAACAACAACAAATGGCAATGGGGGAGGAGCAGGAGTTGATAGCGCTAATAGTATGATTGAATTATATGGAAATACAACGATTAAGAATGCTACTGTCGGGCTTTTGGCAAGTAATGATGGCGTAATTAAAATGATAGGGGGAACCATTACGGCTTCTGCAACTGGTGTTGGCTTCGTGAACAGTAAGAGCACCAAAAACAAACTAGAAAATGTAATAATATCAACCGGTAAAGATAAAAATTCAGGCAACGGAATACGTCTAGAGAAAGAAAGTAGACTCACTTTAAAAAATGTAAAAGTGACTCAAACAGGCAACAGCGTAATTGCAAATAATCGTTCTAACATAACAATCTCTGGAGGATCATTTGATTCAAGCTATGCAACAATATGTGCTCAAAACGGCAGCAGCATCACCTTAACGGACAATGCTCAAATTACGTCATATGATGAAGCAGGACTCTATGCACAAGACTCAAAATCCACGATTATAATGACAACAGGAAGCGTGACAGGAAAATATACAGCCTTAGAAGCAGATATAGGTGGCCATATTACGGTTACAAATGTTGCTTTAAAAGCAACTAATAATGGCAGTGGTGTAGCTGCTGGTGCAGCTTCCTCTGGCTCTAACAGTGTGATTGAATTGCTTGGAAATACAACGATCAGTGACGTTAAAATCGGAATTGATGCGCAAAACGATAGTACAATCAAAATGATCGGAGGAACAATTACTGCTTCCGAATCTGGCGTTCATTTGTTAAAAAATAAGAGCAATAACAAACTGAAAGATGTAACGATATTAAATAGTAAGGACAATACACTACTGATCAACGCAATAATTGCAAGAAGAAGTGCCATTACTTTAGAAAATGTAACCGTTCCGCAAGCAATCAATAGCATAATTTCAGATAATGGTTCTCAAATAACAGTTTCTGGAGGATCATTTAACGCAGAAGGTGCAGCAATATCTGCCATAAACGGCAGTACCATTACTTTAACTGACAATACTCAAATTACATCATCTGACGACGCTGGACTCTATGCAAAAGACTCAAAATCTGTCGTTACCGTAACGGGAGGAACAGTACAAGGTAAAACTACTGCATTATCTGCCCAAAATGGTGGACGTATTAAAGCCACGAATGTTACTCTAATAACAGCAGATAGCAACGGATCCGGTGCGGAAAGCCAAGATGTTGGCAGTTTAGTTGAATTATATGGCCACACAACGATTAAAAATGCTGAGATCGGACTTTCTTCAGAAAATGGCGGGATGATTAAAATGATCGGAGGAACAGTAATTGCCGAAAATAGTGCATTTGTTGTAAATAATAATGGACATATTGATGTGACAGATGTTTCTGTCACAGCAGAAGATAGAGGTATAGCATTTGAAAAATCCAAGAACAATAAAACATCAGAAGTCAATTTAACCAATACAAAACTTCACATTAAAAATGGTACTGGAATTAATGCAAATGAATCAATTGGTAAAGTCAATCTCAAAAATTCAGAAATCCGTGCCAATGTTTTATTAGTAACCGAAGCTTCAACGAAAAAAAATGATTTCACTTTTACACTAAACGCCGATCACTCCGTCTTAGACGGCAAAGTGAGCACCGAAAAAAAATTCAAAACAATCTTTGATTTGCAAAACAATACGAAATGGACATTGAAAACAAGCACAAATAAAAAAAGCCAGAACGAACAACTGCTTGATATTGCTCAAAGAGTACGTTCTGATATTTCTGTCCTTAACATCAATGACAGCTCTATTGTTTTTGAAGAGCCAACAGAAGATCATTATCACACGTTGCACATAGGATCTGGCAGACCAAATACTAAAAAAGTCTACAATGCTACAGGAAAAGCAGAAATTCATTTCAATGTCGAATGGAGTGATAGCGCTGCCGTAAACAAACAAAAAGCTGACCATCTTCTGATTCACGGTGATGTTTCAGGGACTACACTGATTTATATCACTGGACATTTAGAAAAGAACAATATTAAAGCAGACACTTCTGCTCTTACCAGTGTACGTGGTCTTTCACTCATTCAAGTGTCTGGAAAAGTAAATCAAAACTCTTTCAAACTTGCAAATGGCTATATCACAATAAGTGGTTCACCTTATAAATATATACTGAAAGCTTATGGACCAAAATCAAACCACAGTAAAACAAATACTGAACAAAACCTTTTAGGAGAAAATAAAAATTTTTGGGATTTTCGCTTGCAACCATTACTGCTTGATAGCGACTCAAAAGTAAAAAACATCGTGCCATAAATACAAACTCTTTGATCATGCCCAGTGCTCTCTTGTATGCTGGATTGACCGATATGGCTAAGCAAAGTGCAACTGTTAACCAATATGCGACATTTGTCTTAAGGAAAGAATAAGACAAACGGAATGGCTTTTTCTTATACACCTATGGAAAAACAGGAAGCTTATTTTTTGATAAGTAGTACTTCTAGTAGATATGGTTATAGCAGTACTCATCTTCGTTATGCTGCTCTACAAGGAGCTGTTAACTTTGTCGCGCTAGAAAGGAAAAATATCTACAACACATTTTGGTCTTATAGAAACCTATGGACAACTCTCTTTGCACTCCAAAGAATATGCAAGACAGCAAGTAAGAGCATATTGAATAAATGGTCATTTCACTCACCGCCTATAGCAGTAAACAGCGTGACAGTGGTTTTTATCTTAATACTCTTTTATCCTATGAAATCCTAAAAGAAGATATCATCAATGCCATCATTGACAAAACAGCAAAATTGAAATCAGCTATCAACAACAGCTTTAAAAAAACTGGTATATCCGGAGCAAGTTTTTCAGGTGGAATACACTATCAGTTTTAAATCAAGGCTATAACAACAGACGTATTGTTATCTGTATACACTTTATCAAAAATGGCAATACAATATGCTGCCTTTTTTATTCATAAAATCTGTTTTTCTTTCAAAGAACCTCTTTATTAAGAATAGAAAACAACAAAAATAGTTGAATCATTCTCATGTACCATTGAAAAATTTTCATAACAGCTTCTTCTTTTGCAAAGAATAAAACTTAGCATTTTCTGATAAATAAGAGCTAACATTGTAAAAAAGAATAAACAAATCAAAACAATAAAAATCAAACTATACTCTAAAGAATAAATTTTCCTAGAAAACATAGCATTATTAATCACCTATTATTTTTTACAAGTTTAATGCTCATCTACAATGAAAACTTCTAGACATAAATTTATAATTAACAAATTATACAAAAAAATACATAATGCGCGTTATGAGTCATGCAGATGACTCATAACGTTGTACAACTAATAAAGTGAAAAATATGAGAGCTAAAACTTCTCTCAATAAATTATATCGATAAGATTTCACACTATAAAAAATACAAAAACTCTCTATTACAACAAAGATACTAAATACTTCTCGAAACCTAAAACAGAAAAATGTATTTTCTCTTTTGGAAAATCGATCATACTCTTTGCTCTCTATGGACAATAGGCTCTATACTTGCTTCAAAAAACTCCTTTGTATAATCGTGTTGCGCATGTAAATTACGCAATTCATCATTGCTAAGCTCTTCAAGAATAATCCCTTTATGCATAATTCCAACACGTTCACAAATATGTGCAACAACAGCAAGATCATGGGATACCATCAAATAAGTAAGCTTTTTTCTCGCTCGCAACGATTTCAACAAGTTTAAAATTTCAGCCTGTACCGATACATCCAATGCAGATGTTGGCTCATCAAGCAACAAGACCTCTGGTTCAATAATTAAAGCACGTGCAAGAGCAATACGCTGACGCTGCCCTCCAGACAGCTCATGAGGATAACGATAAAGAAATGAAGAATCTAACCCAACGGAATCTAAAGCATCCTCCACCCGCTCCTTTTGGTTATCCATCCCATGGATTTTGAGAGATTCAGAAAGAACCGTATGGACCATTTTTCTTGGATGAAGTGATGCATAAGGATCTTGAAAAACCATTTGAATACAGCGTAAAAAATCCTTACTTCTTTTCTTTTCGACTTCTTGTCCAGCAAAAAGGAACTTTCCACTATAATCTGGAATAAGCCCCACCAATGTATTCAAAATTGTTGATTTTCCACATCCGGATTCACCAATCAAACCATAAGCTTCACCACGCTTAATATGAAAATTAACATTTTTAACAACTGTTACTGCCTTATGCCTATGACCAAAAGTTACAGATAAATTAGAAACATCAATAATATTCTCACAATTTGTCATGAGGAACCTCCTCAACACCATTAACAATCGTAGGATTATGTAACCAATCAGGATCACGCTCAGGAACAGCCAAAACATCAACAGGATTATCAAGCCGTGGCAAACTCGCGAGCAATGCCTTCGTATAAGGATGACAAGCGTGAGACAAATCAGAAGCAGGCAACTCTTCTAACACACGGCCTGCATACATCACCAAAATACGATCACAAAAATCAGCAATCATATTCAAATCATGGCTAATGAAAATAAGTCCCGTTCCAGATTTTGTCACAAGTTCATCTAATACAGATAAAACTTGTCGTCTGACCGTAATATCAAGTGCAGATGTTGGCTCATCGGCAATAATTAAATCAGGTTTTGGAATGAGCATCATTGCAATCATCACACGCTGCCCCATCCCCCCTGATATTTCATGAGGAAATAGGCGCATCACATGTTCAGGATCACGAATATGAACAGATTCTAACATAGATATAGTCCGTTCCTGCGCTTCAACTTTTGAAACGCGGTAATGAATACGGTAAGCCTCCATAATCTGCTCACCAATCCGTATTAATGGATTAAGTGAATATTTTGGGTCCTGTAAAATCATTGAAATACGCTTCCCGCGGATTTTTCGCATCTGAGGTTCACTTGCGGTCAATAAATCAACATCCTCAAAGCGCATTTTTTTAGCTTTAACAATGGCTGCTCTTGGACTCAACCTTAGTATTGCGCGCCCAGTCATCGATTTTCCAGATCCGGATTCACCAACAATTCCAATTTTTTCTTTTCCAACAGAAAAACTAACGCCACGCACAACTTCTGAAATGCCGCGCGTTGTAGGAAAAGAAATACGTAAATCTTCTACTTCTAATAATTTATTACCCATTGCGTGGATCCAATACATCACGAAGACCATCACCTAAAAGGTTGAAAGCAAGACTTGCAAATAATATTGCACAGCCTGGTATTGCCGCCAACCACCAATTTGTCATCATAAATTCCCGCCCTGAAGAAAGCATCGCACCCCATTCAGGACTTGGAAGTTGAGCTCCCAACCCTAAAAAACCAAGACCAGCAGCCGTTAAAATAATTCCAGACATATCTAAAGTTAATCGTACAATCACTGAAGGAATACACATGGGCGCAACGTGAAACAAAATTATTCTCCAAGCAGAAGCCCCTTGCAAGCGAACGACAGAAACATAATCAGAAGAACGTATTGTCAAAGTCTCAGCACGTGCTAAACGTGCAATTGGAGGCCATGCTGCAATTGAAATTGCAATAGAAGCATTTTCAATCCCTGGTCCCAATGCGGCTGAAAATGCAAGAGCTAAAATCAAACCTGGAAAAGCAAGAAAAATATCGACAATGCGCATGAGCACAGTATCAACCCATCCGCCCATATAACCAGATACAGTTCCAACAATAAGCCCTATTGGACCTACAATAATGGTTGTAAGAAAAACAACATAAAGAGTAATACGGGAACCAAAAACAAGGCGACTAAAAATGTCACGTCCTAATTCATCTGTTCCAAAATAATGCGCCATAGAGGGTGGCTGCAACCGATGCCCTAGATCATTGCTAAGAAAATCATGCGTAGCAATCCAAGGAGCAAAAAATGCACATATGATAATAATACAAATAATAAGCAGACCGAATACAGCCGAAAAGTTATGAAAAAACTTAACCAGTGCGTGATAAATTCTTTGTATGTTCGCCTGAATTATGGAGCTTGGAACAGGGTCGTTTAACCAACCGCCCAAAAAAGATGATGATTGCGATTTATGATGATTACTTACTGTCATATTCAACGTGTCCTTGGATCAAAAATGCGATAAAGCAAATCAGAAAATAAATTAATGGCGACAAAGATAAATCCTACAAGTAAAGTACATCCTACAACTGCATTCATATCTCCGGCTAAAAGAGCATTTGTCAAGTAATGTCCAAAACCAGGCCAAGCAAAAACTGTCTCCGTTAAAACAGCCCCTTCTAATAAAAAAGCATAAGAAAGCGCAACAACGGTAATAACCTGAACAGCAGCATTCTTAAAGGCATGTCCCCATACCGTTCGCGCCCACGATAACCCCTTTACACGTGCAGTAATGATATATTCCTGATTAAGCTGCTCAATCATAAACCCACGAGTCATACGGCTAATATAAGCCATAGCACCGAAAGCTAAGATCAAAGCAGGCATAATAATGTGACTAAAAACATTACCAAAAGCCTCCCATTGTCCTTGGCTTGCAGTATCCCAAAGGAAAAATCCTGTTTTTGGTTCGAAAGAATATTCATAAAGAAAATCAATACGTCCTGGACCACCAACCCAGCCAAGCTTGGCGTAAAATATTAACAAAGCCATTAAACCGAGCCAAAACGTTGGAGTAGAATAACTTACAAGTGTAAAAACACGAACAACATAATCAATAAATGAATCGCGATACATTGCTGCAAAAACACCAAATGGAATTCCAAGACTTGTGCCAATAACAATAGCAACGGTTGCAAGCTCTAATGTTGCAGGAAATACACGCATAATATCAGCTAGAACAGGACGCCCAGAAGTTAAAGCATCTCCAAAGTCAAATAAAAATACATTATGAAGATACTTCCAATATTGAACAATCAACGGCTTATCAAGACCAAGCTTATAATACATTGCATCATAAGCTTCCTGACTGATATTATCACCAAGAATAGACAGAACTGGATCTAGAGGAAGAAGATGACCAAGAAAAAAAGTGATCGTCACCAACCCAAGCAATGTGATAAAAACTGAAATAAGAAGTTTCAATCCTTTGCATAAAAAATCCCATAAAAATAATCTTTTCTGCTTTTCTGATACAGCTCTTTCAGTCTCTGAAAGTGGCAAAACCATTATAAAAATCCCCTCTGTAGCGACAAAACATAAAGCAAATACCTTTTTTTATATAACGAAACAACCTCTTATTAAGCATGTTCTACAATCCTTCTCTATAACATGCTTCTTTTTATTTTTCTGCTTCATTGTAATAAAGTCTATAACTGTTCCAAATCCATTTTTTGACATCAGGTCCCATACCAACGGTATAATATGTCTGAAATAAATAAACCATAGGACCATGCTCTAGCACATAATGCTGTAAAGTACGATATTGCATGATACGCTTATTGGGGTCTTTCTCAAACAAAGCATCCATCACCATGTTATTAATATTTTCATCATAATACCCAGCGCGCCAAGCCAAATACATATTGTGCTTTTTTGTAAATGTTGGATCAGGATTAAACACGTGATTTAATGAGGCAGGATGTCCATCAGGATCGGCACTCCCCCACCCCATAATAGCAGTATCATAATTTCCACCACGTACACGGCTCAACAATTGATTTTGTGCCATTTTTTCAATTGTCAGCTCAACACCAATTTTACGTGCATTGGCTTGAATAGACTGTGCAACAGACGACATATAACTAAGGCTTCCAACTAAAAGATTAGCTTTAAAACCGTTCGGATAACCAGCCTCAGTAATTAACTGTTTTGCTTTTTTCAAATCCAACTTAAAAGGCAGACCTTCTTTTTCATCCAAAGCACCAGGAACACCCAAGGACATATAAGTTGCCCGCGGAATAGCAATCCCCTTCAAAACAGTTTTTCCAAGACCTTCATAATCAACCAAATAACGAAGTGCCAATCTAACCTTTTCGTTTGCAAAAATTGCATTCTTATTATTTAATGATAAATAAATAATCTGGGGGCGCAAAACACGACTAATTTTGACTGGGCCTCCCTTTTTTTCAAGATCTAAAATATCCTCTGAAGAAAGATCACGCGCTATATCCACATCACCTTTTTCCAAAAGAAGTCTTTGACTTGATGAATCTGCTACGTGCTGCACAACAATCTTCTTAATTTTAGGCACATCGCCCCAATAATGCTGTGTAGCCTCTAATACAACTTTATCTCCTGGAGACCAGCTCACCAATTTATAAGGTCCAACACAAGCCGAATGTGTCGCTAAATATTTATTCCCCATATCACCGTTAATACTCTGCGCTTCAATTGTTTTCCGATCAAGCAAAGCAGAAGCATAAGACTGTCCAATAACAGTCAATATGAGCTGAATAGGGTAGGGTTTATCTAATTTTAATTGCAAAGTCTTATCATCAAGAGCTTGAATATTTGTTTCAACATTGTTTTTAGTAAACCCATAATCCATTAAAGATTGGGCATAGCTCAATCCTAATTTAATAATCCGCCGCATCGACCATACCAAATCTTGCGCCGTTGCTGTTCTTCCATCATTAAACTTTAAATCATCACGAAGATGAAAAACTATTCTTTTGCCATTATCTAAAACATCCCAAGATTTTGCCATAGCAGGGCGAATTTTTGTAGGATCATGTTCATCATATTGTACTAACGCGCTACAAATATTCGTCAATAACTCACTCGTCACGACTTCAACAGTTTGCGCTGGGTCAAAACTACTCATTGAATCAATATTCCATGCCATCACCAATATATCTTTAGATGAAGCACTAAATGCTGATGCTATAGCCCCATTTAAAAAAGCTGTTATGCCTAATAAAACAGAAAATTTTTTCAACATTTTTTTCCCATTTTTTTCCTATTATATTCTTATGCCTTTTCACACATAGCTGTTGTGATTTTGCTCTTTCATCTTTTAAACAGCATAGTATCAAACATCAACTTTATTTAATCAAACTAAGCATCTATAAAATAATTCTCTCATACATCAATCTATATTCGGGATGCAGAGAATCTGTAGCCACAAACAAAGATCTTGTCCAATATAACTTTCTATATTCATCCCCCTTAATAAACGACCTCCATCATATACAGCACAAACATCCCTCACAGTTTCATCCTTTAAGAAACTGAAGGACTTTTATATGAAAGAATATTTTCATCATGCAATTATGATCAAGCTATTTTACCTTTGACAACACCAAAAGACACTCTTATTTTTCAATTTTACTATAAAAAATACGCGGTGCACTATTCCAAACCCATTTTTTGACATCCGGTGTCATCGCGACAACGCTATATTGCTGGTAAATAAACGCATAAGGTCCTTTTTGCATAAGTTCACGTTGTAAATCAGCATATATTTGCGCCCGTTTTTGCGGATCTTT
>NZ_JBHIMN010000018.1:0-14995 GCF_042194155.1 Bartonella sp. MR63HLJHH
AGTTTACGCAATTGGCTCGCTGAAACAACCGATGCCCCCTATGAGGTCGCTGAAACCATTCTAAGTCATACGGTCGGGGGTAAAGTAGAGCGTGCCTATCGTCGGACTGATTATCTAGAACAGCGCCGTGTCTATATGGATAAATGGGCGGCTTATGTCACGGGTCAATCTTAAGATATGGGGTGCATAACCCCATTATCTGTGGATAACTTTAACTCTCTTGTCTCTCATTCTTTCTCAATAAGATTCATAAATTATCACATCAGAAACTGTATGATAAAATATTGTTTTCTATAAATAAAATACCTTCAAAAATGAACCAAAATATGGTTAATAAATGGTTATGATTTGTTCTCATTTTTTTACTTTTGAAAGGATTTTAGTATGACAGAAAATGATATTCTTTTGACAGACCGTGAAAGTGCAAAATTGCTTCATATGAGTGTCTCAACATTCCGCCGTCATGTAACTAATGGCTCTCTCCCAAAACCTTTAAAATTTGGTTTTTTATCGCGTTGGTTACAATCAGATCTTATCAATGTAATCGAGCAAGCAAAACAGCAACGTCAAAGTGACGCGGCATAAAAAAAACTTGTCACATAAGGACGGACAAGGCTTTCTCAAGCTCATCACCCTGGAGAGTGCACAATCCGTCCTATGACGCAACATTATAAGATCAAAAATGATGTTTTCTTTTACGAATGTGCAGGGCATTACACGTGCTGTGCCGAGGGTTTGGCATGGGCGTTATGGAAGTGCTCGTTGCCCTGCTCATGATGATAGGCTGCCTAGCTTATCCCTTGCCAATGGACATGATGGGCGTCTTTTACTCTATTGTTATGCTGGCTGCTCTTTTAGAGAGATCATACAAGCGCTCATTAGAATTGGCTTGCTTGGAAAACAAGCTTATAATCAGACGCTTTCTTTATCCAAACAGTTTTGTGCTGATTTCAAACGAGCAACACACCGTAGAATAAACGATGACGGTTTATTGCACCGTTTTCAAATGCTGGTGTGTCTCGATGATACAAAAGATTGGTAATTGGTTGATAGAGCTCCCAATCAAGAGGGCTAGCAAAAATATGAAGGGGTGTTTGTTCTTTTCGTGATAAACGACTGGGTTCTCCCAAACATCCGCTGATCATGCGTTTTATACCAAAAGCACAAGAAAAATTTTATGAATGATTGGAGCATATTCATAGAGAGGCAAAAGGAGGTAGTCACTTCGAAAGCTTACAATCGCATCTTTTGAAAATGCCTAAGAGCATAGCAAGCCTTACCTTGACTTTCGAACTTCTTGACAGTGGTCGTTTTGAATTTGGACTCTATGCCATCACAACAGCGTTGCGTTGGTCAAACTATCTGTTAAGTCATGCCAAACGTCTTTATACCTCGGAGGATACATTAACAGCAGAGCATACAACATTAATTGTCGAGCGTTATGATCATTTGCCCGATGTTTTTACAGCAAGGGATGTTTATAAACGTGATTGGACTTCTTTAAAAGACAATGAAGCTGTTAAGCAAGCTTTAGAGCTTTTATGCCGTTGTAACTATATTCGTGAAATCTCTGGAGACAATAGCTCCCAAGGCAGTCGACCTATCATACGTTATGAACAGCATCCTTTAGTGAAAAGTCATAAGACATCGCACTGAGGCAATTTGGAAATCTTATAAAATATTAAACAATATAACAGTGAACCTTCAAAGCACTCCCCATCATTAGTTTTGGGGGGCTTTGGGGGTGCTTCTTATATGTATTATTTTATTTTTGATTGAAAAAAATATATAAGGGGGGAAAAGGAACCCTCAAAACCTTCAAAACTAAGTACCATAATAGTTTTGATAGCATTTCTTATGATTATAATCCCTTTCTTTTGAAAGGCTTAAAAAAATCAGCACTTTCCATGGTGAGATAGTTATCATTATCATCTGCTTCATCCACTTCCCCTGCCACTTCAACAAAAGTTGTTTTGGAGGCAACAGATACTGTTTGCGGATCCAAGCTCAAAATCGGAACGTTTTTAGGAAAACCTGTTCAATAACGCTGGGCAAGAGTAAGCGCGTTGTCAATATCATATTTTGTGATAGTATCTACAAAGCCTAGACGGTTTTTTCTTTGAAAACTCTCCTTATAAAACTTAAGTTTTTTGACATTGCCAGTCAAAATAAGTGCAATAAGGTGAAATTCTGCAAGGCAAAATTCACTATTTGTTGGCAAAGCCGCATAATCATAAATGATTTGGTTGGTGTTTTGGTTATCAGCCCACTTAAGAATATCCACACAGATTTGCTTTAGTTTGCCTTCTTCAACTTCAACACTAAAAACTGTATAAACTTCTTCTGCCTCTTTGAGAGCTATATATTGAGGCTTCTCGGGAAAAACATCCCTATGAGCAGTGGAAAAGGCAAGTGTTGAAAGTGAAGCCTTGAATATAACGATCGGTGTTTTTCCTTTTGTATCAAGGCTGTACATTATATTAATGATACGGTCTTTGCTTATAAAATAGGCATTACGATTGTAGTTTTTATCACGATAAATTGTCCAGTTCATCATTTTTAATGTTTCAGAAACTGTATTAAGGAGAGCTAAAGATTGTACATCAATACGTGCATCCGCCGCCTCTCGCTCCTTTAAAATGCTCAGATGTCCTTCAGCAAATTGAACAGCGTAATTAACATATTTTTCCACATCATTGTCATCTAAATATTCAGAAATCGTACCTACTTTCACAGCATTTTGATAGGATTTCAGGATATCAATTTGACCTGTTAATGCTAAACAAGCCAAATGCCATGGGATATCGGGACAAGAGCTATATTTTTGAACAAGCGCTTTGCTTTCTATCGCTGCTTCTAAATCCTGAGCACGCGCCCATTGTATTACCCGCTCAGAAATTTTGATAAGCTCCTGCTCATTTAATGTCTCTACACGAATATCAATCCCTTTATCAACACCACTAAAAACCCTTCCCCCAATCGTATTAAAAGACTGATAAATATTTGTAGCTGATATCTGCCTACATTTTCTACTATCGTGAATATAATGGCAAGCGACAGAAATCTCTTTATTAGATATTTCAGCTTCAATACGGACATTGTAATCACCATGAAGACGGATAAAACCAAAATCAAATTGAATAAAGCGGTCGGGCAAAACCAACCACATTTTTCCAGGCTCTGTGGCAAACCACCCTTGGGTTTTAAGAATGCGCGTTGCTGCTGTAAGACTCATCAAACGCTGTTTCGGTTTTTTGCGTGTTAAAATGTCATCCAATTCGTTATTTTTATAAGCCTCAGCAAAAAAGATAACGCGCTCAACCTGTGTCATCTTTTCATAATCAGAAAACTCTGGTGTATATAATTGAGGTGTAGGTTTGTAATTCCTTAAAGCTTCGGTATCGCCGAGTAGAGCCTTTGCAACGAGAGAATGATTAGCAGCTTTTTCACGTAATTTTTTCTCAATATCTTGTGCTTGCGCCCAAGCTAACACTTTGTTTAAAGCTACCTTGACATGGCTTTCAAAAAACTCCAGTGCTGTAACTCCAAAATTCTCTTCTGAAGAAATCAGCATATCCTCATATAGAGGTTGAGATTCTTTACCGTTAGCATATTCACAGCCAAGACAATAAGCAGCAGTAGTAAGACTGACAGAAACCCACAATCTTCCGCTATCCCGTCCATAATCTATGACACCATAATGAATACGCACTATGCGATCGGGGAGGTGATAATAAGCAAACATATCACCCATTTCATCGCGATGGGGCTCCCAACCAACTTTTTTTAAAATCTCTGTTGCGTCTTTGGTTTGCATCGTCATTACCCCCCAGCATGTTCCATAATTCTTTTACAGAGAAATTCATAAAAATTACTTGCGTAATACTGGGGATCGCTAGGTGGAAATCTAAGATAGAGCGGGCACTCACAATCCTGAAACTGAGTATAATCAAAGTAAAAGGTTTCACCAAAATCTGTTCTATTGACAACAAGCTGCTGTGGTTTTGCTAAACCATTTTTTATATCTGTTAAGTGATAATAAACAATATCACCAGCAGGATTATCTTCAAAACTTGCGTTATAAATGCTAAAAATTTCATAACCTCCAATTTCTCCTCCTCCATAATTTTTTAAAAAACTTTTGTAGGACGAAGTGAATTGTAAACCAAGAGTTCTCTCAGCCTTTTCAATCAATATATCATCAGGTGCATCCTCTGCAATGCCAAAGTCGATAACATCCGGATACTTATTAATTAATTGTGCAACATCAGCTAAGGTATAGGTTTTCATAAGTCCTTCCCCCCTAAAAGGGATTAACAATTCTTGCATTTTTTGAAAACAAAAAAGAATGACGGCTTTAACAGTGTATTTCAAAAGGAAACCGCCCGACAAAAAGCGTCATTCCAAATTAGCTATAATTCTTTTACAGAGGAATTCATAGAAGTTACTTGCATAATATTGTGGATCTTTGGGTGGAAAATCAAAATAGAGTGCACATTCTCCATTCTGGAATTGAGAATAATCGAAGAAAAATGTCTCTCCAAAATCGGTTCTATTAACAATAAGTTGCTGTGGCGTTGCAAAACCATTTTTTCTATAATTTAAGTTTTTATAAACAATATCATCACTACGAACAATTTCAAAATTTGTATCATAAACGCTACATATTTCCTCACCACAAATTTCCCCTCTTCCATAATTTTTTAAAAAACTTTTATAGGAAGACGTAAACTGCAAACCAAGAGTTTTCTCTGCTTTTTCAATCAGTGCATCATCAACTGCTTCATCTGTCGAGCCAAAATCGATACTATCGCTATATTTATCAACTAGTACTACAACATCATCTAAGGTATAGGTTTTCATAAATCTTCCCCTGCGTGCTCTTTAATTCTTTTGCAAAGGAATTCATAAAAATTACTGGCGTAATATTCGCAATCTTCAGATGGAAGCATGACATAGATTGGGCATTCACCATCCCGAAATTGAGAGTAATCAAAATAAAATGTTTCACCAAAATCAGTTCTATTCACGGCAAGCTGATTTGGTTTTGCGAAACCATTTTTTATATCCGTCAAATGATAGAAAACAATATCACCAGCAGGACACTTATCAAAACTTGCGTTATAAATGCTAAATATTTCATCACCTCCAATTTCTCCTCCCTTATAATTTTTTAAAAAATCCTTATAAGAAGTTGTAAACTGTAAACCGAGAGTTTTTTCTGCCTCTTTAATCCGTACATCACTAACTGCATCCTCTGCAGTACCAAAATTGATAATCTCATCATCATATTTATTCACTTTATCAATTAATACTGCAACATCAGCTAAGGTATAGGTTTTCATAAATGAACCTCAAAACGTGCGTTATAAACGCTCCATATTTCCCCTATCAATTGCCCCTCCTCCATAGTTTTTTCCAAAAACTCTTGTAAAAAGGGATAGGTTGCGGAGTGGGAGTGTTCTCAATCTTTTCAATTGGTTGGTCACCATCAAGTATCTCTTCTCCCGCGCTTTCTTTAATTCTTTTGCAAAGGAATTCATAAAAATTGCTAGCGTAATATTCGCAATCTTCAGATGGAAGCATGACATAGAGTGGGCATTCACCATCCCTAAACTGCGTATAATCAAAATAAAAGGTTTCACCAAAAGCAGCATCACAAACGATAAGCTGTTTTGGTGTTGCGAAACCACGTTTTCTATCATTTAAGTTTTGAAAAACAATATCATCAAAAGGAACACCTATAGGATGCTCATAAAGACTATAGATTTCTTCACCACCAATGTCCCCGCCTTTATAATGTTTTAAAAAAACTTTATAGGAAGATGTGAATTGTAAACCGAGAGCTTTCTCCGCCTTTTCAATCACGAGATCATCAACCTCCTTATCTTTGCTAGCAAAATTAACAATATCACCTTCATATTTATCAACTAATACTGTAACATCATCTAAGGTATAGGTTTTCATAGATGATCCTCAAAACGTGCGTTATAAACGCTCCATATTTCCTCTATCAATTTCACCTCTTCCATAGTTTTTTCCAAAAACTCTTGTAAAAAGGTATAGGTTGCGGAGTGGGAGTGTTCTCAATCTTTTCAATTGGTTGATCACCATCAGGTATCTCAACTCCCACGCTTTCTTTAATTCTTTTGCAAAGGAATTCATAAAAATTACTGGCATAATATTCGCAATCTTCAGATGGAAGCCTGACATAAAGTGGGCATTCACCATCCCGAAACTGCGTATAATCAAAATAAAAGGTTTCACCAAAATCTGTTCTGTTAACGACAAGCTGTTCTGGTGTCGCAAAACCATGTTTTCTGTAATAATTTAAATTTTGGTGAACAATATCATTAACAGAAACACCTATAGGATGCTCATAAAGACTAAAGATTTCATAACCAGCAATGTCCCCACCTTTATAATGTTTCAAAAAACTCTTATAAGAAGATGTAAATTGTAAACCGAGAGCTTTCTCCGCCCTTTCAATCACGAGATCATCAACTGCATCATCTTCAGTACGAAAATTGATAATATCATCATCATATTTATTCACTTTATCAATTAATACTGCAACATCATCTAAGGTATAGGTTTTCATCAATTATTCTCCAAACTTCTTTTTTCTCTCTTTTCATCAACCGTAGATCACTACTGCCGGTGCTCCTGTCCCCATCTGTCAAAATTTAGACCTATGATACCCCATTTCATATCAATTATTCCTCCTAAACTACTGTTTTTTTGTTCTCCATGCCCATTGCCGTATTCTTTCCAATATTCCTTTCTCTGCTTCTTAAACTTTTTTCTCTCTATAAGCGATTGATGTGTTTTTGGATTAGCATGAATAACAGAAGTATATTTTTTATGAAATTCATGGCTCATTTCCGCTAGGGGTCCATCGGGGGTTTGCTTTAGGTGATGCAACTCAACAGGCTTGCCATCAAACCCCATAGGTGCTCTTCCTGTTTTTGTCCTTTCAATATTGGTACCCCACACCTTTTTCTTCTTTACTGTCCAACTAACAATTTGGTTAGGATCAAACTGGTCGTCTCTCCGATAAACTGTGTAGGTCTGTCCAAATTTGCTATCAGTAAATTTAGTGGGTTTCTTTTTTAGCCAAAGCTTTTTTTCTTTAGCAGCGAGTTTAGTTAGTTCTTTCTTCGCCGCATGTTTGGCAGGATCTCCTTGAGCTGCAAGTTTGGCAAGATTTTTCTTGGAAGCGAATTGGGCAAGATTTTTCCTAGCAATGAACTTAATCACAGCCTTGTTGCCAAGCTTTATGGCTCCCTTGGCTGCTCCAGCACCTCCCAAAAACAGCGTTGCTACTTCAGTCAATAATTTTCCGAATTCAACACCGGCTTTAAAGGATCCACCGGCACCCGCTCGCTCATATTCCTCGCTAGAAAACTCTGAGTGATTATCGAAATCCTTTTGCCACCTGTTTAATTAAAGCGTAGCTCACTTGCTTCACCTTTGCTACTTCTTTGGCTAAAGCTAATGCACGTTCAAGGTGGGTTTTGTTGATGCTTTCGTCAAAGCCTAGGTGATCACCTGCCGTAAAGCTTTTCTGATAAGATTGTAAGGTCTCAACATCACCCAATAAAGCAAGAGCGCCAAGATGAAGTAAAGCATAATCCGTATCGTTTGCTTTGGACGTGGCGCCTTTTTCCCAAGGAGCAGCGCCATAATCAGAGCGAAGTCTTTTAGAAAGGTCAATGTCTGTTACCGCCCATTCTAAAGCATCATCAAGCGCCTGTGTTAAACGATCCGCAGTGACTTCTGGTTCAAAGATTTCTAATCCCTTGGCTTCAAAATTAAGCTGTATATCTGGAATATCTTCCGTGTGGGTAGGATCAATGAATTTACAAGCGGTGGAAAGAATGCCCGTGCTAATCATAAAGGCGCTATCAAATTGCGGGTAATCTTTAGCAATTTCGTCGTTATAAAGAATATCTACTTCACGATCAGCCAATTGATAGCTTGCCATATAATCATTCTCATTGATTTTCTCGGTTGACCAGCCTAGGCTTTTTAAAAGTGCATGAGCACTTTCCATGGTGAGACGATCATCAGTGTCATCTGCTTCATCCACTTCCTCTGCCGCTTCAACAGCAGTTGTTTTAGAAGCAACAGATGCTGTTTGCGGATCCAAACTCAAAATCGGTGCATTTTTCGGAAAACCTACTCGATAACCCCGTGCAAGAGTGAGGAGATTATCAATTCTATATTTTGAGATTTCTTCCACAAAACCTAAAGGATTTCCCTTTCTAAAATTCTCTTTATAAGATTTGAGCTTTTCAACATCCCCAATCAAAACAAGCGCAATAAGGTGACGCGCTACAAGATCAAGTTCACTGTCTGGGGGAAAAGCTACATAATCATAGATGATTTGATTCACATTTTGCCGATCAGCCCACTCAAGTATATCTGTACAAATCTCCTTTAGCTTGCCTTCATCCAATTCAGTACTAGAAACTGTATAAACTTCTTCTGCTTCTTTGAGGGCTATATATTGAGGCATATTATAGAAAATTTCTCTATGAGCAGTGGAAAAGCCAAGTGTTGAAAGGGAAGCCTTAAATGCAACAATCGGCTCTTCTTCATCACTTTGAAGGTTATACATTATATTGATGATACGGTCTTTACTTATAAAATAAGCATTGCGATTGTAGTTTGTATCACGATAAACTGTCCAACCCATTTCTTTTAATTGCTCTGCAACTTTATTGAAAGTAATCAAAACTTGTGGACTAAGATGTGCTTCTGCTGCCTCTCGCTCATTAAGGATTTTCAGATGTTCTTCAGCAAATTCAACGGCATGGTTAACATATTTTTCTACTTCATCATCATCCAAATGTTCAGAAATCGTACCAGCTTCTAAAAATTTTTTATAAGATTTCAGCACATCAATTTTACCTGTTAATGCTAAACAAGCTAAATGCCAGACTATGTCTATATCGTAACTATATTTTTTAACAAGTGTTTTACTTTCTATCGATGCTTGCAAGTCTTGGGTGCGTGCCCATTGTATTATCCGCTCAGAAATTTTGATAAGCTCGTGATCATTTAATGTTCCCACACAAATATCAATTCCTTTACCAAAACCACTAAAAATCCCTCCCCCAATCGTGTTAAAAGACTTATAAATATCCGTAGGTCGTATCCAATTATATTCTCCCCTATAGCGCATACAACGACAAGCTACAGAAATCTCTTCGTTAGAAATCTCAGCTTCAAGACGGACATTGTAATTATCATGAAGACGTACAAAACCAAAATCAAACTGAATAAAACGATCAGGCAAAGAGAGCCACATCTTTCCAAGTTCCGTAGAAAACCACCCTTGCGTTTTGAGAATACGGCTTGCTGCAGTAAGGCTCATCGAGCGCTTTTTGGGCTTTTTGCGCGTTAGAATATCGTCTAACTCCCCATTCTTATAGGCTTGTGCAAATAAAATAAGGCGATCAATCCATTCTATGGTTGCGTAATCCGCAAATTCTGGAACATGTAATTGGGGTGCCGGTTTATCAGATCTTAAAGCATCAATATCACCAAGCAATGCTTTTGCAACAGCAGAATGATTGACGGCTTCTTCACGTAATTTTTGTTCAATATCCTGTGCTTGCGCCCAAGCAATTACTTTGTTTAAGGCGTCCTCGATATGACTTTCTGAAAGATTCTGTGCCGTAACTCCAAAATTTTCTTCTGCAGAAATCAACATATCGTCATATTTATAGCGCGACTGTTCACCTCTAGAATATTCCCCAGCAAGGCAATAAGCGGCGGTGGTAAGAGAAACTGATAGCCACAACTTTCCACCATCTTCTCCATAATCTACAACCTCATAGAGAATGCGTATTATACGATCAGAAAGATGATAATAAGCAAATGTATCTCCAACTTCATCGCGATGGGGCTCCCAACTATGTTTTTTTAAAATCTCAGTTACATCTTTGGTTTGCATAATACTTCACTTTTCTTCTAAATAACTTGGATATTTGTTGAGTTTATATTTGCGTGGTCCTTTTTCCCATTTCTTACTCAATTGTTTTTTAGGCCACTCTTCATTAAATACTTTTATTTGATCCTCAGTTGGTTTCTCCTTTTCTATAAATTTTTTGAGATTTTCTTGGTATTTATTAAACTTCTCTTTCTTTTGCTTAAGATACTCTTCAGCTTTAGAGCCACAAAATTTTATGCTTCCTGTTGTTTTACATATTTCTCTTAAACCTTTCTGCACTTCATTTAATTTGGCTTTACCAGTTTTTGTCTCACTAAATGCAGGTTCACCATCCTCAATATAAGTAATATCAGGACGTGTTCTTGCTTTAATTGTGCCTTTATCTGTCGTAATTTCAATTTCAATCGTTAATTCTCCCTCGCTTGGTGAAAATCCTTCCTCCTCTAATCTTTGTTTTTCCTCATCGCGTTTTTTGTCATGATATTTCCTACCTTTATTAAGCTTTTTACCCTTTCCATCATTATCATCATCATTATTGTTTTGTGGATTTTCATTGCCCGTTTGAGAATCTTTATTTTTTTCTTCTTTTGAGCTTTGATTTGTTTTTTCGCTATCTTCTTCTGCATTTTTTGATGCAACAGCTAAATTGCCAAGGGGATCAGTTGTAGCAACAATATCTTTATTCAAATAGGATACGACAACAACTACACCACCTACTAACAGAATTGCCCATCCTACAGGAGTTATGGAAGATACAACTGCTCCAGCCTCTAAAACAAGCGGTGCTGCTAATGCAAGGCTATTATTCTCCGCAGCATTACCTGCGGCATCGGCTCCGGCATTAACATCACCACCAGCAAGGGCAGCGGCAACGCCCCCCGCAGCCCGTGCAACATCAATGGTGTGGTCTCTAAAGTCAGAAAATTGCTCTTTAATCTTTTGACCTATGCGCGCTTGATCTTCTACGGTTAGCGGGCGACCATTCAATGCTGCTATTTCTTTTTGTATTAAATTTTTAGACCACAATTGAAACTGGAGCATGGCTGTGGCTTCACCCACAGCACCGCCGATAGCACCGGCAGAGCAAGCGCCACTCGCAACCGCGCCTTTTAAGCAGCCAAGACCAGCATGGGCAACAATTTGTGTGATCGTATCTATTTTGCCTTCTGCCTTGGCGGTACCGATTTCTTCTGCCAACGATTTGCCAACCGTATCAGACAGGGCGATGCGCAGATTGTTAAAAAAGTTCTTGTCAAGAGAGCCACCCTCAAGAGCCGTTTGCACGCCTGTGCCAATAGCGGCTTTGATCAGGTTCTTTTCCGCTTCAAGGGCGATACGATCGACAAAAGGAGCGGTTTTTGGCAAAGATTGTCCAACACCAACCATTTCCGTTATTTGGCTGGTTAAGCCCGCTGTCAACATCGACGAAACAATGCTGAGAATATTCTTGGAAGAACCAAGCTCATGCAAGGCGCCGGCAATATTGCCGCGATTATTGACAAGAGCCACAGCGCTTTTGTTAATCAGCGCTTGGACACCTGCCTGTATCGCCGCATTCATGGCGGTGCTCGAGCCAAGCCCCAAAGCACCGGTAATGGCACTGGCAGCGCCCGAGGCTGCTCCACCCGTAACCGCCGTGACAGCCAAGGCCACGAGAGCCGCACCGGCTTCTGTCAGCCCTTGGGCTTTATAATCCCAGTCTTTAAACTCAGCTCGAACTGCTTGCCAATCAACTTGCTTGGATAATTCTGGATCATCACGCAGTTGCTTGATCCATGCCAAGCCTGGAGAGTGTGACAATTGCTCAAGGGATTTGTCTAAATCACCGGTTGCCTCATATTCAACAACAAAGCCATTGCCTGCATCAAGCTTCATGCCACCCTTAGCATCTATGGTGACATGCTCGATGGTCTCCTTAAGGTAACCTTTGTCACCCTCACTCCACCACACAAGGTTTTCATTACGCTGATAAACATCCTTAAAATCTTGATCCTTGTTGGTGAGAAACTTGATCTTCCCATTATCTGATGTCAAATGCGTCTGACCACCACTTGATAGCCCTGCCGCACCAAGTGTGAGATCCCCATTTTGCGCGTGTATGGAGAGGTCTTTGCTAAACTCCACCGTGCTTTTGTTTGTGGTAACTTCAGTTGATTGTTGACGAAACTTATTCTTTTGTTTCGATTTGTCGCCTTCTTTGCCCCTAAGATCCAAGTCAAAACTGTTAACGTCTTGCACCGAAGTCAGCGTGAAAGCACCACCACTGGTGAGATTCCCATTACCTTCTACTTTTACCTTAACCCCATCCATGATGAGGTCGTCGTTCGTAACAACGTTAAGATCATCCCCACTGTTAACTTCACTCAAACGGTGCTCTCTGCTTTGGGCGTTATAATGCCCTTTTTCCAATGTCTGCTCATGTTCACTTTCTAGCGCCAATGCACTAAACGTGGCAGAACCACCGATAATCATCGTCGTCGAACCGCCGCTGGTGAATTCCCCACCCTCTGCGCCAAGATCACTAAGGGATTGGATGTTTAATTCATGATCAGAGAGAATTTGTCCCTTCTGCCCAGTTCGATCACCAAAACCATATGCATTCGTGTCACGGATTTTAGCGGTGCTATTGACAATCGTATCACCCGTCATGGTAACCGTATCACCATGAATAACACCGGAAGAATTGGCTAAAAGACCGTTACTGGTGAGCTCTACAGCACCTCTGGCATCTAAAAACCCACCATTATTGAACAAAGTTTGCGTAGTCGAAACGTGCAGTGCATCATCACTTACCACAGCACCGCTATTGGTAAGACGGTCCGCATTCAAGGTGACCCCATTCCCTTTCAAACGTGCACTAGCAAGATTTCCTTGCAATCCTTGTGCGTTTTTTATCCCTTGTTCTGAAGAGGAGGTTGGTGCCAAATAAACGTGGGGCACTAAGACCTCTTGTCCGTCGACAAGGTGAATTTCAAGCCAGATCATATCCTTTTTGATCCCAGCAATCTGCTGAGGCGTTAAGGGCTTGCCTAGCTCTAACCCCAAAGGACCCTGCTGCTCCACAGCATTGTCATAGAGCCTTTGCATTTGAGCATTGGGATCTTCAACATCAAGAAGAGTGCGATTGCCTGTTAGCTCAAAGATTTGCTCACCCACCAGACGATATTCAAAATAAGCATCGCCCAATCTTTTAAACACGTGCTCAGGCTTATAATTGCCAATCTTTTTTAAGTAATAGTCCGATCCTAAAAATTTACTTGGGTTGATAAAGTCCTGTCGCGTCTCGATTAAAAACGGCACATCCGGTGATTGGCTGCCAGCCAACTCTGTCTTGACAGAGCTAAGCCCATTTTGCGTTGGTACCTGTATGGATTCTGGTGCGGGTGTTTGGATGCTCGGTGCAAAAAGCCCTTTGTGCCCTTTCAAACCATTGATAATACCGTCCAATCGATCATTGCTAATCAGTGGTTTGGAACCGTCAAAATCGGGTGTTTGTCCCCCAGCCAAACCTTGATCGCCAGAGCTATAGCTGATCGACGGTTTAAAACCATCAAAGTCAGTATTTTTAACGCCAGTCAAGCCTTTATTGCCAGAGCTTAAGCCAATTTGACCGGCTCCCTCACGCACCGCATGATTGTCAAGAGTGTCTGTAACCTTGACATCAAGAGTGCCACCCGCTTCAATCGTCCCGTAAACAGCATCATAAGTGCGTTTGGTTATTACAGGATTATCAACATATTCCCATGTGTCTGTATCTCCTAATTGAATAAGCCCTGCACCCAAAATATCACTAGATGTAGTTTCGATATGTGTTGTCGTCTCAATCTTGGTTGTTTCGGTTAAATCACGCCCCTCATTGAGCAGCGTATCGCCATGCATCACAATGTTGCCATTGGCAGCAATTAAGCTATAGCTATTACGGATATCGCCGGCATGAACCGTGAGATGACGCCCTGCTAAAATCTGGGCAGCATTATTGGTAAAATGAGGCTGCTGCTGACTAACCGTCGTTGTAACTCTGGTAGTTGTGGTAGTTGTATCAACAAAAAGCCACCCATCTGTTTCGGTATGTGATGTTTCATGGACATTGCGATTAACCACTTTATCGGTAACTTCAACCCCACCTTCGCGCACATTGGTAAGCGCTGAGACATCGAAGGTCATATCGCCGGATACGGCTTCTAAAAGCCCTGAGCTGTTGATCACATGACCAGCTCGCTCTCCACTTAAGCCACGGATGATGAGATTGTCTTCAGCAATGACATCGGCAAACTTATTGATAAAATCCCCATCTAAGGAGAAAATGGCAGATTTCTTGGCATAAATCAGCCCGCTATTGCTCATATCAGCGCTCACATTGAGCGCAACCCCATCACCACTTGAACCAATACTGCCGGCATTGTCCAAAACATCTGCGGTTAAAACAAAAGCGCCACCACTTTTGAGAACTCCGTCTTCACCATTTAAAACCAGAGCAGCTTGCCCCAATGACGGATCATGGCTTTCTGCTATAAGCGTAAAGCTGTCACTGGCTAAAAGCTGACCTGAATTTGCTAAAGAACCAAGCTTCGCATCAACAACACCGCCCACCATGATACCGGAATTGCTTAAAACATTATAGCTGTTGAGAGTAAGTACTCCGCCTTGCGCTTCCACAAGCCCAGCTTGGGTGAGTGTGCCTGCCTTCAGCGTTACATCATAGGCGCCAACCTCACTTGTCTCACCCAGTGTCAAGGTGCCATCAGTTGAGAGCTCTATCCGCTCTTGCGCAACGATGCGCCCCGTTTGGTTCAGAGTGTTTTGCGCATTCACAGTGATTGCGCCATTGCTTGCTATCGTGCCGCTATTGGTTAAATCACCGTGGCTTTCGAGAGTAAGTTCCTCACCTTGCGCTTCTATAAGCCCAGCTTGGGTGAGTGTGCCTGCCTTCAGTGCCACATCATAGCCGCCAATTTGGCTTGTCTCACCCAGTGTCAAGGTGCCATCAGTTGAGAGCTCTATCCGCTCTTGCGCAACGATGCGCCCCGTTTGGTT
>NZ_JBHIMN010000018.1:15095-17698 GCF_042194155.1 Bartonella sp. MR63HLJHH
CGTGCCGCTATTGGTTAAATCACCGTGGCTTTCGAGAGTAAGTTCCTCACCTTGCGCTTCTATAAGCCCAGCTTGGGCGAGTGTGCCTGCCTTCAGCGCGACATCATAGCCACCAACTTGGCTTGTCTCACCCAGCGTCAAGGTGCCATCGGTTGAGAGTTCTATCCGCTTTTGCGAAACAATGCGCCCCGTTTGGTTCAGAGTGTTTTGCGCATTCACAGTGATTGCGCCATTGCTTGCTATCGTACCACTATTGGTTAAATCACCATGGCTGGTCAGTTGAAGGTCACCACGCTCAATCTCTATGTGCCCTGCTTGGATCACACTATCAGCAACAATATTAACTGCCCCTTGCGTAGAAATGAGACCATCAACATTCTCAAAACTGCCCACATCAATGCGCAAACCATCCCGCGCTAAAACATGCGCACCTTCATCATGTGTAGCGTTTTGTTGGTCTGAATTTGTCGTTTCAGCGCTTTTATTGACAAAAGACGTTGCAACAATCTTCATCTCACCGGCTAAAGCACTGAGAAGACCAGCCTCATTATTTATATGACCAGCACGTGTCTCTTTCAGCCCACCAATGCTGAGAGCCTCTTCAGCAATAATTCTGCCCTGTGTGTTGGTCAGATTACCATCACTGAATAGATCCATAGATTTTTTGGCGTAAATCAGCCCACTATTGCTGACATTTCCTGCCACATTGAGGGCAACATTCTCAGCACTAGAGCCAAGCACACCGGCATTGTCTAATTGCCCTGCGATCAAAACAAAAACGCCGCCACTTTGAAGAACCCCTTCGGATGTATTCTTCAGAAAGGCTTGTTGCGGATCGGCGCCTTCTTGTGCACTTACCATCAAATGCAAATCATCGGTTGCAATAAACGTCCCTTGATTGGTAAATGCACCAATATGAGCATCGACACTCTCACCGCGCATTGTGCCGCTATTTGCGACCCCATCACGCACTTGAAGGGTTAATGCTCCCTCTTGGGCTTCCACAGTCCCTGCTTGGGTTAAAGCATCAGCACTTAAAACCACATCATAACTTAAAATCGTACTCTCTTGAGAGGTTGTGAGCATGCCACCCGCTGTCAATGCAACCTGCTGCATACTGATAATATCACCCGTGTGATTGAGGGCACCATGGGCATCCAGCGTTATCTCCCCATTGGACAACACAGTGCCTTCTTGGATCAGGGCACCGTGATGCGCATAAAGGTCAATTTTTTGCTCTGCCACTAAGCGCGCACGTGATGTAAGCTCTGCCGCTTCCACCAAAAGAGAGCCGCCGGCGCTATAATGTCCAGCGCCTACAGTGAGCGCATCATCGGCGCTCAAGACAATATTCCCCTTGGCACCAATATGGTTGTTTAAAGCGGTGATTTGATTGGTTTCAATGGTCAGATCGCCAAGGGAAGAAACCCCTGTTTGATCATTATCTTGCATACGACTTAGATCAATTGTTGCTGCTTGGATCTTTAAAAGATCACCGGCTGCTATCCGCCCATTCCCCGCCTCAAGCTTTGCTGCCTGTAAGTACAAAGAACCCGTCGCTGACTGTTGACCATCACTCCCAATACCGCTCGCTAGAAGAGCATGAGACTGGAGCTTGATCACATCGGCGTGCACATCAACAGCACCGCTTGCCGCAACGCGAGCTTGCTCAGCCAGTTCAACATGTTTCAAAGCCTTCAATTCAACCGCTTCTTCTGAAAAAAGCAAATCTTTTACATGCACACTATCGTGGTGAGAACGCGCTTTTACCGCTCCTTTGGCGCGTGCTTTGGCAATCACCAGCTTGCCATCACTTGTCAATCTCATGGCGCCTGCATTGGCAACCATGTCTCCGCGCATTTTAACGCCGGCGCCTTTATCATTGGCAATCACGCGGATCTGCCCCGCATACATTCCACCAAACTCACTGGAATCAATCGCCAATTCTGGCTCTTTGCCATCAGAACCTAGAGAAGTTGCTTCGCGTTTGTCATAATCAAAATGATTGTGACCAGCGATAACAGCCAAATCTCCTTTGACCTGTATGGGACCCCCGACACTGATCTTGCGCGAAACAAGATCAAAAATATCTAATGCACTTCCATCAGCCCCACGAGAGCCTATGGTGATATCACCACCCTCAACACGCAACCCACTCAAAGCCCCATCGGCTCCAATAATCGGTTGTCCGGTCGATAAAGTCACCCGTGGTGTATTGATAAAACCACAACCGTTACAGGTAATCCCATTGGGGTTGGCGATAATAACATCCGCCATATGCCCGTGTACTTCGCTCACACCTTCAAGACGCGAGCGATTGGCACTTACCACTTCATTAAGAATAACCTTTGCTGCACCGCTATAACGCAAATTGCCGTTGCCTGGCACCAATCCCCCAAGCTGTGAACGCGAGACTTCCTCAGTCGAATTGTTCAAAATCACGCCATGGGTATCAACATTGAAACTGTCATATTTGTTATGAGAAAGACCCTGTCCATTGGGGCGAACAATATCAATCAGCGGCACATCATTGCCGGCTTTCCCCACCGTGGGGCGGAAAACAGAGCCAACCCCGTCAGCTGCTTTAATCCCTTGGCTCTCTT
>NZ_JBHIMN010000019.1:0-14420 GCF_042194155.1 Bartonella sp. MR63HLJHH
CGGGGCAAGTGCTTCTATTTTAAGAAGTCCGGTTGCCGTTTTCGTTTCTACCCTTTGATAATTCGAAGAAACATAAGACCCTTTTACCCATAATCCTGCTTCTGCTGCTCGACGGTTGGCTAAACCCGCAAGAGGCTTCCCACCGACCTTATTCCATTTCTGTAATTCTAAGGGTACGGCTTCATAATCGCCTTGATTAAGCTTCTTCAACAATGTTGACTTGCGAAAAGCAGCTGTTCCTACGTTATAGCAAAATGAGACCAATGCCGCGAATTGGCAATCCGTTAACGAAACCGTAACCGATTCCTCTACCGTCTGCTCGAATTGCTTTAAGTCTTCACAAAGGATTTCTTCTGCTTGCTTTTGGCTAATACACATGCCTTTTTTGACAAGGGGGTGACCCGCATTGCTGGTGTGACCATAACCAATCGTCCAGACACATGCCGTATCTCTATAAGCCTCTAAACGCAATCCTTCCCATTGTTTGATAAGTTCTAATCCTTCTTTCGATATCTTTCTCATCTGACGCTCCATAAAAAAAAGCCCCACAAAAGTGAGGCGGCATAAAAATGTTTTTTTATGATCTCTATTGGCTATGCTCTTTGATCAGCTGCTCGACTTCTTCAACACGAAATCCAAGTTGAAAGAGCGGCGCATATTCGCTTTCCTGTAATTCATACTGACAACGCTTTTCTACAAAATCACCATTTAAATCAAACGGCATGGTTGTTGTTAGACAAACCTTATGCGTGTCATCTTCAATCCCCTCTTCTCCCTCTCCAAGCTCTTTAACAAAGACCCAATAAAAACGCGTTGTCAAAAGCATCTCTAGCCTTCTTACTGTTTCAACTTTGTCAAAAGAAAGCATGTTCAGATAATCTTCTTTGCTATTTAAATGTTCTGGATATTCTATCATCTCTCCCTCCTAAACAAAATGACGCGTATGGCTACATCCACGCGCCGCAACTTGTTCATTTCCACCATTGACGATCATGGCGGCTCGAGTAAAACGCCCATTATCCGTTGTATTACTCCAGCTACCACCCCCTAACAATGCTCTCATTTCAAACGTATTTTGCGTACGGCTTATGGGTATAGGAAACGTGCCCGATAAAAATTGCCAAACATAACCGCAACCATCTTCACAACCGATATGCGAAATCATCCGTATATTTGCCGTATCCTTATATCCACCTGAAACCTTAGAGGTTGGTTCTTTCTTGCCAACAATATGTGTCTTTTCATTGCTTCCATACATAGCAGAAGCAAACGCTTCATCACTCAGTAAAGATTTTTTAACACGCGCCATATCTGTTACATGTTCGGTATAATTACGGTTTGTTGTTATATTGGTACGATACATTGATTTCGTATTTTCACCCGTCCCTGATTGAAGATAAATATCAACCCAAAGATCTGTAGAGGGGTCGTAGACCATTCCCTCTGGTGAACTATAAGGGCGGTGATTCAAACACCAAACAGAATTCGGCAATATATCCCCTGCTTGATAACCGGATAATGGATGACCAGAAATCGTACCAACATCCGCACAGAGCGTATGAAACCCTCCTATCTTACGAGAATTACTCACAGTGTAATCCCTTGGATAGGTAGAGTTTTCTGACAAAACAAGTTTATGAGACTGTTTTCCATCAGAAACCAAATAAACATAATAATCCTTGCCTGCCGAAAGAGAAGGAACGCTTATTCTTGTATCTGCCGTATAACTTGCAACCAAAGTATCATTGCCTAATGCCAAGGTTATACGCGTTCCTTTCTTCAAGGTGAGTTGTTTTTTCCCTGTCGCAACAAGAAACGGCGTAGAAATTGAAAGAACCGTTAAATTGGACTGTTTCAGTAAATTGTTTATCTCTTCCCCTAGCACTTTTGCCTGTGAGGCTACTGTATGGGCTGTTGTTGCCGTTGCTAGGGAACTCTTGATACCTCCAAGCTCTTGTTTCGTCGTATCGGCTGTTTTTTTGGCTTCTTCTGCTGTCCTTTTCGCTCTATCAGCTACTTCCTTGGCTTTTTCGGCTTCGCTCTTGGCTTGATAGGCTTGTGAATCTGCCGACTCGGCTTTTTTCTTGGCTTCTTCTGAGTACATCCGCGCTAAACTTACGGGGGCTTTAAAATTCTCAACCACTTGATTGATATCGATAACCCTACTCCTCGCAGACGAGGCTATTTTCTCTGCATCTTCTGCCTGATTGCGTGCTTGCGTCGCGTCATGTCTTGCATAGCCAGCAGACTCTTTGGCTTCCTTGGCTATTTTTTGTGCCTCTTCCGCTTCTTCTTCCAAAGACGCTGCTTTTTTACCCGCTGTTTCGGCTGCCCTCTGCGCTTGTTCTGCTATATATTTTGCATTACTAGCTATTTCCTTGGCTTTTTCTACTTCATTCTTGGCTTCATACGCTCGGTCATCGGCTTTCTCCGCTATTTTCTTGGCTTCTTCGCCTGCTCTTTCTGCTAAACTTGCTATAGTCTTAGCGTTATTGGCTACTTCCTTGGCTTTGTCGGCTTCGCTCTTGGCTTGATAGGTTTGTGAATCTGCTGCCTCGGCTTTTTTCTTGGCTTCTTCGCCTGCCATTTCCGCTAGTCTTGCTATAGTCTTAGCGTTACTGGCAGCTTCATTCGCGTCGTGAGCTTTACTCCACGCTTCATTCGCTGTGCTTTTTGCCTTTTCCGCCTCACTACGGGCTTGACCCGCATCATGCTTGGCATAACCAGCTGTCTGTTTGGCTTCTTTAGCTATTTTTTCGGCTTCATCCGCTACTGTCTCTACCTGTACTGCCTTCTTCTGGGCGCTTTCAGAAACCTTTTTTGCCTCTTCTGCTGTCGACTGCGCACTACCAGCTACTTGTTTTAGTTCATCCAAAGCACTTTGAGATTCTTGTACAATCTTCTCTACTGCTTCCGCTTTACGTTTCGCTTCTTCCGCTAAGCCCTTCACCGCTTCTGCACTCACCTGCCCTGCCGTCTCTCCTGAACGCGCCGCAGACTCTGCTACCGCTTTCGCTTCAGAAGCTAATTTTGTAGCCTCCTCTGCACTCTGTTGGGCTTGATGAGCCGTCGCTGTTGCTGTATCCGCTGCACTCTTGGCTTCTTCTGCTGTGGTCTTCGCTGTATTCGCCACTGTAACAGCGCTTTCTGATGCTACTTTGGCTTCGTTAGCTACCGTTTCTGCTGTCAAAGCCTTTGCCTTGATAGAAATAATATCTACAGTCGCTTTCTTTGCTGTATTTTTCGCATCTTCTGCTGTTTCTGTCGCTGTCGCTACCGATTGTTTTACTTCCTCCACTAAATCTTTTGCCTCAACAGCTGTCGTTTTACTTTCATTGGCTAACGTTGCTGCCTGATCTGCTACTTTTTTCGCTTCAGCGGCTTTAGACAGTGCTTCTGAAGCATCTTGGTGCGCTGTTGATGTCTCTAACGCCTGTTTTGCCTCTTGCGCCATAGTCTTGGCTTCAGAAGCTGTAACTGTCGCATCATTCGCCTTCTTTTCGGCTCTTGCGGCTTTCTCTTCTGCCGTTTCTGCTGTGCTCTTAGCTTCTTGCGAAAGGACATGAGCATCCTCTGCTTTATTTTTTGCTTCCACCGCTGTGTCTTTTGCGCTATCCGCTAACCGCTTTGCATTATTCGCTAACGTTTCTGCCGAATGCGCTCTCGTCTTAACTTCTTCAACCAATTGTTTGGCTTCACCGGCTTTAGTCTTGGCTTGTGTAGCAACGTCTTCTATTGTTAAAGCCCTCTGTTCTACTCCTTCTGCTGTCCTTTTGGCTCCCTCTGCTGTATTCTTGACATGATCAACCGATTGTTTAAGGTCATTGACATCTGCCAACGCTCTCAATGCCGTTTCTTTTGCATCACCAGCTACCGAAGATGCTGTCTCAGCTGTCATCTTGGCTTCCTTCGCTGTAGTGAGAGCTTGCCCACTGCTCGCTGCCGCCGTTTCTGCAACATTCTTCACCTCACCCATCACCTGCTTGGCATCATCAAAAGCGCTCTTGGTTTGTTCGGAAAGTGTTTTTGCATCTCCTGCCGTTGCCTTGGCTTCTCTTGCCTCTGTCAAAGCTGTCTCTACTGTGCCTTGAACTTGTGTCACTATTTGAGAGCTTTCCGTGACCGCTGTCGTCACTCTATCGGCTGCATCTTTAGTATCCTCCGCAATACGCTTGGCTTCTTGCGCTAACCTCTCAGCCGCTTCTGATTTCATCTTGGCATCTTCTGAAGAAGCTTTCGATATCTCTGCTGTCTGCTTGGCGGCATTGGATGTTGTTAATGCCGTATTTGCCTGCTCTAAAGCTGTCTCTGCTGTCGTCTTGGCTTCAGAAGCTACAGTAACTGCACTCGCTGCTGTGCCTGCTGCTTGCGCTATCGTCGTCGCTGCTGCATCCGATAATTCCTTGACACTATCTGCTATAGTTTTCGCTTGATCTGCTGTTTGTTGCGCGCCATTCGCACGCGCCATGGCTTTTTCTGCTTCTTTCCTTGCATTAACAACCTGCTCTAAGGGCGCAAAGGTTTCATACGAATACAAAGACGCCGTCCCTAAAAGCTTCGGAACAACAACACTGTCTTGAGAAGTTCCTGCTATCATTTCTTCTCTCGTCGCGACAGGTATCAAATATTCATGTTCATGATCGGGTATCTTCATCTGCTTTCGTCCTCACATCATTCAGAGCACTTCGTCTAATGAACACTCTTTCAAATCTTCAAACTCTTCTCTTAAAGCCTCTAAGCGCTTCTCTAAATCTTTTAACGATCCATCAAGCTCCGTTTTCAAAGCGGCTTTCAGTAAATCAAAAACGCCATTAAGCGGCGCATGTACAAAACCTCCCCCAGAATACAAAACGACCCGTACTTGAGACGGGTCGCTAATCTCTGATATCGCAAACGGTTTTAATGACATTTCAACTCCTCATGTCTTGATCCCATAAATTACACTCACATTAACGGGGCGCGTTTCAACACCACCAACCCTCTCTGCCATAAGGTGATGTTCATGATGCTCTCTGTCATTCAGCCCTTCTGTTATAGGCGTTGAATAATATAAAAAATTAGCAAACGGGCTCCTGATAAACCAAGGTAAACGAGGCGGTTTATCTTTTTCTGTAAACCAAAATGGAACCTCTGAAATGCCCACTATTCGGTCAAATTCTTCATGACATTTTTTTAAGCTATCCCCACTCAAACCTACACACTCTTCGTCTATAGCTCTCTTGCGCCTTTGCAAAGAAACTTCAGAAGAAGAAACATCCCGTTTTTTACGAGAAGAAAGACCTTCTGATGACGCTGGACCTATAAAATGTTCATGCGCTTTTAAAGAACAGGGTTGTATACTTGCAAAAGAACGCCAAGGGTCTAAATTGCGTTCATTATCAAGTCCCCGTAAAAATAGCCCCCGAAAATCGGGAACATTAAACGTCTCAACGCCATCCCCTTCTCCCCACGTCGTTTCTATGACACAAAATAAATCCCAATAAACATACCGTGAATAAGCACTTCCATCACATGGCAACCAACCATCCGGCAAGCGTTCCATTGCAAACGGTCCTATCAGACCGGAGGGTAAGCGTTTTAAGGAAGAAACTTTACCCCTTGTCGGGTTGAGAACTTGCCACCCCGAAAGTTCTTCATCATACATGACTGTATAAAGACAACCATCTTGTATCTCTCCTCCCGACAAGGCTAATAAACCGGTTTCTGTCGCCTTATAAACAGGTTTGCCAGCTAAATTATTCAAAGCAATTGTTGTCGCCCCAATGTTCCTGCCCTTTGCTTTAAAACAAACCGATATGCCATTCTTATACTCTAAAAATGCCGATTGGCTTAGAAGCCTTATCACGCTCGTCTTTTGGTTATTATCAACCGTCACAATCCCTTCAAGCACGCCGCCCGTATCCGATAAATACTCACTTATCCTTTGCATCATAAAACGAGCGCTATTATTAACCGTGTTAGGATGCTGTCCCTCTGACCAATTAATTAAAGCATCAGCACCACCATTCTCAGATGCCGTTAAAGACCAATCATAAATCGTGGACATCTGAACCTCACGTCTTGATTCCAAACACAACACTCATATTAATCGGGCGCGTCTCACTTACACCTGAACTTGCCAATGCAACATCACGCATGTGAAGGTGGGAATGGGGAAAGGCTAGCTTATGGTGCACGCGTATATCCTCTGCCCTCACACCCAAACGTTCGGCAAGTTTCAATCTTTGCTGGTCATTCAACACATATCCCCAGATGATCGTCATATCACCATGCCAACTCTCTTCCTGATTTTCATCATTCAAAATCGTAAAGGATTGACCCCCATGATCATGCTTTCTCATAGCGTCATTTTGTAAAGTGCCAAGATAACGAAAGCGGTCTATCTCGCGGTCATCATCAACACCTCGTAAAAAAACACCACGCAAATCGGGAACATTAAACTTCGTCCAACTATCAGCTCCACCCCACCTGATCCCTATCGCATCATAAAGAGCAGGATAATCACTGCGCAAATAAGCCTTCCCATCACAGGGTAACCAGCCATCTGGCAAAACTTGCATCCCAAAAATCCCTATCGTCCCTGTAGGATAAACGGGAATAACCGGCTCTTGTGATAAAGAGAGAGGCGTAGGATTTAAAACTTGCCAAGCATGATCCCTATAAACCAAGCTATAAATGCATCCCCTTTGAAGCTCGCCTCCCGATAAAGCACGGATACCTAATTCCGTCGCTTTGTAAACAGGTTTAGCCGCCAAATCATTCAAGGCAATTGCGGTTTCCCCAACATTCTTACCCTTTGCTTTAAAACAAACTGATATCCCATTCTTATATTTCAAAAAATTCGATTTGCTTTGAAGTCTTATCAACGTCGTCTGCTGTTCAGCATCAACCGTAAAGCTACTTTCAATCACACCACTCGTATCGGATAAATATTCACGCACACGCTGCATCATCACACGGGCGCTGTTATTCACGCTACTAGGGCGCTGTCCTTTTGACCAATCTATTAAATCATCACAATAGGCATTCAAGGAGGCATTTAAAGACCAATCATAGATCGTCGACATCTTACACCTCATGTCTTAATCGCAAACAGAACACTCACATTTACTGGACGCGTCTCGCCCTCACCAGTGCTCTCCCAAACAACCTCTTGGCTCTCATCAAGAGTATAAGGACTTGCAATGTAGCCTCCTAAATTCTCACGCTCTATGCCCATAAAATTCGCTAGAGAGCTCCCCCCAAACAAGCCTAGACGATAGCCCAATACATCTGTCGTATTCCCATCCCAAAAGTTTTCGTTGCTGGTAAAATGAGACATCGAAAGGCTCTGTCCTTGATGTTGGTGAGACTCGATTAAATCTGTTTGCACACTTGCAAAAGAACGCCCCTCATCAATATTGCGCCCTCCATCAACACCCCGTAAAAACATCCCTCGAAAATCGGGAACATTAAACGTCGCAACGCCATCTCCTTCTCCCCAAACCGTTCCTATCGTCTCAAATAAATCACGATAATCACGACGTAAATAAGCCTTCCCATCGCAAATTAACCAATCCTTTGGAATCCCGCGCATTCCAAAGGTTCCTATAAAACCCGTGGGATAAAGACTGCTTTCTTCTTCTAAAGGGATAGAGGTAGGATTAACAAGATGCCAATGATCTCCATTATAAATCAATGTATAAATGCACCCTTGTTGGATTTCCCCTCCCGATAATGCACTGATGCCTAATTCTGTCGCCTTATAAACAGGCTTGCCATCTAAAGCATTTAAGACAATCGTGGTCGCTCCAACATTCCTGCCCGTCGCCATAAAGCACAAAACGATACCATTCTTATACTCTAAAAACTGTGAAGTGCTCGCAAGCCTTATCACACTCGTTTGTTGGACATGATCATTTGTAACAATGCCTTCAAGCTCTCCACCCGTGTCTGACAAGTATTCCTTTACGCGCTGCATCATCACACGGGCGCTCGTGTTCACACTGCTAGGCTGCTGTCCTTCGGACCAATCAATCAAATCATCTACGCGCGTATTATCCGCCGCTCTAAGCGACCAATCATAGATCGTTGATATCTCTCATAAATCCTAATTCCGGTAAAATGGTCCGTAAAACGCCCGCATGAATTGCGTCATCAAAGGATTATCATCATCACTCTCTTCTTCTTCCGAAGCTTCTTCTTGTGATGCTAATAATGCCCTTAAAACCTCTAACAAGTTGTCTCTATTTCTAATGCCACCATGCGCTGTAGGACTTGCTCTATGAGGCTGCCCACCATACATCTGTAATACACGGTTGACAAAATCACTTGCACGCATAGCGTTGTTTCCACCATTCAAGCCAACCGCATTGCTCCCAACAATTTGCGCCGCATTGGCATGGGGATTTTGAAGAAGCCGCGCGGCTCCTCCTGCCCCTTGTTGATGTGCTAAATACAATTCCGCTTCACTAGGCGCTCTTCCCAACAGACGGCTTAAATGATTGCGATTATCAAGTGTCAACCGCCCCATGGCATCTGCCGCTTGCATGGGGTCAAAACGATCCTGCAAACCATATTGTTTGGCGGTGCTATCGATAAATTGATACAAACCACCCGCAGAAGAGCGGGGATTCCTTGCATTCGGATTGCCTCCACTTTCCACTTGCGCAACACGGTATAAATAACTCTCTGGCAAGCCGTAACGTGCTGCCGTTTGCCGTATCGCTTGATTAACAGAAGGACTATAACGGGTCATTTCGCATACTCTATTGAAGCACTAGGACCTAACCCTTTTGCTACAGCTCTAGAAACAATCTTCAAGCCTTCATCCGTTATCACACCGGCTTTATGCCACTTCAAAGCACTTTGAATCAATTTGGCAATTTCATTGCGCTCCATTCCTTTAACGCCAAAAGTTGCTAATTTCGCTATACCGCGCTCTAGCTCTCGTTTTGCTCGTAGCGCCTCTGGTGCATTCGGATGAAAAAATATGTTTCGTGCTAATTTTAAGCCTTGAGCTGGTATATCAGGAATACTATGTGGTACACGAACTCCATCAAAAAGAGAAATCTTAGGAATGCCTTCAAATTTGCTAAAACCCTCTTTTGCTGCATCAGAATAGAATTGCTCCTGATCTACTGCCTTTTTAAAAGTAGAAAACCGTTCCGGTCCTATCATCCTTTTAAGATTCTCAGATGCAAGATTTTGTTTTAAAAGTTTAGAAAATTCATTAATAGGGTCATCATTTTTTCTGAGTAAATCATCTAATGCATCTCTCATGCCCATCTGATAGGTATTATTTTGTTTTGTCCAATTCCCTTTAAAAAGATTTTCCTGAACTGCATCCCTTTCAAAACTCTTTTCAAGCTTTGTTCCAAAAGCTTGTCTACCTTCCTCAAAGCTATCTGCAAAGTTTTTGAATTTTGCCGCACTACCGCGTGCTGCTTTGTACGTAGGAGAGATTTCGTCCATTATTTTTACCAAATTTTGTTTGAGGACTTCGTATCCTAAAATCTTTTGGTTATCGCCATGTTTCTTACTTTTTTCGATTAAATCATCAAGAGACTGCTTAGTTTGATCTAATAACTCTATCGTAGGTTTATAGGTTATACTGCTAAATCTTCTATCATAAAACCTTCTAGGATTTATACTGAGAGGGTGTTCCTCTAAAGTATTGACAGCTTCTTTGAGAGCTTTTTGAAATCCTTTATTTTCAAAAAGTTTATTAAGAGCCGGATAATACTCTCGTCCTATCGGCGTTTGCCTTGCTTGTTCATAAAGATGATCATGCGCTTCTTTCCCTTGCTGTTTAAGCGTCCTGCTTAAAGTATCGCTATGCTGGTATGGAACAATTGTCTGCTCCATCATATCATCAAGACGTTGAACAGAACCTCCCAATCTTTTCTCATGCGCTTGTTTCAAGAGATTATAAACATCTTCATTTGTTTTAGACGCATTCCACAAAGTCTGTCGTAGTTTTTCATTAATATCTGTCAAAAATACTTCCTGAGGTTCTGAGCTAAGACGTTCGGTAATTTTTGGGGTTTTATTATCGTAAAGTTGCTTGGCAACTTCTCGCAAAGCTTTATTGGAAACCTCTTTATGAGCAGGATTAAAATAATTCCTTACAAGTGGAGGTGATTTTAAAACATTTCCTAAACTACGAACTGCCTTAGAAATACCTATACCTCCTAAAGCAGCAACCGGCGTCAAAACTGCCCCACCAACACCACCAGCTAACGCCGAATTCACCGTATCATTGTAACCTTCTCCTGCACCAGAACCGTGTAAAGCTCCAGAACCTGCCCCAACAAGAGCTCCCCTACCTAAACCTCCTAAAGTCGAACCTGCTCGCAAAAAATTTAATGCTGGAATACCAAATGATGCTATTGTTGGTAAAATCGAACCAGCAATATAAGCACCAGAAGACAACCATGGATGTTTCTCTTCCAAGGCTTTTTGGTAAGCGCGTTCCTTGGCTACTCTTCTATTATAGATTTCTTCGGCTTTTTTATCGCCGCTCCAATAATCCGTAAAACCCGCTTCATTCCCCGCTTGTATCTCATCACTATAACCTGCCGTGAGACCAGACATAAGGTGGCTCCAAACCGCACGCGTCTTGCTCCAATCCTTGCCATCAAGTGGAGAAGAATCTGGTGTACTTGATTGATCTACTGTACTTTGTTGACTTTCAGAAAAAGAATTAGATAGCTTTGCAATCTCAGACGGGTCTTCAACTACGCGAAAACGCGTTCCATTTTTAGAATATACATATTGAGAAGAGGACGAAGGAAAAGTGTTAGCATGTGATCTTATAATTTTTTCAATTTCATCAGGGTCTTCAACTACGCGGAAACGCGTTCCATTCTTAGAGTATACACTTCTGCCAAATCGAATCTCTCCGATAAAGTAATCGTCACACTATATGGTACGCTATATTTTTTCATACATTCTATGTTACGCACCCACTTTTGTTTATATTTTTTACTGTCTAGATTTCTTATCTCTGAAATAACATCTGTGCCTATTTGTATCCCTAAAAAGAACGGATTACTCTTTAATAGCTTCAAATATGGTTGAATATAGATATGCCCCCCTGTTGCAATCCGAAAATATTTTTTACAAATGAGACACATACAAGTATATTTATGAAGTAAATCATAATCGAGCTCAAAAAGCTCTCCACCAGCAAGAATAATAAAATCAGATTTTATGTCATTTATTGTATATAAAGATTCAGGCAACGCGTCATCTCTCACCATATATTCCATCGAATACGGACAATGATTGCAGCCCGCACTGCAATTTTCATTACAAATTACAATATTATCGCCCATGAAATTTCTTATTCAAGTTCATATAATCCAATACTAATTGTTTCATGAAAATATTTTGGTATAGAGAAAGATCAGAAATTTTTTTAGCCACAAACGCTTTTATCATTGGTAAAGCTTCATCCTTTGATATAGACAGCAAATGAGAAATATAGTCTATCCGTTCTTCTAAATTGAGAGATAATCTTGGACTGGTGAAAAATGTTAAGATATCCAATTCCGGACTGGCTTCTTGACATAAATCCCAATCCACTACCATAAAAGAACTATCAGAAGTAACAATGATATTATCAGGATGTAAATCTCCATGTGATAAGATTATATTCTTGCTTAATCGATCTTGAAAGATCTTATTGATTTGATCAATAATCGCCTTTTGATGTAGCAAATCCATTTGGCTCAATACAGTACCTCGGATAAACTCCCATTCGACTACTTCATCGCAAAGTGTTATCAAATTTGGTGCAGGATAGAGACTTTGTCGAAAAGAGCCATCCTTGATGTTTTCATTAATGCACGATGCTTCCGGATAAATTTGCCCATAGCAAAACTCTTGATGCTTGCGTTTCAAGAAATGTTGTTTTGACGATTGTGCATTTTCAGGCTGTAACCAAATGATTTCTTGTTTTCTGACAAAAATAATTAAAGCAGACACCCCAAAAATCACAGCCATAATCACTGCCAACCACAAATTAGCTTGCCGGAATGTTGAAAAAACATGACCGTATAAAAAACTGAATGCAAAGGATACAACAGCTGTAATAATGGCTGTAAATGATAAAACAGTCGCGATAGCTTTGGGATCAATCAGTGAATTTATAAGAAGAGACGACAGATAAGATCGATAAGCAGACTTAAAAACACATAGCAGTAAAAATCCTAATATAAGAGCCGCAATGATTTGAAATGACATGAGAAAAAAAGCAATGGTTACCATACAACCAATCATTAAGACGGGAAAAGTAGGATTTTGAAACTTTGAAAAATACTTCTGAAACAATATATTGGAACTTGCTGAACAAAAATTCCCAATGATAAAAATAATCGAAACCAAAATAGCAGGTTGAAATGGCAAAAAATCAGAAAATGCGATAGAAACAGTTCGATTATTAACCAAAATAGCAAAAGCTGAAACTGCACTTAAAAAAATAAGAGTGAAGCGATAGGGATTTTTGACTTCTTTACCGCTGGCGCACATAACTGTGAAAATATTCGGATGAGCGTTGATATGAAAACTATCTAATCCCTTCGTCAGTTTTGAAAACATAAAAATAGCAAAAATTAATGAAAGGACTTGAAAAATCAAAGGCAATGCAGGATGCACATAATAAAGTATTCCCCCTAAAAAAATAAGTACCGTTGTCACACTATAGGTAACAGCAGCCACTTCGGACTTAACGGAAAACAGTGTGCGATGCTTTGGTACTACAGAAAAGAGTAAACTATCTTCCGCACCTGAGAAACAAGCGGTTGCTAATGTAATACACAACAAATAAGTGGCGTAAGCAAAATATGCATAATTCATAAAAAGAGCTAAAAAACCGCAAAGAAAGAAAAACAGACCAGTATAAATAACGCGCTTACTTCCATAAACATCTGATAATAAACCCAAGGGGACTTCTAAGATCAAAGGAAGCAATAAAAAATAACTACCGATTAAAACAATATCCGCTTGCGACAAATGCAATTTTTCCGACAAAAAAAGTGGTAAAACAGCAACCACCAGAGCAGTAGACTTGCTAACACTATAAATCTTAAATTGCTTAACCTTATCCACAAAATACCTTCCCACGACATCCGCTACATGTGCCAGATTCTTTCAAAGATTTTAAAACGTTTTGAGCAGACCAATCTATTGCCTCATAATTTTGTAGATTCCCAAAAACTTCTGAATAAAAGCAATTTTTTAAATCTCCATTATAGTCCAATACCAAGGATGAAAATGGAAATAAACACATTAACGGCGACGAAACGTACGTAGAATTTTCGCCTAAGTAATAATTAATACAATTTACAAAATTTTGTAACGTCCATGAGATTTTCCTTTCTTGGAACTTTTTATCTATATAAATCTGGAGGGGGGATTCTTTCCTTGATAATTCATCTCTCAAATGAAAAAGTGAAGCGTTTGGCGGAAGAGTTTTGTTTCTTAAAGCCTTAGATCGATCCTTTGTATTATTTTTTCTAGAAAAACTAAATGACGACGTATCGAGCGGGCTGAATCCGACATAATCGACATCTTTGCTTATACAAAAATCGATAAAATTAATAATATTTTCTAGAATCTCTTTGGTAACTGTCGCTCTTATTCCTATACTTTGCAGAGGTTGAAGATTCTTAACTGTTTCAATGTATTTCCACACGCGATCAAATTTATTCGCCCCCCGTATATCATAATATCCTCCTCATATTGTTATTATGTACCTTATTTATATTCAAGACAATTAGTATTTTGTAAAAAGTCTGGAATTATACAACTTTATAATTGTAAAGTCAATTTAACTGTATTACGCAATATTCAGTTTGGAAAACAAATTGGCCTATACCGGTATAAATCGAAAAACTCTTGTGCTCAGCTAATTTCCATTTTAATTATTAAATTCATTCAAAAAGTATTATTCCTGATTTCAATGGCTATTTCACTTCAATCGCAATAAGAAATATGCAATGCTCTGCTTTATCAAGTAATTTTAAAAAGTTTTTTTTGGGCTGAAATTAAAGAATAGTTGTTGCGTAAATCAGCTTCTCAGAAGAAAAATTTTTCAATTATTTTTCTGTTTTAATTGTAATTTTGTGAAATACTACTTGCGGTGAATTTACCTTTAAAAGAGCTTCTACTCGACGCCAAAATACAAACTTTTATTTCTTATTAAAGATACAATCATATTGATTTATAATGATAATCTAGCTCTATTCATATTGAATTAGACCCTCGAATAACGCAAGATTCTCTCATTCCAAACCTGTTTATGTCGAATCAATCAAAACCACTCATTTGTACATAACAAGTGGGATGAGTGTGTGGATAAAATTTGTATAAGAAAGGACTAAAAATGGCTCTTATGAACCGTCTTAATGCAAGGGCTGTCGCAACATTGGGAGCTG
>NZ_JBHIMN010000002.1:0-8594 GCF_042194155.1 Bartonella sp. MR63HLJHH
ATCATTTTTTACTTTTTTTTAAAATAAAATAACATAAACAACTGGTTGTATTTCAATACATTACACTAAAATAAAAATAAAACATGAAAACAGAAAGAGTTAAAGGGAGCATGGCGCCTTTAAAGTAAAATATAGCACCCCATTGCAATGCATAAAAATAGGAAGTGCCTAAGAATGGATTAATCACAATAACGCTTGTTTTATGTTACTTTAATAAGGAAATTTTTCTGCACAGGTACGATTCATAAAGACATTACTGTATAAAGAGAATTCGTATGATCTGTAATTTGTAAAAAGAATCAAATTCTTGTAGAAACATGCTAAGCTATGCTAGCTTTCTTTATTTAATATTGAAAAAGTACTCTTAAAATCTATGTGGGATAACGAACAACAAAAAAACGATCCCGGACAGGACCCTGCTCTTGTCGTTAAACGCTTGCGTCCTGCGCGCCGACAAGTTTCGGCCCGTTGGCTTACGGGAACCGTTCTGACAGGAATCACTTCCTGCATTCTTATGGGTATTGCACTTTTTACGGCTCTTGATGAACAACAGCGATTGGTAACCCCTCCACAATGGTTTACAAAAGAAAACCTCTCCCATACACAAGATCCTGAGGCCAATGGGTATAAAGGTGATCGTATTTTTCCCACCCATGCACGACAAAGCTTTGACAGCAAACGTCAATTTGAACTATCGATTCTGCAAAAAAAAGGCGATGAACAAGTTATTCAAACACAACATTTTGAATGGATTCGTATGGCTTTAGCCGAAAAGCGCCCCCAGAAATATAGCTATCCAAAATTTGATTCTTTAAGCATTCTTGCCAGTGATTCGAAAAATCAAAGCGCCAAACCACAAGATTCTGGACAGATTTATGGAGCAAAGGTTGAAACAAAAATCACCTTACGCAGCTATGATTTTAAGGTAAATCAATTCGATTTTGACAACAACGATACGCTGACAGATGAAGAGGCACAACAAGAAGTGCAAAAAGCTGGATTTACTTTAGAAAAAAGTACCGAACTTCTTTCAGTTCTCACATTGATTGATCCTTTAAAATTAGAAGATGCATCCACTGATTCCCAAGGTACAGAATCCCCTGAAGTTCGCATTGTTCAAGAAAATGTAACCGTTTCTCCTCAAAGTCACCGTATCGATCTGACAAAAAACTATGTTGAAGATATTATTCCTATTCGTAAAAAACAAAAGATAGCCGATGCTTTCAAAAAAACCAGTTATACAAAAAAGCAAATTGAACAGGTTGTAAAAACGCTAGAAAAAATGAGCCTTTCCGATACCCTTAAAGAGGGAAGTCTTTTACGCATTGGTATTGTGACACAAGCTGGTGAAGAAGACCATCTCGTACGCGCAAGTATCTATCAAGGGATGTATCATGTTCTCACCATTGCGCTGAATGATAAAGGCCAATTCATTGAAAGCACAGAGCCTAAAATGTCTAAAGCTCTTAAAACGGCTTTTCAAAATGGTATTCCGCATTCTTATATCAATAGCGCGCAATTACCAACAGCTTATGATGCACTCTATAATGCCTTGCTAAGCCATAATATATCACAATCTCTCTCTCATCGTCTTATTCGTCTGCTTGCCACCAATATTGACATGAAAAGTCCGATAACCCCCAATGATCAAATCGAAATATTTTATGCCGTACCACAAAGCGATAAAGAAAACCAAAACGGCAAAAAGAACTTGAAAGCAAAGGAAGCATCCAAAAACACTGATCCAGAAATTCGTTATATTAGCGCAACTTTTGGAAATACAACTTATAAATATTACCGTTATCAATTAAAAGATGGAAGCGTTGATTATTATGATTCTGAAGGGAGGAGTTCAAAGCCTTTCTTGCTGCGCAAACCCACACCAAATGGGATTTTTGGCTCCCCCTTTGGTCCACGCAAACATCCTATTTTAGGCTATGTTCGCATGCATACGGGAGTTGATTGGGTTGCTCCTAAAGGATCACCCATTATTGCTGTAGGAGATGGTATTGTCACAAGAGTAGGCGTAACAGGTGGCTATGGAAATCACACGGAAATTCAACATGCCAATGGATATATCAGCAGTTATTCACACCAAAGCCGTTATGCACCAGACATCAAACCAGGCGTGAAAGTACGACAAGGACAAATCATTGGGTATGTTGGAACAACAGGAATGGCAACCGGTCCCCATTGTCATTTTGAAATCATTGTCAATGGCGTCAAAGTTGATCCCATGCGCATCCGTATACCGGATAGCAAAGCCTTAACCAATCAAGACCTACAAACATTCCTACAAGAAAAAAACAATATTGATTCTTTGATCAACAGCCCGATACCCCCCTCCGAAGAGACTTAAAGCATAAAAGCATCTGCATTTTTACAACTCAAAACATCTAAAAACATGCTTTAGCGCTTATTTTTCTCAAAGAGATTTTTTTTCTTAAAGAGATTTCCGCACTTTAAATATCTATAAAGAATTCGCCGAAATATGCCACCACCCAAGGTCGCATAACAATGATTAAAAATAAAACGCCCTCCCCTTTGCATGTTTATGCATAATAGAAAAGTGCAAAATATGAAACCCAAAAAGGCTAACTCTTCTTGTTTGTTTCATCAAAACGATAAAAATCCCTTTGTTTTCCATGCAATAAAATTTTAATCAAAGGTGAGTTTTTCTAAAGATGAAGATTCTAAAACCCATATCATTCTATAAACAACCCGACTTCTTGTTGAAGAGATTCCACCTAATGCTTATGCTGTTCATAGCCCTAAAGGACGGTGTTTCATAGACTTTATGAGCAAGTTATCCTTAAGAATATTCGTTACACACTTTTACAAAAACACCATATATTTAAAGTTTTACATGCCTTACAAAAAATAACAAAACTTGAAAAAACAATCTCTTCGCAAAGAAATAGAGCTTACTAATATAAGTATTATTGATTTAAAGGAGCTCTTATTCAAAATAAATTTAAATTTTAACTTAAGCACTTAAAAGCTATAAAACATACAAAAAAGGAGAATTTTGAAAGCCTATAATCGGAGTCAACAAAGCGAAAAACAAAAAGACCAAAAGATGAAGAAGCAATGTTGCTTCTCTTGAAGACAATTGACAATCTGATGTAAATGGTGCTGTATTCGCGTTATCTAAGTCATATTTTATTCTCATTTTTATTAAAACGAACAAGCAGAGAGCAAAGAGTTTATCCCTTTTAAAAATCAGTCAGAGCTTTTTTTGAACTCTTCATGCGTAGTTTTGGCAAAGGAATGACAACCTTTGTGCCTCCTAAAGCAGAAGTTTCAAACAGAGGTTTTTCACCAAATTGCATACAGAGCTGTTCCACGACCACACGACCAAGTCCTGTTTTTTGTTCTAAAGTTTGGCTTTTCATTCCCACGCCATCATCCTCTACAATGAGCATCAATTGTCCATCTTTCTGGGGACCAAAAGAGATATAAATATGACCGGTACGTTGATCAGGAAAGGCATGTTTTAAGGAATTTGTCAGCAGTTCACCAAGGATAATTCCAAGTGTTGTCGCATCTCTTGAAGACAGGCGACAATCTTTAAAGTTGGTGTGAATAGTGATGTTTTCACGCAATTCAAAAGGGACAGCCAATTCGACATCATGCACAACAGAACTGAGAAACTCTGCCAAAAAAGTCGTTTCCATATCATCACTTAAGCGCAAACGACGATGTGCTGTAGAAATTGTCTGAATACGATCGCGTGCAGCTCCTAGAACAGAACGTACCTCTTCATTTTTGCTCCGGTTTAACTGGAGCCCCAGCAAAGAAGACACCGTCCCAAGAGAATTGCCAATGCGATGGCTTGCATCCTGCAACAATATTTCAACCCGTTGGCGTTCTTTTTCAGCGTGATTGCGTGCTCTTTCTAATTCTTGTGTTCGTTCTTTCACGCGGGCTTCCAGAGCGATATTTTCGCTATGAAGCAGCAATTGATACAATTTTAAAGAGCGTACATCACGATGAAAACGATTAATAACAAAATAGGCAGAAATAAAAGTACTCACAACGGAAACAATAGCCGCCAATGTCAAAGCAGCCCGCATCAATGCAATACCCTCACGCTGTTTTTGTCGCACCACATCATCCCCATTAATAAAGCTTGTCATCAATTGAGCTAAACGTGCCACAGGAATCTTTGATACTTCAAAAGAGGCAGCATGAGAAGGTTGTTCAGGAATCGCATCAAGAGCATGCATATGGGCATTCATAAATGCTTTTCGTGCTTCAACCTCTTTTTTAAAAGCCGTAAACCATTCATCCCATTGTGGATGCGCATAAACAATAAGTGCGATATAATCGAGAATATCCCCCAACTCCCGCTCTGCATTTTCAAAACGTATTTTATCTTCCGCCTTGCGCGTTTTTGCATAGCTGCGATCAGCAACAGCCATATCAATCAAGCTAATAAGGACTAAATCAGCCTGTTCGCGTAATTCTGAACTTGTATTCAACTGTGCGACTTCTCGATCAACGGCATTTGAAAGCAACATAATAAAAACCGATGCCAAAAGAGCCATAACAAGAGAAACAACAATCGCTACCCACCGCCAGCGTGATATCGTTGCATCAGAAGAAGGCATTTGAGGCATCAAATTTGTTTTTGTTGTCATAGAATGTCCATTGGCGAACTTGAAAGTCGTCATTTTTCAGCACAAAGGAAGGCAACCTTATGGAACATAAAACCTAAAGCCCGTGGGAAAGTTTATACAGGCTTTTCTTATGTTCCTAAGGATACACGCCAAACACTCTGAATTTCCTCAGATACTGACTTTACTGTAATAGCTATAACGGGAATAAAAAAAACAAGGCTATCGATCATAATTATTATGCTTTTTTAGCCGTTAAATGAACACAATGTACTTCCAGCTGAATAAGAATCAGGACCATAATCAGACTCACCATCCACCTTGAGAAGTTCTTGTAATCGATTACGCGCCCTGCTCACACGGCTTTTAATGGTTCCAACAGCACAACCACAAATAGCCGCAGCATCTTCATAAGAAAACCCCGATGCGCCAATGAGAATAATGGCTTCTCTTTGATCGGCAGAAAGCAAATTTAAGGCTTTTTTGAAATCTTGCAAATCAAGCGATCCATATTGAGCAGGATGAACAGCAACATTTTGAGTAAACACGCCATCGGTATCTTGAACTTCTCTTCCCTTTTTACGCATTTGACTGTAAAATTCATTGCGCAAAATGGTAAAAAGCCAAGCCTTAAGATTGGTTCCCATCTCAAAACTATCTTGCTTAGCCCATGCCTTCATAACAGTATCTTGGACCAAATCTTCGGCTTTATCCTGCTTGCCACTTAAAGAAACAGCAAAAGCTCGTAAAGCCGGCAACACCGAAAGGAGTTCTTGTTTAAAGTTTTTCGCGCACTTTGACATAAAGGATTCAAACCTTTTCCACATTGTTTAAGCCAAATTGCTCTGCGTTTAAGCCAAATTGCTCTGCGCGCTCCAACTTCTCTAAAAGCTCGAGCAAACACCGCGGCAGTGCTTCTTCTTGAATTTCCATGTAAAATTGACGTAACTTCCGTGCTATTTCGCTATTGACCCCGAGAAGATCATCTCCAACTGTAAATTGTGTGGTGAGATTTTTTTCATCACGGTTGTTCATTTTTCATCCCCCTAATCCATATAATATCAGTAGCACCGCGAAGAATTTTTCGCCTTATGGTTGTAAATATGGCTATCGGTAAAAAGTTCCATACAAATCAAGGAACTTTTTTATCTGTTGAGAATTTCAACCAACAAAATGCTTGAAAGATCAAAGGAGTTATAAATTATGTCATTATCAACGCGCATTGCCCCGCATCTTCCCTATCTTCGGCGTTTTGCCCGCTCTGTCACCGGTAGCCAATCCTCTGGCGATGCTTATGTGTCAGCGATGTTGGAAGCACTCATTGCCGATATCTCCATTTTTCCCAAAGCATCCAGTGACCGAATTGGTACCTATTGGCTTTTTTGCCATCTTTTTGACCAAACCACACCGAACATCCCTGAACCCCTGCCCCAATTTGGTCTTGAACAAAAAACCAGTGCCAAATTATCCTATCTCACGCCCCGTGCGCGCCAAGCATTTTTGCTCATTGCCGTTGAAGGATTTCATGAACAAGAAGCCAGCGAAATCATGAATCTGGATACGAAAGAATTTCGTAAGCTTCTCAACCAAGCATCCATTGATATTTCTCAACAAATTGCCACTGAAGTAATGATTATTGAAGATGAACCTCTTATTGCGCTTGATATTGAGCAAATGGTAGAAAGCTTAGGTCATCATGTTGTGGGAATAGCGCGCACGCGTGATGAAGCTGTCATCATGTATCATAAGAAAAAACCACGGTTGATTTTGGCTGATATTCAATTAGCCGATAACAGTTCAGGTATTGACGCGGTCAACGAGATTTTGAAAAATGACCGTATACCGGTGATTTTCATCACGGCTTTTCCCGAAAGGCTGCTGACCGGCGAACGTCCAGAACCAACTTTTTTAGTGACCAAACCTTTTAACCCTGATATGGTGAAAGCGCTTATTTCCCAAGCTTTATTTTTTCAAGAGAATGCTTCTAAAGCGGCTTAGAACAGAGTAACATCTTAAAATTATGATCGTTACGCCTCTTTCAAAGCCTCCCATGGATAGATCTCATATGAGTGCGCTCATGCAAGCGATTCGTGGTGCTGATATTTGTGTTCTCTATCAGGCAACAAATCTGGTTTATTTATGGGCTGAAAACTTGCCACACCATTTGCACAATAAATGGCGGGTTGGGTGTCGTGACAGCGACTTTTTTTCGCTTGACCTTGCAGACAATATGGAAACCATCAAACTGCAAGTTTTAGCGAGTGGCAAAATGCAAACTGTTGAAGCCCGTTTTGAAGATACAAAAAAACAAGAGATTTGGTATAAATTTTCTATTGATTGCCATCGTAATGATAACGGAGACATTATCGGTATTATCACCACCGGTGTCAATATTTCCGGTTTACGCCGCCGTGAACAAGTGCTCAAAATCCTTCTTCGCGAGGTCAGTCACCGTTCTAAAAATCTTCTAGCGATCATTCAAAGTATTGCCAGCCAAACCGCCCGCTATACTGAATCTCTTCAGGTTTTCTTACGCAAATTTCAAGGTCGTCTTCATTCTCTTTCTCATTCTCAAGATCTGATCACTGATTCCGATTGGCGTGGCGCTCAATTTCGCGAATTGGTCCAAATGCAGGCTTTAGGCTATTTTATGAAAGAAACAGAACGTTTTTCACTTGAAGGCGTAGATCCTTATCTTTTTCCCAATGCCGCTTTGCATATTGGTTTGGCTTTTCATGAACTAATTGTAAATTCTCTTTCTTTTGGAGCCCTTTCCCAAGAAAAGGGTAGCATCTGTGTACGCTGTGAAATCGAAACAAAACTGAATGGCAAAACGCAACTTATCATCACTTGGCATGAAAATTTTGAATCCGACATCCCCCCCCCAAACAATAAAAAAGCCTGTTTTGGTAGTGCCGTTCTCGAAAAAATCGTTCCCATTTCCGTGAATGGTTCCGCTTTCCTCAAATTGACAAAAGAAGGAATTGTCTATTGCCTCTCTGTTCCTGATACTTATTTTGATATTTTTTCTTAAAAGAGCATTTCAAATAACAAACAAGAGAAGTTTTCCCTTTTCAGCAAAATTTCTCATCTATTTTATTAAGCACAAAGATATTTTCCAGCCTCTTTAAACCAACCACTATGTCCCCCAATAGTTCCCCAAAACCTTAACGATGAAAACTTAAGCCATATAAACTCCATTCCCGCTGTCAATCAACTTTCATCCCTTATAGAACCGCATATTTTAAGAGAGAAACCAAAACAATGAAGAGTAAACCGTTTCAGCTTTTATATGCCAAATAAAAGCGAACCTATTACCTATCTCTTTTTGTGTAACTTTCGCAATGCGCATACAATTCCATTTTGGCAGAATATAAAATTTCAAGGAGTAAAGCTAACATCCATCATCACTCTTCAGCTTTACGGGACTAAAGCATCCACGACAACAACAATTAACTGATGAAATTACACATTTTATGCTTTTATTTATCGCATTCTTTAATGGAGATATCCTCTTCAGGTACAATAGGACATCCTAAAACAGAATACACTTATGTTTTTCATTCACGCACTTTTTTAATATTTCCCAGCGCATCCACGCTCATTTCAAAACAGTGTCTGTAAATAAAATATAATAGCCCCCGTAAAGTGAACCATCAAGCACGCCCCTTTTTACTCCACATCCTTCTTTACCTTCATACCTCTTTTCACTTCATAAAAGTAGTAGCTGAGCATTATCATACCCTTTGTCCCTCATGTTGCAACAGCCATTGACCTTTGAGAGCGTTCATAAGGGGCATTTTAGTCTTTTTTCAAATATTTCTCACCAACACAAAGCCCACACACAGCCTTTTATGACGTGCAAGCCAATGACTTTTATTAATTCACTATAGACCGGCATCTCAAAGGGGGAACGGACATCTCAAAGGGGGAACGGACATCTCAAAGGGGGAACGGACATCTCAAAGGGGGAAC
>NZ_JBHIMN010000002.1:8694-17949 GCF_042194155.1 Bartonella sp. MR63HLJHH
CATCTCAAAGGGGGAACGGACATCTCAAAGGGGGAACGGACATCTCAAAGGGGGAACGGACATCTCAAAGGGGGAACGGACATCTCAAAGGGGGAACGGACATCTCAAAGGGGGAACGGACATCTCAAAGGGGGAACGGACATCTCAAAGGGGGAACGGACATCTCAAAGGGGGAACGGACATCTCAAAGGGGGAACGGACATCTCAAAGGGGGAACGGACATCTCAAAGGGGGAACGGACATCTCAAAGGGGGAACTAAAAAACTGTAAAAACGTTTAACGGTGAAGAAGCCCCTAGGCTGACAAATTGGAGCCCATGCTGTCAACCTCTCATTTGGAAAATAATTGATGAATCCCCTTGTTTTTATCCTCTTATTAGTTTCATGTACAGATGATTTCAATAGTTGCTATTCGAACAATACAATGGTTAAAATCTATCCAACGGCTCAAGCATGTGAACAATCCATGATACCGTCCACAAAAAATTTTGCATTTTCTGGACAACAAATTTTTGCCCAATGTATAGACGTCCATGCAGATTTACATCAACAAGAAGTAAAATTGATCTGGTCTGTAACAAACCGTGGAAATTTCCTGCTTAAAAGCCAAAATGAAAATAACAAGATATCTACAGTCCAGAAAGAAGGTATTTTACCAACATCGCTTCCTCTTTTGCATTCTTCTTCCACAAATCTCTTGCACAAAAAACTTTAAAAGCATAAACCCATCAGATCTCAAAAAAATAATCAATGAAAGACATGATGGATAATAAGCGAATGCAACCTTCAAAAGACCATCACACAGAGCAAAACTCTCTGCCTCAAGATCTCCCTTTAGATCCTGCTGTAGAACGAGTGAGAAAAAAACTTATGGGTTTAATGATTATTTCCGTTTTAATAACGCTTTTCCTTATTCTAACCGTACTGTTTTTAATTGTTTATAAAGTGGTCGCAACCGGATCAGCGCCAAAACAAATAGAGTTATCTTCCTCTCCCAGCAAAACCCCACACGTTATCAATCATACGCTCTCTCTACCGGAAAAAACACAGATTTTGTCGCAAAGCCTCTCAGAACACAATATTGTACTGAAAGTTTTAACCCCTGATAGACAAACAAAATTTATGATTTACAATTATCACACTGGTGCATTAATCGCCGTTCTTTCTGTTGAAACAAAAAAAGAAATATCGGAAACAATGCCTCATTAAGCAAACTAATATCACCACAAGCGCTTACATAGCATCCTTCAGGTTTAAACATTTTCCTCTGCTTCAAGATACGATCACTTGGGCGACGGCGCGTTTTTCTCTGTATCTCCTGACCTAATCTTGGAAAAGAAGAAACCTTTCTATCAACGCATTCCCATGCTTAAGCAAACTGACATCGCTTAGGAAAATTCTAATGAACGTACAAGAAAGACATCTTCTTGAGTGCAAAAATTCAACATATTAATTTAATAGTGATCATTTATTTTACATGTCGAACGAGAACCTCAAATACTGTAGGATTCTCCCCTTTCAAATCTGTTCATGAGAAACTGAATCAAAATCATTTGCTCACATATCCCAGCAAGGAAATGGATGAATAAAAATACCTCTTATGAATGATCCGGTATCAAAAGAAGAACTGTTGCAACATTGAAAATTAAAGCTATAACGCCCAGCTTACATCTTTTATTAAGCAAAGATAACCGATGGATTTCACATGATAGAATTCATGAGCACCATCGCAAAATGGGCATAAATACATTGAACAATATTAAATATAAGTGTCAATAAATAAAACAACGACATTGCGTTCTTTATACAAGAACTGTCTCTTAAAATACACGGATGTGCTTTTCTCTGTATTCCCTCACTTAAATCCCAGCAACGAGGCAATCTTGTCTGTCGACAACCTTCGTTAAGTTCCTGACACTGACCGTAAAAATTCAAAGAAAGCGCAAAAAGCTTCTTGAGCATATATAATTTACCATCATGATACCAATAACATCATCACAAGCGCTTAAACAGCACCCTTCAGGTTTAAACATTTTCCTCTGCTTCAAGATGCGACCACTTAGGCGACGGCGCGTTTTTCTCTGTATCCCCCCACTTAAATCCCAGCAACGAGGCAATCTTGTCTGTCGACATCCTTCGTTAAGTTCCTAGGACTGACCGTGAAAATTCAAAGAAAGCGCAAAAAGCTTCTTGAGCATATATAATTTACCATCATGATACCAATAACATCATCACAAGCGCTTACACAACATCCTTCAGGTTTAAACATTTTCCTCTGCTTCAAGATGCGACCACTTAGGCAACGGCGCGTTTTTCTCTGTATCCCCTTACTTAAATCCCAGCAAAGGGGCAATCTTTTCTGTCAACACCCTTCGTTAAGTTCCTAGTACTGACCGTGAAAATTCAAAGAAGCGCAAAAAGCTTCTTGAGCATATATAATTCACCATCATGATACTAATAACATCACCACAAGCGCTTAAACAGCACCCTTCAGGTTTAAACATTTTCCTCTGCTTCAAGATTGACTACTCGGCGACGGCGCGTTTTTCTCTGTATTCCCTCACCTAATCCAGGCAACGAAGAAACCTCTTTTGTTGCTGTTGATGCATCTCCATTGCTCGTGCTTTCTGCTGTTGTAAGTGAAAGCTCAAGAGATGATTCATCTTGTTGGGTCCGTACAGTACGTCGACGGGGAGAACGGCGTGTTTTTTTGACAGGTTCAACATTTTTCTCAGAGTGACAGTGCTCTTGATCCGTTTTTTCATCCGATAGAGCCTCTAAAGCATTTTCACGCGCATCCCCATTTTGCGTTTTAGCATATTGGCCATTACCATTTTTTTGCGACGGCATCTGTAATACATCTGTATCACCCTCAACAGCATCCTTTTTTTCACCGTCAAGATTTATTTCACCGCATTCTTGCTCGTTGTTTTCATCACGATTTTCATCACCACGATTTTCATCACGTCGAACTGATTGAGACATTTGTCCAGCTGCTGCTAAAATAATACGCAAATAGTGCTCGGCATGTTGTAAATAATTCTCCGACATAACACGATCACCCGCACCTTGTGCATCACGCGCAAGGCTTATGTATTTATCGGCAATTTGCTGAGCATTCCCGCGAATTTTAACATCCGGACCGCTGCTTTCATAATTGCGAGACAACGGATTAGGACCGCGACGATTATTATTGTTATTACCATTATTGTTATTATTGCGACCGCGTACCCGTCTATTTTGTTGTGGCCTCATCTTTATCCCTTTTTGGAGTGTTTGTCTTAATGTATGTCTTAATTGACTCTTCCTCATTGCATTACCTTTTGATAATGCTAATCATTTTTAACATACGGTTATCAAGCTATCCGCGTTTATTTTACTCAAACGAACCCTACTGATATTGATAAAAGCATATATTTTCTTGAAAATCACAAAACAGCAGGGAAATCGTAAATCAAAAATTCCCTCTTTCTCTGTTAAACAGCAGAAACCTAATGATGTTCACATAAAATGCCAAGTGTTTTTTTTAAAATAAACCATATTTCACTAAAAAAATAATTATCTTGTGGAAAACAAAAAGGAAAACACACATACAACACACCTGACAAAGAAAAATTCCTGCCAGAGAATATTAGAAGCTTCCTTTTTTGCTCTAAAACCACCGCTCCTAAAAACGCCGATACCCTCTACCCCCTCGTGCATTTAACTCACAAGCACTTCCATCCCAACGAGTCACTGCGCGAACCTCTTTATCCTATGATATATAGCCTCTCTTCATCGCTAAAGCAACCCCTTGCGAGCGATAATCCACGATCGCTTCACAAAACCTCTTGATTTTTATAGATAGATTAATACGAAGTATTATTCAAGCCCTATAATCACCAAGAGATTAATCTTCTTTCCTAAATAAGCCAGATACTATCAATTTCTATTTTAACCCATGGAGTTTTTAAATTAATCACAGTTTTTATTTATAACAAATTGAGCTTAAAAAGCAAAATATTTAAATACAAAAAAATATCAAATTATGAAAAAAATGACCAATATGTCACACTTTCCTAAAAATCAGCTTCTTCTCAAAAACTATCAATAAGAATGGCATAACGCATTTCCTCTCTTATCTTTTCTGATAAAGAAAACTGGAATTATAAAACAAGCACATTTGTAAACCCAGCACAGCACTTTACGCATGAAGCAGCCTTGAATGTTTATAAAAGGAATGTTTCTTTTTTACTCATTTTTGTCATTTCTATTGACTTACGCCCTCAAAGAACGAAGGTTCTCAAGTCACACTGCTCTGTCAACAATCAAAATTTTTGTAAAATTCGTACACTGAATTGATTTATAATGATCATTCATATTTTTTGTGTTGAGTAAGAAAACTTAATACCCTAGGATTTTTCATCCTCAATTTGTTTGCTATTGAATCAATCTCTTTTTCTTTCATGTTACACACGGAAAAGCCTGTGTGGAGTAAAAACGATAAAGAAAGGCTAAAAGTGCCTCTTATGAACCATCTCTAAGGCTCAAGGGCTGTCAGCAAACACCATTGAAAGCTCGCAAAGTGTAAGTGGTACTTGGGGCTTACTCTTGTTTGAAACGTAAAGATGAACATGCTCTATAAATTTTATACACTTCATGGGGGCTTTACCATTATACCCTTCACCAGAACCATTACGAAATGGATTTCCCACACCTGTTATTTCCCTTAAAAAAGCTCAACAAATCCTCCTAAAACTCCACCACGCCCCCTTAAACATTTCAAGGAGGCATCCATGCCTTATGTCGCCACATCTTAAATAAGAAGTGTGATATAACAAGATAAATAAATCAAATTGCTATTGGTCTCGAGGCAGATCGTAATTTAAGAGGTTTTTATCTTCTCATCAAAATTCGCATCCTTTTAACTTTCCGTATAAAAACTTAAAAGTAATTGCGTCTTTTGCCTTTTTTATTTTCTTTTTCATTGAGAAAACAATCGCGTAAGAGAAAATAATTTCCATCCCCAGGTCGTACCAACGTCAAACATTGTTTTTTTGCAGTATCAGAAAGCTGATCCCACATTTCACGAATAGCAAAATAGGCCTCACTTTCCAAATTAAGACAATGCTGATAGACTTCTCTTTTCATATCGGGCATAACGGAAGCAGAAATTTCCTTGCAATATACGCGCAGATCAAAAACAGGAATAACCAATTCAACGGGTGCTTGTTGTGTTATTTTTTTATGAGAAGAAAAATAACTGATCACCTTTGCAACAACAAAACACAAAATCACTACACAAAAAAGTATTATGCAAACAAAAGCAATCTTGCGATATAATCTTTTGAAATAAGCCTTTTGCCTTGCACGGATTCTTTTTTCCATAAAGATTGTACCCTTTAACATCCCAAGAGAAGCTTTTACAGCAAAAAATGATAGAAGCATCTGTATACACAATACAGGTTATAGCGGCAAACGATCAAGACTCTTATGTCAAAAGACTCTCTTTTTTTATCGTATAAAATTTTTGTGAAACACTTTTCTCATGCCCTTTATGAAAAAATAGGGATTATAATTTTCTTTCATCACCTTAAAAGACGAAGATTCTTCATCCATGCAGCTCTATAAACAATTCGTCTTCTTTAAGATATATCACATTGATTTATAAAGATTATTTATTGTTTTGCATATTGAATGAGAGACCCGAATACCATAGGATTTTTCATCCTCAATCTGTTTGCTGTTGAATCAAACTCTTTTTCTTGCATGTTACACGCGGAGCTGGCATGTGGATTAAAAACTGTACAAAAAAGGCATATACCTCTTATGAATCGTCTCACGAACCAAGGCTTTCGTAACATTGGGAGTTGGAAAAATATATGAGAATACCAACCTGCACTTTTATGAAGCATAAAGATGAGGGAGATACCTTATAAGTTTTATCCATTTCATAGGGGCTTTACCCCTATACCATTGACGAGTGTTCTTGTGAAAGGGACTTGGGAGTGGGATATCTCTTTAAAACAAGTCCGTAAATATGCAATAAATATATATTCGGAGACAAATAATATTTGGGGCATTCTGTTTTTATGTGAGAGGCATAATCCCAAAAAGACACGCGATACACAAAGGCATAAGGCATTATCTTCATTATTTAAATAATATTGCTATAGATAGTTTTGAAAATTATAAAGAAAAAAAATGATAGCACAAAGAGTGATTAATATGCCTTTATATTTTTCTCAATAAGGCTGTCTCTCTATTTCAGCAATCACTCAAATACAGCCCCCATCTGTCATACATAAAGTCTAGCTTACAAAAGCTGGAGTCACTCAGAGAGTTTTGCCCTTCTGAATCTGTAGGATTCTCATTCTTCTTTCTCTCAAACATGCTGTAGCGTTGAGATTTGATGTTGTTTGACAAGCAACAAAAAAGCTCTGTACTCTCTTAAGAAAACAACGCCTTAAGGTTACACACATAATGGATTGGAAAGATGTCCTAGCTTTTTATCAAACATGCTGTAAAACAACGAGCGTAACATATTGGCTTTTTGCTTGTCCCAAAATGTTCATCCTAATTTCTTGCCTCCAATTCCCTTGCGTCCTATGCATAAAGATCAAGTTGAAGGAAATATATGGACAACCCTGAACTCGAAAACATGAAAGGACGACGTGACAGAGTTTCGCGTTCCTTTGTCATGCAAAAGCATTAGACATTCTGAAACAAGCACACTTGCTATCTCGTAATGATTTCTTTTTTCTGCTACCGGTCAAATCCCTTTATTTAGAGAATTGGCTATCACAAGTTATGCAACAAATAGCGCTATATGCAACAAACAAAGCCTGATTTATATCCGCATGGAATCCGTTCCAGTTTACATGATTGGCTCACAAAATCCACTTGACTTTCCCCTTCTTCTTTCCCCCTCGTGGGATCTCTATCACCACAGAACAAAAAGTGATATTTTATGACGCTTTATGGACAAAATCCCCACCGCCCGAAGAGTTCATCACATGACGAAAAAACACCCCTCATATTTACCACACACAAACACTTCAATATATAAAATCTTACATGCCTTCTATCACCACACTCTCAAAAGGCAGCACGACAACAAGATAAGAAATTATTGATGTAAAACTCCAAACAAAGAAAAGAATGGACTTTCTAATCGAGATCAACAAACACTGTAAAAGACACATTTGCATTTTTGATCATGCGAGCATGTATGATAATGGACCTTCAAGTGCGCCACCATTTTACGCTTCACCCATATCACTCTCCGTCAAACAGTAACAAACATTCTTTAACTATTCAACGCCCCCCATTATAATCAACGCAAAAAAAATAAACAGATACCTGCATTTTTATTTTGAATCTTCCTTATTGGGATAAAACACTCAAGAATTTAGAGATTTCACTGCAAAACGAAATCACAAAATACAATAATGAAAAAAATATCCAAAGCCACCTCAATAATAGATATATAGCACCCCTGCTATTAAACAGAAAAAAGCCGCACCTTTAAATGGCGCGGCTTATGAATAGAGATATAATTAAAATAAAATACAAAAGAAATCAATAATAAATACTTATACACAAATCGTATAATATTGCAAGATTTTTAATTATATTTATAAAATTTATCCAAAAAGAGTATAAATAATGACGCCTTCGTATTAATGGAAGTCATTTGCAACAACGCACTTTCTAAAATCAAAACGTATCAAATAAATCAAAATACTTTGTAGCTTTATTTCAATATCATCCATGAAAAACACACATGGTTTAAGTCCATAATTATAATAAAATCCGTTCTTTTACGCTTGTAAAAGATAATTTTTCTTAACTTGCATCCACCACTTCAAAAGACGAGGCTTCACCCAATCTGATCTATTAATAGCTCGGATTATAGCGGGGTCCATTTAGCTTTCCCACATGTGATTTACTTAAACTTAAAGCTCAACAAATAAGCCCTGCCTTAAATATTTGGCACGCCTTTAAAAACACTTTTTGTGTTATTTGAGCTCTTACAAAGAGGCTTGCCTTATATCATCACACCTGAAAGGACAGTATTTACAGTATAAGCAGGATAAGACAAATCAACAACCGCTTGTACAATCTTGTTTGATAAGAAAACAAGTGAAAATTTCTCTTTCAAGCCTGCTCAAACAGTACAACATTGCTCTTCTTTATAAGAAAAGATATAATGACACGCATTTTTTTCTTATAGGAATTTTTCTGCTTTTGTTCTTGTGACAATTAAATTTTTCTTTTTATGGGATTTTTGGCAAATTAAAATTGCACTAAACTGCTTTTTTTCTCTTTTAAAAAAGCGTAGAAACAGCAAATTGTTTATAAATTTAAAATCATTGAACGCTCTATCCAAAAGCTTTTTAAAATTATTGCAAGATTTTCTATCGTCTACAAACTTCTTTTGCCACGCGTTTCTGTTTGGGCACAGCTCCTTTCTCTGTAGGCTTTAAAAACTTGCCCTTAGATTTCAATATGCGCCCTAATCTCCCCAACAACTCATGATCAACTTTCCTGCAACAACTTTTACCTTTTTTTAACATCTCAAACAGAGTGCAATTCCACACCCCACCGAAGATATAAATAAGGTGCATCTGATCTATAGCTTCAACCCATACCTATTGTTATAATCAGTTTGTTATGACCACTCTTTTCTATTTTTCCTTTTTAAACAAAGAAGAAATCCCTCTAGACTGCTCAACACCCATGTATTGACTAACATTACTGTGTATTTCTAGCGGCTCATGTGCTGTAAGTTTTGAAACAAAAGAGCTGTAGTCTATTTTTGGCGTCTCGTTTATTGGAGAAAAAAATATGTCTCCAGCGGACAATGCTTCTATTTTAAATTCTGATCCGCTCACTATACTGCTCGATGTCGTTATTCCAGCACTCACAACATTATTAATACTGTCTTGATTCTCTTTTTTCGTATTTTTTTTCTGTTCGACCTTGGTAGGATCTAGAGTATTTAATTTTTTTTCTAACGCATCCATGCGCTTTGCTAAAGCATCCATGCGCTTTAAAATTTTTGTAATATCTTCATATGCTTTCTTCAACAATGCGTTTAAAGGAGCATGTCCCATTCTTCCGCTAGCATAAAGAACCACACGAATACATTCAGGATCATCAATATCAGCAATAGAAAATGGAAAAAGTGCCATTATATTCCCCTTTTTTGATAAGCTAAACGCGTATTAAGCATTTGAATATCTTTTTCCGTTGTACGGCTCTTGCATTCCTC
>NZ_JBHIMN010000002.1:18049-88168 GCF_042194155.1 Bartonella sp. MR63HLJHH
AGACAACCTCAGACAACCTCAGACAACCTCAGACAACCTCAGACAACCTCAGACAACCTCAGACAACCTCAGACAACCTCAGACAACTATGTGAAAGGCTTTTGAAAAAAATTTCCTCATTGAAAATTTTTACAAGGTATTTTTTTAGATTATAGTCTGTTTTCCACCTAAAATGATGATTTTATCACCTGAAACCAAAGAAAAATGCATGTCACCTTGCTGCTTTGTTGGCTTTCCCCAAAATGACAAAGCCACGCCCACCGGTCTTCAAACAATGCCAATCGATAAACAATAGTCTGTAAACAATCTGACTTCTTATCTAATGGATTTGACTGAGCTTCCCCTTCAAATGCAGCCTTGTCTAGAGTTATTCTACAAAAAACGCTGCTTTAAGAATACGCACAGACGAAAAACATCCCAATTCATAAAGTTTTAACCGCATCTCAAACAATGGTATTTTACGACACAACGGGATAAACCATTGTCTTACAGATTTTCTCGTATCACTCTCATTCTGTTTCAAGAAGTTTCCTAACAAGTAAAAAATGCCATCTAAGAGAGTTCAATTACTCACCATGTGTTAAACGCATCGCCAATCTGCTCTAGCCAATAAAATGCCCATTTTGAAAGAATGAACGCTTTTTGCATACACGCTCTACCCAAAAGAAGGAGAGCACCATTTTGCCTTTTCTCTCTTTAAATAAACATATCCATTGATCTCTTCCCGCCACCTAAAAGGACGAAGATTTTAGCCCCACATCGGTTTGAAACAATCCAACTACTCTGAAGGGATTCCGTCTGCTGCTCACTTATATAATTCACTTGCATAAGGCTTAACGAAGCACCCATCCCCTGAATAGATGTCTCTTCAATACTTAAATGGATCAAGTATTGTATGTCTTATTTTCCTTATATCACCATATCACCAGCTTCAATAATAGTGTTTTAATGACGGTGTTTTACGGTATAACAAGATAAAATTTTATCCATGGGCTTTTTGTCATCGCCCACCAGCGCTTTAAACCCAGCACCTTAAACAATGTATCACGATACCACAAGAGGGAGCCTTTTGGATAAAATCTTTATTCCTCAGAAAAAAACTCTATGAATAAAGGAAGATTTTTTGTTCTCTTTTACCCCTACCTTCAATAATTACTGTCTTGATCCTCTAAAGAACAATAGGCAAACTTACCTTTAGACATCCAACAAAGGCAGCACAAAAAATAAAATAATAAAGAGAGTTCAGTTTTTTTCTAAAGCGCCTCAAAACTTTCTGCACAATATATTCTATAAGACTTTATATTCTATAAGACTTTTTCTCATAACAGATATTTTGCTCATTTTTATCTTTCTCTCTCAAAGCTTTCATTCTCAGGCTTTGACAGCATAAACCACCGCCATATTGACGGGGCGTGTTTCATCCCCCCCTGTTTTTTGCAACAAGACCTTATGTTCATGCTCTCCCGCAGCCTTCGTTAACCGATCTTTATTGTAGACTTGAGCCAGATTTCTATAATATTCACCGTGATTCATATCCCAAACTACCTTGTCAATCATTGGATAACTATGCTGGTGGTTACCTGTTGAATCTGTTTTTCCTTCATGGGTATGAGATTTAAAAGACTCTTCTTGTCGACTTCCCAAGCGACGTCCTTTATCAATTGCTTTTCCACTATCGAGCCCCCGTAAAAACATTCCACGCAAATCGGGAACATTGAATGTTGTTCTCCCGTCTCCTTTTCCCCACGTTTCCCCCAAAACAGCAAAGAGATTGGCATAGTTCTTTCGCGAATATTCTTTACCATCACAGAGTAACCATCCAGAGGGTATTTTTTCTGTAGCAAAAGTCCCAATAAATCCAGAAGAAAAAGTTTCAGGCAAAGGAGGAAAGGGCGGAATTTCAGGAAGTTTTATAGTAGGATTGGTTAAAAACCATCCATCAGCATTTTTTCCGGCAATATCACACGTATAGACGATTTCATAAAGCCCCCCCTTTTGAATTTCCCCCCCTTTTAAAGGCATAATACCCTCTGGCGTTGCCATATAAGTTGGTCTTGGCGGCAATTGATTTAAAGAAACATTTGTTATTCCTCTGTTGACGCCTTGTGCTTTAAAGCGCACAACAATGCCATCCATATAAGTCTCAAAAAAAGACTTTGTCGCCAAACGAAGTGATGTCCTCTCGTTTTCCACATCGACAGTAAACTGTGTTTCAATCCCGCCCCCATTATCCAACAAATATTCTTTGATGCGTTGCATCATAGCGCGGGCACTATCATTGACTGTGCTTGGCGGTTGCCCTTCTGCCCAGTTTATACTCTCATCGACATAAGCATTTTCTGATGCGATAATTGACCAATCATAAATCGAACTCATAGAAGATACTCTTTTTTCAAAAAGGGAAAACGAGCAAAAAATGAAGAAAAGAAAGCCGCAATTTTATTTTTAGATGCCGGTATTTTGTCCATTTTCATTTTGTCCATTTTCAGTCCTATTTTGTCATAATCAACATGCAATAACTTTGTTTTTGCATTGACATAAACAGCTTCAGGCTTCACACGCAATACGTCTTGCGCCATAACGCCCTGATAACGTTGTGGATTTCCTTTATAATTAAAGGTATAAAGTGGATATCCCTTTTTCTGCCCCACAGGGATAATATTTTCTTTTGCTCTCACATCACAAAGCCCTAAAATTCCTCCTACCAATCCAAGTACTTGCTGCGCATCACGCAATGGATCTTTTGTCACAGAAGGCATTGTCGTAGATTTTCCTGAAGTCGTTCCGTAATTTCCAGCAGCCTGTGTTCCTATCTGTAACAAGCTTTGCAATCGGTTCCAATCTTGATTATCTTTTTCTGACCATTTTTGGCGTTCAGCATCTAAGATATTTTGACGATTTACATCTTGAATCATGCCCCCTTTCAAAGCATTGCTTTGCACATTACTCTGTCCTTGATAATAGCTATTTGCCGCATTAACCTGATCATTCTGAGAGCGATCAATCATCTGGTTTGCATTCATCATATTGTTAATATCTTGATTATATTGCTGTGCTGCAGCATTTGTTGCTAAAGCGCCTAGTTCATCGGCCAGCACACCGGTGTGAGCCCCAGAGCCATAACGTCCTGCCCCAGACATCGACTGATTAATTGCATCGGAAGTTTTATTCAGGGCATTTTGCAATGCAGTATTAAATTTACTATTGCTTCCAATCCAGCTTCCCTTAGCCATACTGGAAAGATTTGTAGCGCTGTTGGTTGGTGCATTCAACCATTGCGTTACCGTTGGATTGTTATAGAGCCCTGCTGCTTGTTGTAAACCGGTCAGAGCATTTTTTGTCATATCGCTAAGACCAGCGACTCTGTCTCCCTGATAAACGTTGCCGCCAATTCCTTTATTATAAAGTCCTAGTGCATCAGCACTGGCTTGTTTAAAAATATCAGCCGCCCAAGCAGGTGGAGCATTTGTTTGTGTTGTTGTCTGCACTTGAGGTGTGGTTTTTCTACTCATGGCTTGAGAACCTTTCTATATTGAATAAGATTACGAGAATATCCGTGATGAGCGAGCCTTTTCGCCCATCCAGTTCTTCCAAACATGTGCATTTCTTCAGCATTAATTGTTCGCGCCCATTTTTCGACTTCATCAATCAATTTGACCAATTTCAGCCCTCCCTCTCCAGCAAGATCTGAGAGAACGACGCATTTTTTCCCTGTATGGGTTATTTCAACTTTGGTTATTGCAAAAGCACTAAATTGGATTTTATTTTTTAAGACCAGCCACAATTGTGCTTGTCCTGTAGCGATTTCTTCAGCAATTTTTTCCAGACAAACATCATCAGGAAAGCGCTGAGCATATTTTTTCAATGCAGCATTGAGTGCCTCTTGATAGGGAGCGATTTTTTCCCATGGCCATTGCTCTGTCAAATGAGCAGAATACAAATCTTGACTCTCTTGCATCATAACTTTGGCTCTTTTAGCTTTATCACTCATCTCCCCTTAAATAACATCCCCCTACGCATTTCTCACGTTCCATACTTACCGCACAAAAAAAGAAAAGAAGAATAAAACAAAAGAAAAGAAGCCCCATCATCCCTTTGTCATAACAAATAGGAAACTTTCTTCTTTATAAAAATAAGCCATTGTGCAGACTATTTTTCCTTTATCGCAGAAAAGCATGAAGCATAACGCACCACCTTGTTCCTTTGTTTATAGAGGCTTTGGCCTATCGCATACCGGCTCGCGTCAATTCCACATCAAATCCAGTGACATGAGTCCAATTCACCCCTTCAGGAATGCGCAATTTAAAGCGATAAAACCGTGCCCTTGCGCGACAATGAATTTGTCCAGTATTATAAGAGGGCTGTTTTTCTGGCAACCAAACAGTTTCCTCTTCAAGAGATTGTCGAAAGCGCATTCCCACAGACAAATAAAACTTTCCACTATTGACTTGAGGCATAATATTTTTCACCCGTGTTATCATGCCATTTGTCTGCCCCATTTCTTGTGATGTCACAACACAAGCCATAGCCCCCCCAGAAAACGAACCCAGTCTCCCCTGTTGATCAAATGCCCCCAGAATAGGCGATTCATTTTTCCAAGCTTTACTATCGAGAGAAAAGGACAAATCATCAATATTCTTAGTCACAAAATCAAGACCTTCTAGGGTTGTTCCTGCTAAGAAAATAGGCAATATCATTTTGATATCCACGAGAGCTTTTGTCCATTTTTGCAATCCCCAATCATAAATGAGCAAGATACGTTTATGAAGGTTCTCATCAGAATCAACCATCCAATAAACACGATTATACACCCCATCGATAGCCGCAGACATGGTATACAGATTATCCTGCCTTGATTTTGCGGTCATCGTTCGATCGACTTTTTCGAACCCAATAGGGATAATCTGTCCCTCATTTGTTATTTGATAAAAACCGCCCTCATCGGCAAAGAATGCTAAATCGCCTCTACAAACAATCGATTCAGCATTTTTTGCACCTCGTTTATCGTGAATTTTTTGGAAACTAAAAATAATCTTAGAGCCAGGGATAAAAGAACCAGCATAGATTGCAGAACGCATAAAGATAATTGGATTTGTTGTCTCGGTTGCCCCTTGGACGAATCCGCCATCAGGAAAATCTTGATAATCGCAACTTTTTTTCCCCACGGTCCAAAATTCAGCATCATTTAATCCAGACCAATGAACCCGCCTTGGATGCTCGGTTAATTTCATCAAACAAACGAAATCTCCCCAGATTCGAACAATCCCTGCTTGTGGTGGATTTCCCCCTAAATTTCTAAATTTTTTATCATGATTAATATCAATCACTTGTGGTTTATCATTGGCATTCACTGCAATGATAAAATCACCAAATAAAGCAAAAGACCACGGAGCATCAACATTAGCAAGATAAGATTTTCCTTTTTGGCTAATATCCTTCCACTTCATTGTTGTATTATCAAGCAAGAATATTTTTTCTCTTGTTCCAACAATAATAGAAACCCCATTTTTTGTTTTAACCGCAAGAGCACCTAAAATTGGCTCAGGACAAGGCTCTGATAAAGGTTCAAAACTTGGCATAGGAATATAGGAGCCATCAGCCGGTAGCACATTAACAAGTTCATCGGTAAAAATTCCATTGATATCCGCCACATCGGGTCGATAATCAGCGATTGGGAAAAAAGCCATCAAGACCCCCATAAAATCTTTGAAGAGCCTAGTGCCATTCAAAACACCAAGGCTTATTGATAAAAAACCACAAAAGCCCTTAAAACTCTAAAGGCATAAAATTCAACAAAGCACACAACCTTAAGTTGATTAACACGTCGAAAAAAAAAGATACCATAAATAATGGCATACCCAGCGCCATCCACCAGCCCTTCACCATCAATCCCCAGCGCTTATCCAACCATAAGGGACAAACCAGCCATCAACGATTTGGAACAAAGCCTTTTAAAAACTCATTGGGCGAATCTTTGAGGAACCTTTTCGGCGCGATGTTTCAATGCGCAAAGCTTGAAGCTGTTCTTGAAAATCTCTGAAAGAAACGGCGGCATATTCAGGGTCTTTAAGAATATTTTTATAAAGTTCATATTTTGCCCGTGCTTTAATAAGATCAAAAGCATAAATCAACCAAGGATTATCGCTTTCTTTCAGCTGTTCATCGGCAAAATGAACAGGAGCATAAGAAAGCTGCATAGTTTCCACATGTTCTGGTGTTGGAAAGAGTCCTATTTTTTGATCAAGGCACGTATAAAAGAATGGCGTTCCTAGCGCAGGATGCATACCATATTGTTGATGCAACACTTCCAAGGGCTTAAAGAACAACTTTGTTGGTGTTGCATTCTTTGTTGCTAAAAAGACGCCTTCCAAGCTCTTTTCTGATTCAATAAAAACTCCCTCTTCTTGCCCATACCATGTTTTACCACTTTGTGTTTTAAAGGTCCTTTCTCTTTTTTCATTAAAGAAAAAGGGTTCGCATTCACACACACGCAAAGCCGTAAAAATTGAATCTTGAATTTGCAGGGAATATTCCGCTGTTGTATCGTCAATTTCATCTTGAATAAGCGCGACCATATAAGCAAAAGTTTTAGAATGGTCTGAATGTGTAAGGTTTAGATTTTTGGGATCAGTGTATAAAGTGGTCATAATCCTGTCCTTTTTCTGGAAGCATTTTAAATTTTTCCCCCAACAGATCCCTCTTGTTGGGGGAAGTTAGCAAACATTCGCTTTAAGCAGGTGCTCCATAAGTTGGGATGACAATAGTGCCAAAATCCTGAGCCCCTTGCGTACTTCCTGGCAAGGTAAAGCAAGTTTTTTTCATACCCATAATGGTTTTTGCCGCGACCCCGAATTCTCTTTCATAATCGAAGAGTTCTTCCACCAATTTATAGCGTGTCGCCCCTCGATCTTTACCAAAAGCAATCACAGCACTCTGTGCACCAAGGAGAACAGCACGACGCACATTTGGTACAGCTTTATTTGCCGTCCCAGATTCGACTCCTTCGGTAATATGTTCAGCTTCGCGCAAAACCACACCATTATACATGCCCAAAGATCCATCATAGAGCGGATTTTTGATACGACTTCCACTATAGATTGCCTTGGTAATGTCGAGCCATTGCCCCGCATCTGTATTGGTTCGCAATTGCGTCACTTGGGTTGGATGTAGATAAAGCACATAGACATTTTCCCCATCGATCCGCACGGGTCTAATTTTGGGATTTGCCAATTTAGCCCTTTCGACAGCTTTATCAATGAGCTTAAGATCAAAAACATCGTTTGATTTTAAATCTTCATCTTTTGTTTTTCCATTAGGGCGCACGATGCGTTTATCGGTTGGTGCCGTTGGCGCATTAAACCCATAATGGACAGGTTTAAGAGTAATCGTACGTCCCTCAAAGTTAATAGCTTTTGCGGTATATCCACACACTTGAATGAAGAACATCATACTCAGACGATCTGCATACCAATCAACCAAACCATTTTTTGCCTCGGTGCGCAAATCATGAAGAATCCGTTGTTGATCAATCGTTCCCTCATTTTTGACACGCACAGCATGAACGAGTTCATTAATTGCCAAGCGATCATTGAGAAACTGTAAGGCTTCTTCATTGCCTTCCAATGTCTGCCCTTCACTCACCCCATCGCCTAGCAACTGCACACGCAAATTAAAGCTAATGGCATCCCCACTTGCTTTCGTGGTTTCATCCTTTAATTGTACGATACTGTTTGAATCATTTCCAATCAACGGTGCAATCGGAATTGCTTTTGAGACTTCTTGGTTTAGTAATTTAGACCATGTGCGCACTGCCATTGGGTCATTAAGTCCGATATAAGTTACAGTCATTTTATCCTCTAAAAGTTTTATTGACATAAAAAACCCGGCAAAGCGCCGGTTGTTAAAACACCACATTTCATTTCAAATGGTGAATAGGTTGTTCGTGAGTTTTATCTAATTTCTGTTAGCGTCTGCCTCCCCCTTATAAGAGCTCTCCTCACCACATCCGTGCTTTGAGAAATCCCCCGCATTCCCTGCGCTAAAAGCCTCTCCAAGTTCCCGCAAAAAACACCCCCCGCATTTTTATTTTTAAAATTCTCTTCCCCCCATTAAACGATTAAAAGCAGCTTTATTTTTAGGATCAGAAACCCAAGCGCTAAACTCTGCTTCTGACATTTTATCAAGCATCTCCAAAGAAATCGGCCCATTTGGCGTCAAGCCGTTATAAGCAGCAAGTGTACGTGCAGAATTGTGTCTTTCCTGTAAATTTTCATCCATGTTATTGGGAACATTTGTGTAGCCAATTTTTTGTGCAATAGAGTAAATCACTTCAGCCGGATTTTGATTTTTTTGCGCACAATCGCGCAAGATCTGCTTCAACTCATCGCCAATCAACGCATCAATATTTTTGGGATCTGCCATCTCAGGATAGAGCGAAGCGCAAGCTGCTAACTGTTTAGCCCGCGTTTCATAAATAAAATCAGCTGCTTGATCAAAATCATGATGCTTTTGTTTAACACTTGCAACAGACTGCTGAAAAAACGCATGCAACTGTTCTGCTTCGCGAGCCAGAGAAGGTTGTTGTTTTTCATTAACAAGTCCTTGTTTTTGGAGTGTTTTTCCCAACCATTGCATATAGCCCATAAAGTCTTTTTGCGGATCTGGCGGAGCATCTTCTCCCCCTTGAACCTCTTTTCCAGCCTTTTGCGAAGAATACTGTTTTTGATGCGTTTGCCCTTGAAAATTATCTTCAAGAGTTTTTTCTTCTCTTCCAATTTCACCGTCTTCTCCCTCTTGTGTTGAGAGCAGATAATCCTGTTTCAATTGGTTTTGTTCTGCCGGCGTTAAGTGTTCTTGATCCATGACATTAGCCTTCTCTTTTTTTAAACAATAAAATTAAATTTTTCAGATAAAACAGCCTGAGAGCATTTATCCCCTTAATGCTTACCCATCTTTTGGCTCCAACATTCCCCCCACATGGCTCCCCCACCATGACGACAAAACACTATCGAACATTTTCCCCAATACACACTGTCCAATAAAACAGCTCTTCTGAGATAAAGAGAGGCGACATTGCACGACATAAGCAACATGGGTAACTATGGAAATTGTTTAGATAAGCAACTTCTGATAGATGAAATTCATCCAAGAGAGCACATGATAAAGCACCCTATTGTTGAGCCTTTACTGTCTGCAACATCTGCATTATCTGCTCTGTTCCCACATTCCCCCCCATCTGCGCTGAGGCATTTTGCTCTTCTTGAAGAGAATTTTGCGCCTTTATCGCAATTTTATGAATGAGTGAGGCTGGTAAAGGCGAATAGCGTAAGAGATCAAGCATAATCTCAGGCGTTGCAAAATTTTGCATCAAAGGAAGCAGTTGCATGATCAGTGCAAAAGTACGCTCTTTTTCATTAAGACTTGTTGGCGCATCATCCACAACAATATCATATTCCAAACTTGTCACCATTTCGCGTGTCAGTGGAACATACTGGGCATTTTCATCACCAGCAATACGGACCAGCCGCCCATCGGACAGATAATTTTGAATAAGATAGAGAATAATTTTCCCCTGTCGTTGCCGATATCGACGCAACCCATCAAAAAAGGAAGCCAAAAGATTAAGTGACGATTGTCGCCGTTGTTGTTCAAGAACGCCGGGCTGGTTGACAGCTCTTGTCCCAATAAATTCAGAAGACAACCCCGTCACCTGTTCGAGTGCGCTCTTTGCTTCATTAAACAATTGGAAAAAACCTTGCGGAAATTGTGCCACGGGTTTAGGCTGAATTCTTCCCCCAGACACAGCACCACTTTTCAACCAAGTAATACTATCGGCTCTAGCCCAACTCTCGAGGGCTTGTCGATCATCATCAAAAGCATCGCGTTCTGCCATAATTCCGCCTTTTGATTGGCTATTGAGCAAATGCATCACTTGACTAAAATATTTGTTTGCCCACCGTTGGGGATCTTTTGTAGGGCGCACAAGTCCGTAAAAGTGCCGGCTTAACTTATCAAAAGTACCGGTAATACATTCCCATCCCAATTGATTGTGTGGGACCAAGGGCTTATCAGGCGCTTCGAGCAGCTTTCTGCCCAAAAATGCCCGTTTGACAATTTTTCTGTTCAACCTTGTTGCTTGAACATGAGGAAAGGTTTTGCTTAAATTTTGGAAATCCTGCTCTGAATAATCGATAAACTTTCCACTTTGAGGCTCGAGAACTTTATAAATCACCTCGCGTTCAAACCAGCGACATTCTACCAATGTCACCATTTTAGGACGTTGATAGGTCCCTCCCTCTTCCCACTCTCCTTGATATCCCCTCTCAGCTTGATAACTTTGTGTCATCCCATTGCTGGATGAATGTAAAAAACTCTGATGTTTAACCCAATCAGCATTAAGATCACTCCAATGAACATTAGGAAACATTTCCTGAGCCACAGCAAGAGGTTTTTCATCAATATACCATAAACGTTGTGCATCAATAAGATTAGGCTTAACAGCACTTGCATCCCACACCATTTTCATAGGGTCCAGCCGCGCAATGATCGGTTTTCCTTGTGGATCTTCTTCATAATCAAGGCGTGTATCTGTCCACCCCATTCCGCAAATAATTGCATCTTGAAAGGCATCGGAATCTTCGTATTCCCCATCGGCTTCATCACGAAACCACTCAGCTGCCCCTGTCAGAATCTGGTTTGCAAAGGCTGCTCCTTCTTGTCGTGGAATAAATTGAACTTGTCTTTTATTATTGCGCTCAGCCCCAATCACGGCATTAATTAAAGGCGCAATACGGTTAAAAGTCATGACCGGTCTATTTTGTTCGTGCAAGGCAGCCAAGTCTTGCTCATTCCATTGCCGTCCATTATAAAAATCGTAATCTTCTTGGGCATTTTTTCGCCATTTTTCGACATGGGCAATATCATCCTGATACCACCCCACGAGTTTTTTAAAGAGTGCTTGATTTTCAAGCGTTTCGATTTGATCAAAAGAAGAATCTGTAGAAATATTCATTAAAAAGCCATCCATGAAGTTTGAGAATGGTGAAACGAGCGATAAGGTTTTTTTCGCGCTCTAGCATTTGGTTGTTCATAAGCCACACACATCAGTCCAAAGGCATCGGCCCCATGGCTAGCCCAATCATGTTCAGCCCCTAGTCCGATATTGCGCTGTTCGTCGCGCTTTTCATGATACCAAGCGAGTGCTTTTCTGCCCGCACATGTCGTTTCACGATTAAACCATAGTGCAGGAAACAATCGCCTTACGGCTTCGATACGCATTTTCACAGCGCCTGTCCCTTGATTAGGGATCACTTTAGTTTGAAACCCAGCTTGTTGAAGGGCACTTTCAAAACTCACATTATAAACACGATCTTTTGTTGCGCCATCATGGGGCAAAACCATGAGAGCCTTTTCATATCCCCTTTGAAAGACCCAGCCCACATGCTCTGAGAGAGGCTGTCCTTGGGCTTCATAATAATCGAGCACTCGAATTTCCCGTCCAATAAATTGCGCAACCCACAATGCGGTAGCATCAGCCTTTGCTCCTGTTCCCCCGATATCCCAAAAGATTCTCACCTGCATCAAAGGATCACGTGGAACGGTGGTAATCCGCCCTTCCATTTCAGCTTCGAGAAGACATTTCTGATAATAAGCCCCTTGGACAGCTTGGAGATATTCGCCTTCCCAAATATGGTTATACTGCTCTGGTCTTTGCTGCAAATCGTCCATTCGATCACGATTGAGTTTTTCAGGAAATTGCGGATTATCACGCCAATTAATTTCTGCCCCTTTGATATGAGGATTATCGACATTTCGGAAACGTTTTTCCACGGGTGCATTTTCATGGCACGGGTTCCATGTGACCCATAATTCTGCATTCCAATCTTTTCCTTCTTCGCGCAAAGTTGGAATGAGGGTTTGCCAAGCAGTTTCTGTCACGGGCTCGGCTTCATCGACCCAACAAAGGAAAACGCGCCCCATTGATTTAATACTTGCGATATTGCGATCAAGCCCAGCAAACACATAGACAATCCGTCCATCTTTTGATTTAATATATTTATCGCCAATGTCATAATAGTCTTGTAAAAAAGGATAAGATTCGATAGCGCGTTTAATTTCTTCCAAAGAACTGTCATTGAGAGAATTTTGAAATTGCCTTGCACAAAGAATAATCCCGCGTTCTCCAGCCATTCCATGGCGATATCCCACAACAGCCGACATCAAAGCAAAAGAACGTGTTTTTCCAGAACCCCGTCCTCCCCAAGCAGCTCGCACATCTGCTTTTCCAGTAAAAACAGGAATAAGCTTTGGAATAAGAGCCACTTGAGCCGTTTTCTGCTCTATTTTTTGAGAAATTTTCTGAACAATTTTCATTATAAATTTTCATACTTTAGCAATAATTGCGCTTCATCCTTTTGCTTATCCCAAGTTTAATTATCCCAGAGCAATTGAAAGAAACGAGCAATTGAACGAAAAACGCCCTTCTCAAAAGCAGCGCTTTATCTTCTCTTCATCCTAATACGCAATGAATTTCACTTTTTTGCATGAAGCCCCCCTTTGACCGCGTTGACCGCTTTGACCGCGTTTGACCCCGCATATACACGATATGCGCCCCCCCAAGGGTCCCACCCCTCAAACACCGCGCCCTGTCATCCCCCAACCAAAGCACGGCATCCCCCCACCAAATCATAGCCTCAACACATGGCTCTCAGGCATATCCAAAGCCCAACATCCTCCAATATCATGCCTCTCAAGCTTCCCCAATCCTCACACTTGTCTATCCCCCAAAATACCCCCACCAAAACACATGCATCCCGCAAACATAACACTTCTCTCAAGTTTCACGCCCTTCACCCATCAAAACACTGTCCCATATCCACCACACAAACATCCTGCACCAAATCTCCTCCAGCACATGGCTCTTACGGCATCATTCACCCAAGCCAAGTATCACGAGCGCCTACAAAGACGATAAGCCTCCGCTTCAATCCCCTCAAGACAAGCAATCACCAAAGCAGCCCCCTTCCAAGATGTCACCCCGCATCATCCACCTCAGCCTAACATTTTTCAATATCACAAGCCTCCGTTGCTGAAAAATCACGCTTCTCCGGTTCAATACTTTTTGCATTCACTGGTACAATCTCGATACGCAAAACTGTTTTTAATATCTCCACACCTTCAATAACGAGAAAAGACCAAACCTTTACAAAAAATCCAAAACAGTAGATAATATCACGCCCTCTAAGCATCGTACCTCTCGAGTATCACCTCTTCAGCACACGCCCCTCTGTCATCGCCCATAAAAGCCGGCGTCCCCATAAAGCCAAGCCCAAATATCTCCCCCCGAAATATTCTGCTCTCCAATAAACGCCCAAACATCACAGCCCCCTCTTCAAGCCTCCGTTGCTGAAGGATCACGCTTCTCCGGTTCGATACTTTTTGCATTCACTGGTACAATCTCAATACGCGAAACTGTTTTAACCTCCCCTTCTCCAGTCCCCTGAAGAGGCAACACTTTTGCAAGCAGCGAAAAAAACGGTACGGGATTATTCAGAGCATGATACTGAAGATAAGACACCAATCCATCTTCACCATAGTGATAGCCAGCCTGCTCCGCCGCTGTCAGAAGAGCTTCATTAAATCGCTTTGTTGTTTTATTCAAAGCCCCTTTTTTCCGCCCTCTTCGACGTAAGGGAAGACAATGTTCATCTACCATCATCATGTTCCTTCCAACTAAAGAGAAACCAAAACCTCAAACACAAAAAAATGACATGAAAATCAGGAATGAAACCTCAAAAGCAACCAGCAATCTAAAAAAATGGAACACACCCTAAAAGATAAAAAACACGCACAAAGCACAAATTCTCTGCTCCGTTTTTATGGATCTCCATTTTTACAGATCAACGTTTTTACGCTTTTACATTATTACAGAACAAAGCCAAATGAAACTCCCAAACCATTACCCCGCATCGCTCTATAAACACGGGTCTGTCAACAATCTGATTTCTCGTCTATCAGATTCCCCTGCTAATTATTTCATATGGCTATCCCACACTTCAAAGATTGGTGTTTCATCAAACACGCCAGATAAGCTCTGATCTACAATTTGACTTCAAAAAGCAAATTTTCCTCTGCTGGATAAAGCTTCCACCCCGCACCGGTTTTAAACTATAATCCAACCTCTTACCCAATAAATTCCCCTACTAACATCAGATTACTTACCCTACTAACATCAGATTACCGCTCCCAAACATCCCTATTTTACAGTATAACCGTATAGCAAATATTTTAATTTTCTTGCCAATCTTCTGAAACTACTTTATTGATGAGCTTCTGTTTTTGATCGTCCACGCAACGGTCAAATAGGGATTTGAAAGCCCAAAAACTCAAACGTTAATTTACCCCACTTTGTGGGTATCTCGGAGTTCCGAGAGTTTTTGCTATGTCCAAGTGCTTGTCAGCACTAAAAGCAAAAAGCTGATTTGAGTTCAGTATTTTCAACCTCCCGGAATACCAATGCGAGGGCGCTCGCAACCGGAGGGGGGCTTTAAGTGCCAACTAAAAATCCACATTTCAACGACATTTTGATCGGTAAAAGAATCCGTCACAGACGCATTTCAATGGGGCTTTCTCAAAAGGAATTAGGAAGCCATTTAGGTGTCAGTTTCCAACAAATCCAGAAATACGAAAAAGGCTCCAATCGTGTAAGCGCAGGGTGTTTGCTCGAAATTGCTAAAAAACTAGCAGTTCCTATTACCTTTTTTTATACTGATATTTTTGCAGAAGAAGATATTCCCACAAAAGAAACTCTCCTACAGCGTGATCAATACACCTATAGCGAAAAAGAACACGCCCTTTTGAAAAACTTTAGAGAACTCAAAGCGAAAAAACAAAAAGCAGTTTTGTGGTTGATTTCTGATTAGACAAAAGCGCACCTATCGACATCCCTCACCAATATATCCAACACCCTTAAAATATAAGCTTCAGATCACGACACCTCAAAGAATGCAGTTTCATCAGACAAGACAGATAAGCCCTGCCCTAAAATATTCCTTCACACACTTTTCTCCAGTCAACGCACTTAACACCCCTCTTCATCCCAGCTTTTCCCTGCTCCACTCACAAATGCATCTCTCCTAGTTCTCTGACCACATTCCATGCCATGATAAAAGCATACACAAAGTACAAATCCTCCGCTTCACTTTTACAGATCACCGTTTTTGCGCTTTTACATCATTACAGAACGTAAGCCAAACGAAATATCCACCACCCCGCACCGCTCTGTAAACAGGGGTCTGTCAACAAGCTGATTTCTCGTCTATCAGATTTCCCTGCTAACCACTTCACATGGTTATCACCGCCCCCAAACATCCCTATTTTACAGTATAACCGTATAGCAAATATTTTAATTTTCTTGCCAATCTTCTGAAACTACTTTATGAATTAGCTTGTGTTTTTGATCGTCCACGCAACGGTCAAATAGGGATTTGAAAGCCCGAACGCTCAGTACATAAATTTATCCCGCTTTGCGGGTATCCCGGAATTCCGGGAGCTTTTGCTATGTCCAAGTGCTTGTCAGCACTAAAAGCAAAAGGCTGACTGAGCTCAGTGCTTTCAAACTCCCGGAATACTAATGCGAGGGCGCTCGCAACCGGAGGGGGCACAAAGTGCAAACTAAAAATCCACATTTTAATGACATTTCGATAGGCAAAAGAATTCGTCATAGACGCATTGCAATGGGGCTTTCTCAAAAAGAGTTAGGAAGCTATTTAGGCGTCAGTTTCCAACAAATCCAGAAATACGAAAAAGGCTCCAATCGTGTAAGCGCAGGGTGTTTGCTCGAAATTGCTAAAAAACTAGCAGTTCCTATTACCTTTTTTTACACTGATATTTTTGCAGAAGAAGATATTCCCACAAAAGAAACTCTTCTACAGCGTGATCAATACACCTATAGCGAAAAAGAACACGCACTTTTGAAAAACTTTAGAGAACTCAAAGCGAAAAAGCAGAAAGCAATCTTGTGGTTGATTTCTGATTAGACAAAAGCGCACCTATCGACATCCCTCGCCAATATCCCCCTCTGCCTAAAGCCTTGCCCACCTGATACCACCACATCTCAAAAAAACGGTTTACGGCACCGGTTTACGGAGCATAATAGAATAACAAACACCAAAGCCTTGGAAAAACATCCCCACCCCTCTCACAGAATCTTATCAAGAGATCTCTTCTGATTTAAACGCACAATTCCGATTGTATCATTATGATACCTTTTTACATTTACCTTGTCAAGTTTTTATATTTTTCTTTTTATATTTTTGTGTTTTTCTTTAAGGGAGCCACATGCCTCAAAACACCTCTCTTGCAAAACGCCATTCCAGCAAAACGCCTCTCATAAAAAACACAATGTCCAAAACAACAAGAGCTAAAATAGGATTACCCCTAAATAGTATTGCCCCTAATAGGATTTCCCCTCTAAATAGGATTACCATTGTATTTCTCATTCACCCACTTATTAAAAAAACATCTCTCAATGCTTCTCACACCCATTTCACGGATATCCCCCATACAAATATAGACGCAAATATAATTGTTAAATTCCGCATAGAATATAAAAGCCAACCACGATTTTTCTCTCTTCACATCTCTTCACACATCCCCTCTTTACACATCCCCCTTTCAATCTGTTCACAGCTATTCCCAAACTCTCCTCTCCAACCAACGCACGAACAGCACTCTTCATTTCCCCTCCAGTTTGCATAACTCTTCGCCTCATCCCCTCCTTCTCACCACTCCATACCATAACAATATATTGATTTATAAGAAATAATTTAGCATTATTGATACTGATTGAGAGTTCCAAACATCGTAAGATTCTCTCATTTCAAATCTCTCCCATGTTGAATCAATCAAAATCATTCGCTTGCACGTCAAAAGCAAGGAGAGCCCGTGTGGATAAAAAACGATTCAGAAAGGAATAAAAATGGCTCTTATGAACCGTCTCAAGTGCCAAGGGCTGTAGCCAACACCCACGAGCTAGCAAATATAATGATGATACCGGCTTGCTTCTTCACAAGCGTAAAGATAGGAGTGCTCAATGGATTTATCATTATACCATGACAAAAAACACGCACAATATATAAATCCACAAATCCTCCGTATCACTTTTACAGATTCACATTTTTACGCTTTTACGTCATTACAAAACAAAGCCAAAGGAAAGGCTCACCACCCCACGCTGCTCTATAAACACTGGTCTGCAACAATCTGATTTCTCGTCTATCAGATTCCCCTGTTGATTATTTCATATGGCTATCCCACACCTCAAAGAAGGCTGTTTCATCAGACAAAACAGATAAGCCCTGCCCTAAAATATTCCCCACAAGCTCTTCTCCAGTCAACGCATTTAACACCCCTCTTCATCCCAGCCTTTCCCACTCCATTCACAAACGCGTCCCCCTAGTTCTCTGACCACATTCCATGCCATGATAAAAGCATACACAAAGCACAAATCCCCCGCCTCACTTTTACAGATTCACATTTTTACGCTTTTACATCTTTACAAAACGCAGCCAAACGAAACTCCCAAACCACCACGCGACAATTTGATAAAAACAAAACACCCTTCAACAATCTCAAACAACAGATTTCCGTAAAGAGTTCATATGAATTTGATTGTTTAGATCTGACTATTAAATTGGCATATAGAGCTGTAGAACAGAAAGTAATTTTCTATAAGACAGAAATGATAAAAGCGCTATATAACTGAGACAGAACATGAAGAATTGCGAACAGATAAAACGATATCTCTTTTCATTACAATACTGAAATTGTAAACGAGACGACTGGTAATTGTCAGCTGAATATATAATTTTCACATCTGTAAATTTTTATTGATTAATTCAATCCCAACATTTCCCCTGAAACACATTTCTTCATTATCTACTTCTTTGAGACAAACCGGCAAAGGGGTTTCATCTATTATAAGTACGGAAATAATAACGGGTTACTCCAACCTCATCATAAGAAACCATAGACAGAATACCTGTCTTTATTGGCATTATTTGATAAGTCAAGATTACACCATTTTGCTGTTTGTTTGGTTGATCTGTATAGATCACGTTATATCCATTCCGTCGCAAGAGATCAATAAATACAGGAGTAAAGTTGTCTTCTGTTTTATTTTTTTTCACAATAAGTGTTGTTGTAGCGGGCGGTAAAGGTTTTTTAAGATTACGGACAAAATCGTTAGCAATTAATTTTACATCATCTTTCGTAATATTTGGACTGACATAATTTGATGAATAATTACTCATAGATGCACAACCAGCCACCAAGACAAGAGGCAACGGAAATAAATATTTAGACATCTAGACTTCCCCTATAAATTGTATTTCCTTTTTTGAGAAGCTCCTACACCAGAAATAAGAGCATCCTTTCTAAGAATAGCCTTAACAACATATTTCTTTCCAATCAAGCATTAGTTAATCACTTTCTCGCTTGTTAAAAAAACGACCATCATCTCTAATAGTACTCAAAGCTTACGCTTAACATAAAAAATATATATATTAAAAGTACACAAAACATATGTAAAGAATGTAGTATACATATAATATATTTATACTTATTTTCATGATTTTCTGTATTACATATTATTTAAGACAGATTTATCATTAAAGAAGTACAGACATTGTATGACTTTCCAAGCAATAAAAATGATATTTTTTATCCCCATAACATTGAAATTATCACGTGATCGAAGAGTAATTATTGTTTGAATACTTAGGCTTTTACGAGCCATTTAGATCCCGACTTCCCCACTGTCTACCAATTTGTACCGATATTGTTTCTTTTGGTTTTTCATTTACGCTCATCATTAGCTATTTTATGTGTTTTTTGAAACAATTGTAAAGCTCTACCCTAAAACAACGAATGAAATTTCCCAAATCCCACGCGACAATTTGATAAAAACAAAACACTTCACAACTTAAATTCCACTGGCAAGCTTATCCCCACCCCTTTTCATTTTTTCTCCATCCCAAGGGGGATATCTACCCCTCACACATCATCCTTCATCCCTTCGCACCACCACCTCTTATCCACACTCTCCTAACCTATCCATGCGCACTCTCTTCATCTTCTATTCCCCCTTTTCTCTCCCATTATACACTTAACAACTTAACACCCCTCTTCCTCCCAACGTCCCCCTCCATTCAAGAAAACTCTTCCCCCAATCCTCACACCCCATTCCACGCCCCCAAAAGCCCAACGTGACAAAAAACACGCACAACGCATAATCCCTCCACTCCTTTCTCACAGACACATTTTTACGCTTTTACGTCATTACAGAACAAAGCCAAAGGAAAGGCTCACCACCCCACGCTGCTCTATACACACTGGTCTGTAAACGAACAAAGCTTTTTGCCCAGCCAATCCGCTCCCCACAGTCTTCAGACACCCCTCCTCAAACGACAGGACTTCATCAGGCTCAACAAATCAAGCCCTGCCCTCAAATATTCTAGCTCTTCACTCCCCCTCAAAGAGCGATGTTTTTACATTACAACAGGATAATTAACGAACCGTCTTAGAAAAAAGAAAAGGCATGGAGATATTAAATATATCAATGGTCGTCATCTACTGTCGTATTAAGAGATGTTGTATCTTTATTTTTCTTAATTTTTAAAATGCCAATCATTCCCGTGGAAATAATTAATGCAGACATAGCTAAAAAGGAGCTTAACAATCCCACGAGTGCAAAAAGTCCAGCAATAAAGCCAGACACTGCTTCCGCAGAGTTCGCTAAAGTTGAAAAAGTTCCAAAACTCTTACCAAAATCTTCACGACGAGAGTATAATTGAATAGCTGAGACTAAACTAATATCCACAAATGCACCAATAAATCCTAAAACAAATGCTAACACGAGAAGGAGTTTTAAATAAAGTTCTGCAGCTAAGGGCATAACAAACAGAATAACCCCATAAAGAAGCCAAAATACCATGAGTTTCAACGATGTAATCTTGAATATAATTTTATGATATAACAAACCACCAACAATAGTTCCAACAGCCATGAGAGAAAAAATATAACTCACAAGGCTTTCCTCTCCCCCTATAGAGAGGACAAAAGCTGGAATTAAAAATCTTAAAATTGCACCAGTAAAGAGAATAGCAAACGACGAGCCAACGAGCGTAATAAATAAATTATTATTTTCTTTAGAAATATATTTAAGATAGGAAGCTGTTTCTCGATAAATTTTTATAAAATTGAATGATTTATTCTCGCTTGAATTTAAATTCATGAGATTAAATAACACTATAATAGATATAAAATAGGTAAAAAAATCAAAAATGAGTACTGCCGATTTATTTGCTAAAAAAAGCAGTAGGGAACAAACTAAAGGACCCATGACGGATGCAGTTTCCTCTATAATTTGTGCAATGCTATTGGCCTTTGTCAGATCCTTTTACTGAGAACATTCTGGGAATAGCAGCTTGAAAACTTGGTTGGAAAATACTTCTTCCTATCGTTGTACATATTGCTGCGAAAATAAGAACAATAATATGTGCAGTCCCTGTTATAGTGGTTATAAAAACGAATAATGAGGCTAATAATCTAACAAGTTCACTTAAGATCATATTTTTCTTCAAAGAAAAATTATCAGCTAACCAACCTCCTATAGGACCAAAAAAGAGAAAAGGGATAAATCGAAAAAAATACACAAGACCTGTAAAAAAGATGTTATCTGTTAATTCTAAGACCAGTAAAACAAAAACAACTTCATAAGCATAATCACCAACTTTAGAAATAAAGAGAGAGGAAAAAAGAGCTAAAGGACTCTTTTTTAAAAATAAATTCATATCAACCATCCGATATTAAACTTTTCTACAGTTAAAGTTGCACTCCCTTCAATACAATTGGTGATATGAACTTCAAAAGAGTTGTTTACTCTAACAAATTGCTTAATAAGTTAAGTGAAAATTTTTAAAGAAATACTCCTCTTGGTATAAGCATTTAGACCAATATCAAGTAATATATTAATTTTTCTTTCTTATTTGCTTTAAAAAAGAAAGAATGTAAAAATTATGAGATCAAAATCTGCTATATTATTATATTGACTTCCAGCCCACATCTCAAAGAATGAAAATTCCCAACCAGCACTGGTCTACAACCCCACTTCAAAAAGCAGCTTTCCCCACAGAACAAAGCTTACACCCAACCGCCCCTCAAACGACAACACTTCGTCAGGCTCAACAAATCAAGCCCACTCTCCTCCTATCCATGCGCACTCTCTTCATCCTCCATTCCCCCTTTTCTCTCCCATCACACACTTAACAACTGAACAGCACTCTTCCTCTAAACTTCCCCCTCCATTTATGAAAACACTTCCCCCAATCCTCGCACTACATTCCACGCCCCAAAAAGCCCAACGTGACAAAAAACACGCACAATATGAATTTGTGAATATTTCGTCTTTTTTGTAGATAGAATTACTTATAGGTAACAGTTTTAACATCATAGCTGGGTACATACTGTTAACATCATATACTTCAATTCCATTATATATATGTCCCCATTTCTTGATTTAAAAAACAAAGCCCACCTTTATATGCATTTTTTAATATCTCATCATCATTTAATTCTAAAGTAGGTGTTAAAAAGTTGCTTTTGTAATTCCCGATAAATTTTTCATTACAGGGCTTGGTAAAGTATCGTATTTTTTTAAAATATCCTTTTTTAATAAAATGTCTTTTAACCATATCTTTTATGATATCATCTTTAGCTTTTGAGAAATTATTTTTTTTAAATCAGTCTTTTAGAACTTCTATCTTTAACAATATTTCTGTTTAATTTTGTTATTATATTTATTGTAGTGAATTAACTGATTTTCAGTTTCTGGATACGCTTTACAATAAAAAGCACTATTTGGAATTAATTCATTATATTTATGGGCACGAACAGCAAAGTTTTCTTTTTTTGTTTAAACTTTTTTTCTGCTTGCCATTTTTTTAATTCTCTGCTAGCCTCACACACATTCTTAGTAGTGACGGTTTCCGAAGGTGCAATTTCCTCCATCGCCCTTATACCTAATGAATTACTAAGATATGAACATGCATAATTTATATGTGGTTTTAAGTTTTGCATATCAGTTTTTTTGACATTGTTTCCCCAATGTTGAGAATTTTTTCCACTATTGAAGCCCTCTGTTCCCGCAGAGGGCTTATTTTATAATAATGTGACAAGTGTAACTGTATCATCTATTTTTTCTTGTAATAAATTAATAAATTTTTCACCATTAAAACATCTGTTTAAAATTTCATAATCTTTAAACTCATAAGTTTTTTGTTTCTGGATTAGAAAATTGAACTTACATTCTTATTTTAAAGTCAAATCTCATTAGCAATACCGTGTATTTTATTACATAGTAAGCTCTATTATTGTTACTAGATTTAGTTAATTTTACTGATAAAATTAGACCCATATTTTGACTGGGGGTTTCAAATTTAGAGACAATATCAAAAAATCTGGAATAGCTGTTCTTGCTATGACAAATAGAACTTTTTTATCATCAAAATATAGAACTGTTTGTACAGTATTAGTCTTTTTGTCTAAACGAGGAAATTCTGCTTTACCAGCTGAACAACCTAGTACTTTAAATTTAAAATCATCTTGACTATACATAAAGCACAAATCTCCCGTTTTGCTTTTACAGATTCACATTTTCACGTTTTTACATCTTCATAGAACGAAGCCAAACGAAACTTCCAAACCACCACTCCGCACTGCTCTGCAAACGAACAAAGCTTTTTGCCTAGTACCCTTAAACTTCAAATCTCCCTCAAACAACAGCACTTAATCAGGCTCAATAAATCAAGCCCTGCCCTCAAATATTCCAGATTTTCACTCCCCCTCAAAGAGCCGTGTTTTACGGCACAATAGAATAGAAAATTTTTGATTTTTCTTGCTAATCTTCTGAAATTCCTTTAACTTAAAGTGTAATTTTGATCGTCTACGCACCGATCAAGAGGGATTAAAGGTCCTAAGCTCTAGCGTAAAAACGAACCCGCTTTGCGAATATCTCGGAATTCCGGGAGATTTTGCTATGTCCAGGTGCTTCTCAGCACTAAAAGCAAAATGCTGATTCGAGGTCAGTGCTTTCAGGCTCCCGGAATACCAATGCGAGGGCGCTCGCAACCGGAGGGGGCTTGAAGTGCAAACCAAAAATCCACATTTTATCGACATTTCTGATTAAGCAAAAAACGCGATTTATAATCCATATTTCGCACTTTTTTAAAAAGTACCCAATCTTATAGTCTTTGAAATTATTTTGATTTTTCTTGCTAATCTTCTGAAATTACTTTATCACTTAAAGTGTAATTTTGGTCGTCTACGCAACGACCAATAGGGATTAAAAACCCGAAGACTTGACACATAAATTTATCCCGCTTTGCGGGTATCCCGGAATTCCGGGAGATTTTGCTATGTCCAGGTGCTTTAGCACTAAAAGCAAAAAGCTGAGTCAAGTCAGTGTTTTTAACTCCCGGAATACCAATGCGAGGGCGCTCGCAACCGGAGGGGGGCTTGAAGTGCCAACTAAAAATCCACATTTTATCGACATTTTGATAGGCAAAAGAATCCGTCACAGACGCATTTCAATAGGGCTTTCCCAAAAAGAATTAGGGAGCCATTTAGGTGTCAGTTTCCAACAAATCCAAAAATATGAAAAAGGCTTCAATCGTGTAAGCGCAAAATGTTTGCTCGAAATCGCCCAAAAACTAGATGTCCCCGTAAACTTCTTTTATGCAGACCTTGCCACAAAAGAAGATCTTTCAACAAAAGACACTCTCTTACACCACGATCAATGCACCTATAGCGAAAAAGAACACACCCTTTTAAAAAACTTTAGAGAGCTCAAAGCAAAAAAACAAAAAGCAATCTTGTGGCTAATCTCTGATTAAGCAACAGCGCAACGATCAACATTATTCCATTCATATCCCCCCTAAGTCACATTCAAACCAGCACCCCACACCCCTTCAAAGAGCAATGTTTTATGGAAGGGAGGATAATCAGCTGCATTTTTGTTGTCACTTATAATTTTCCAATGACTTTTGAATGCCTCAATTAGTCTTTCTTATAGCGCTTTTACTCTTTTCAAAGCTACTCTTTTTAAAGCTTCTTTCTCTGCTTCTTCTTTTAACTTCATGTCATTGGCGCCTTCGTACCTTTTTATTGTTTTTTCAATCTGATCATCAGTCCCTGCTTTAAAGACAATCATTGTTTCAAACGGACGAAATAATGACGATTGCCCAATATGAAAAAAGATATTCGTGCGCAAATTGTTTGGATCAAACTTGCTATACCTTTTTATTTTTAAGTCATCGATAGATATCGCTTTTTTTGACATAGCAAGACCAATAACATCGCTATTTTTCTCACCAAAATCTTTCACTTTTAAAAGGTTATTTTTAGCGTCACAAACTGTCGACATATTCATGACTTCGTTAAGAACTTGATCATTTATGTCAAATTGAGCACCTATGCCAAAAATGAATACAAGATCACGCCAAGAACAAGCTTTTTGAAAATAACAAGCATTGTACAAACGTGAGTGAATCCCAAGACATCCGACTGCTTGTCGAATGATTTTTATAGCGAGCTCATATGATTTTTCATCTAAACGAAGATCACGAATGTCTGGAATGTAGATTTCTTGTGTTTCTTGTAACGGTGCAACTTCACTGTTTAATGCACGATCAATAAGCTTTTCTAACCAATTGTAACTCTCAACATTATCCTGCTCTCGAACAAACGATCTGATCTCTTCTAAAAGATTGTCCAGCCCACACTCTTCTCTAAAAGCACGCTCTCTTCGATCACACGTCATCGTAAATGTATGGGTATTTTCTCGTTTGTCCGGTATAGATGATGCGTCAATTTCTGGATCATTCACTTTAAATGGATCAACGCTTTCTCCACTTTTAACAAATATCGAATGCTCACCTCTAATAGTATCAAAAACTCTCTCCCCTTGCTCCTCCCTAAAAGAAATGCCTTGTTCAAGAAACATCTTTAATGGATTGGAATCATCCGGTGTTAACGATATACGCTGTATTAAAGAGTCCAAAATTTCCTGTTGAAGCTTATCATCACTTATTAACGAATCTTTCCTATCCTCGTAGAAATCCTTTAAGCCTTTTGGAATATGCCAATTGTAACTCTTCACTCCCTCTGCAAACCAGCTGTTAATTATTTCCTTGTTTGTGGCTAAGTTTGTGGCTAATTTCACGAGATTACACCCCCCATTTAAATCTCAAATGATCCTTTTGATCAATAAACTCCAATACAGTTTTTATTAAAGTTCTTGAAAAAAGTTCATTATATTTTTGTTTTACTTAGTATTTACCATATTATAGTTTATTGGTAAATAAGTAAAGTAAAATCAATTAAGATATAGATGATATTTTTAATATACACCTTCACTTAAACTTGCTTTTATAACAACGAATAGCGGAAATTTTAACCAAAAACAGGTTAGGGGTCTTGTTTTTCAAGTCTTTATCTTGATTAAAAAAAACTGCAAAGGAGCAAACTTGATTGTGCAGATAATCATGCTCCATCATCTATTAGCCACCAACATAGAGTTGTGATCAATCAAACAGTTTTAAAAAACTTTTAGCAAAATTTTAAAGCAGAAAAACGCATAGCACCGAAAAAATGAGAGAGCAGTGCATTTTCCGCATCCTCCACCTTTTGCTTAAACAGCAAAACTCCAATCCATCGTCAAAATATCTTCGTCTAAAATTCCCCATGTCACAGATCAGCCCCCTCAAAGAGCAATGTTTTACGGCAGATAAACGGCATTTCTCTTTAACGCTTTTACGCACAAAGCAATAAAGCAATAAAGCAATAAAGCAATCCCGCTTGTGACTTCACTCATTACATTGCAAGAAAATAGTTTTCACTACAAACAGAAGTAAAAGAATCCTACGATATTCGAGAACACTCTTTTAACATGCAAAAACACCGACCACTCCCTTTGCTTTGCAATAAAACACCCGCCTATCTCATCGTGAATTTTTCTAAATCAGCACGCCTCAAAGAGCGGTGTTTTATCACACAATAGGATTATCACCGCCCTTTATAGCGTGAATTTCTTCAAACTTAATCTTCAGGCAAAAATTCCAACCGATCACCTTGTTTTATAATTTTCACCGTTGTTTCATCGTGAATTTTTCCAAATAAGATATTTTCCGCCAGTGGGTCTTGAATTTCTTTTTGGATAATCCGTTTAAGCGGACGTGCACCATAGAGGGGATCATAGCCTTTATCGGCAAGAAATTTCCTCACCTCTGGCTCGATTTGCAAAGTTATTTTGCGTTCATTGAGCAAATTTTGCAAATGTTCTATCTGAATATCGACGATCGCTTCCATATCGTGGCGTTGCAATCTTTGAAAGAGAATAATCTCATCAATACGGTTTAAAAACTCCGGACGAAAAGCCGCTTTGACGACATTCATGACATCATTTTTTGCCTGATCAGTTGTTTGTCCTTCAGGCAAAGCGGTTAAAAATTCAGCGCCAAGATTAGAAGTCATAATCAGCAAGGTATTACGAAAATCAACGGTACGTCCTTGACTATCGGTCAAACGTCCCTCATCGAGCACTTGCAACAAGAGATTAAAAATATCAGGATGTGCTTTTTCAATTTCGTCGAACAGAATGACCTGATAAGGTCTTCTGCGTACGGCTTCGGTCAGCACGCCTCCCTCTTCATATCCAACATATCCAGGTGGCGCCCCAATCAGCCGCGCCCCAGCATGTTTTTCCATATATTCAGACATATCGATGCGCAACATAGCATTGGAGTCTTGGAAAAGAAAAGCGGCCAGAGCTTTGGTTAATTCGGTTTTTCCCACACCAGTAGGACCCAAAAACATGAAAGAGCCAAGCGGACGATTGGGATCTTGCAACCCTGCGCGCGCGCGGCGTACAGCGCGAGAAACAGCTTGAACAGCCTCCCCCTGACCAATCACACGTTTGCTAATTTCATCTTCCATCCGCAACAGCGCCTCCCGTTCTGCCTCCAGCATTCGATCAACAGGAATACCGGTCCAGCGTGAAACAATCCGTGCCACATGTTCAGCAGTGACCGTTTCTTCAACGAGATGATTTTGTTGGTCATCATTTTCAGCGATGCTCAATTGTTTTTCGAGTTCAGGGATAACGCTATAAGCGAGCTCTCCAGCTTTTTGGAATTGTCCATCACGCTGTGCAATAGCCAAAGCATTGCGTGCTTCTTCGAGTTGTTTTTTCAAATCAGCAGCATGCCCTAATTTTTGTTTCTCAGCCTGCCAAGCCGTTGTCATCTCAGCGGACTGTTGTTCCAATATTTTCAGTTCATCCTGCACGCTTTTCAAACGTTCTTTTGCTGTTGGCTCGACATCCGTTTTCAAAGCTTCACGTTCAATTTTCAACTGTAAAATACGCCGATCAAGTGCATCAAGTTCTTCCGGCTTTGAATCGACCTGCATCCGCAACCGTGCCGCCGCTTCATCGATAAGATCAATAGCTTTATCAGGCAAGAAACGATCCGTAATATAGCGGTTAGACAAACGCGCCGCCGCGATCAGTGCACTATCAGCCAAGCGCACTTTGTGATGTTGTTCATATTTTTCTTTAATACCGCGCAAAATAGAAATAGTATCCTCTAAAGAAGGTTCAGGCACAAAGACAGGCTGGAAGCGGCGTGCAAGAGCAGCATCTTTTTCAACATATTTTCGATATTCATCCAAAGTTGTAGCCCCCACACAATGGAGTTCTCCGCGTGCGAGAGCAGGTTTTAGCAGGTTGGAAGCATCCATAGGACCATCGGATTTTCCTGCCCCCACGAGATTATGCAATTCATCGATAAACAAAATGATCTGTCCATTTTCAGCTTGCACCTCTGCCAGCACCGCTTTGAGGCGCTCTTCGAATTCCCCACGAAACTTTGCACCAGCGATAAGCGCTCCCATATCGAGCGCATGAAGCTGTTTATCACGCAAAGTTTCAGGCACATCGCCATTAACAATGCGCAATGCCAACCCTTCCACAATAGCTGTTTTCCCCACCCCTGGTTCACCAATCAGCACAGGATTATTTTTGGTACGCCGTGAAAGCACCTGAATAGTGCGGCGAATTTCCTCTTCCCGCCCAATCACAGGATCAAGTTTTCCTTCACGAGCATCTTTTGTCAAATCACGAGCATATTTTTGCAAAGCATCATATTGGCTTTCGGCATGGGGGCTTGTTGCTGTTTTTCCCTTCCGCAAATCATTAATAGCCTGATTAAGCGCTTGCGCTGTCAACCCTCCACTTGTGAGAACATCAGCGGTTTTTGCGGTCTTTTCCATGATCAGCGCTTGCAACACACGCTCCACAGTCACAAATTGATCACCGGCTTTTTTCGCCAGATCTTCAGCCATGTTAAAGACTTTTGCCAACGGCTGAGAGAGATAGAGCTGTCCATTTCCCCCTTGCACTTTTGGCAAAGCATCAAGTGCTTCGTTAAGCGCCTTTCGAATAAGAGTAAGATCACCACCCGCTTTTTGGATCAGTGATGCTGCCAACCCTTGAGAATCGTCTAACAGCACTTTCAACAGATGCTCCGGCATAAATTGCTGATGATCAGAAGAGAGGGCACTATTTTGTGCTGATTGTAAAAAACCTTGCAACCGTTCGCTATATTTTTCCAAGTTCATTTTTTTTCCTTAAATCTCAAGCCACCGCCGCACTTTAAACTCCCCAACATTCCACAAAAGAGACATCTTCAAAGGACCAACCAATCCCCACCAAACACCGCAAATGACGCCGCATGAAGAAGAACCGTAGTGCTAAAAAGAATATGGGTCCTCACAAGCCCTATAGCAAGAGGGAGAGAAAGGCGCACTGTCATTATTTAAATAAAAACTGCAACTCCCCTATAACCCCACCATCACAGCCCCCACCATCACAGCCCCACCATCACAACCCCACCATCACACCCCCCACCAGCACAACCCCACCACCACAACCTCACCAGCACAGCCTCACCATCACAACCCCACCACCACACCCCCCACCAGCACAGCCTCACCATCACAACCCCCACCATCACAGCCCCACCATCACAACCCCACCACCACAACCTCACCAGCACAGCCTCACCATCACAACCCCCACCATCACAGCCCTCACCATCACAGCCACACCATCACAACCCCACCATCACAACCCCACCAGCACAGCCTCACCAGCACAACCCCACCATCACAGCCCCCACCAGCACAACCCCACCATCACAGCCCCCTCCAGCACAGCCCCCTCCAGCACAGCCTCACAAGTAAAACCACAACATCAGTACATCATTATTAATGAATTGAATTTAAATGAAAGCAAATACACCTTTTGATTTTTAAAAAGCGTATTTTACGACATGTAGTTAAGAGTGAAATAAAAAGTATTTATTATATTTTCTATTTAAAATACATTAAATATACTTCTATTTATGGAATCATTTCAAATTTATTAAATGAAATTAGGTTAATTTGTACAGTAAAGTAAAAAATATTCTTATAATTATTCTATTTTGTCTCATAAGCAAGCCAAGCTACGCTGTTTTTGCTGGTAAAGTTGTCACGATGCAACACACATGGTCTCAAAATAGGTCATTTGATACATTTTCTTTTTTTCAGCAAATAACTTATGATGGTGGACCTCATTCCATCTATTTCTGGGGAAACGAGTTTCAATTCAAAAATGGAAAAAGTGGCTATATTGGTTTATTCAACAGAGGCACCCGCACCATTCACTTTTCTATCCGGAATGCCACAGGATGGAAGAGTGAGAAATGTAAACATTTTACCCATGAGGGCTCAGGAGTACGCTGTGATATTGAATTTCCTTGGAAAATTGGACATCGATATAGATTGGATGTTTCCAAGAATGGAAATCTAGTTACAGGAACAATAATCGACCTTATAGCTGATAAAGCAACAATAGTCGGTGTTATCGAAGTTCCAAAAACTTTTGGCAAACTCTATAAATCTTCGAGTTTTGTTGAAGACCATTCTCGTTGGAAGAGGCATCTTTCCTCCTGTTATGTGTTAAGTCCACAAAGTTCCACCTTTTTCAGCCCTATAGCTGATTACAAATACCAAGCGTTCATAAATGCCTCTGCTGAAGGACACTGTAAAGATCCTCACGTCGTCCAAATATTATGTAAATTCAGTGCATGAATAGTATAAGCGACCTTGGAGGTTTAGCCTCCCCCACAGCTGAGCCGAAAGTCCCCATTTCCAATGGGAAAGACCTCTCTGCACAAACTATTTCGGATAAATTGAAAAAAGAAGAGCTTGTCGTCGTTCATTTACAAGATGGTGCTTGGGCACCCAATATCTTTTTCCCACTCCCCGGCCCATTTATGTGGAAATCAATCTTCGTAGACAACCGCGCAGCTTCAAGTTCCTCAATTCGTACCGATCATGAGATACGAAAAGTAACCACAGGCCAAAAAATCATGTATATGTCTGATGGAAAAACTTGGAAAATTATGAAAGCAAACTAAGCTTTTTCTTCTTGATAAAACATAAATTCCTCACGCCCCTTTGAAAACAAAGGGGAGGTGAGGTAGCTTTTTTCATTTCCCCACCACTGTTTTTCTCCATTTTCTAGTTCCTTTTTCCGCCCCTTCTCTCATCCCATACCCTTTAGCTTACCTCATCACCATGCTTTCCAGCACATTTTCTCCACTCTCACCCTCCTCTCAAAACCACAACACCCTTTTAATAGAATCCTCACCTCCCTCTCTATCATCCTTACACCATCCTTCACGCATCCCTTTGCACCACCCGCCTCTTATCCACCCCCTCTCTTTGTCCATACGCACTCTCTTCATCCTCCATTCCACACACCCCTTCCTCGCCGTCATATACTTACGACTTAACACCCCTCTTCATCTCAATTTTCCCCCCTCCATTCACAGTCTCTTCACCCCCCATTTATCTCACCACATTCCATGCCATGATAAAAGCATACACAAAGGACAAATCCTCCGCTTCACTTTTACAGATTCACATTTTTACGCTTTTACATCTTTACAGAACGAAGCCAACGAAACTTCCAAACCAGCACCCCACGCCACTCTATAAACAATAGTCTGTAAATAATTCAAATGCTTGCATAGCAAGTTTCCACCACTGACCACCCATTCGTTTCAGATCATTCCCCCATTTCCCCCTACACACTCTTCTCCAACCAACGCCCCTAACAGCATTCTTTCATTTCCTTTCCAGTCTGCACACCCTCCAGCTCGCCAATCCTGTCAACACATTCCACGCCAGACAAAAGCCAAACATGACAAAAACACGCACAATGCATCAATCAAATCCATAAGTCCTTCGCTTCACTTTTACAGATATACATTTTTACGCTTTTACATCTTTACAGAACGAAGCCAACGAAACTTCCAAACCAGCACCCCACGCACCACTCTGTAAACACTGTTCTGTAAACAATCTGATTTCCCGTCTATCAGATTCCCCTGCTGATTATTTCATATGGCTATCCCACACCTCAAACGAGACTGTTTCATCAAACACGCCAGATAAGCCATGCCCTAAAATATTCCCCACACACTCTTCTCCAACCAACGCGCTTAACAACTCTCTTCCTCCCAACTTCTCCTCCATTCACAAACTCTTTCCCCATTTATCTCACCGCATTCCACGCCAGACAAAATCCCAACATGACCCGAAAACATGCACAATGCATAAATCCACAAATCCTCCGCATCATTGTACGGATATACGTTTTCACGCTTTTACACATTCACAGAATGCAACCAAATGAAAGGTTCACCACTCCGCAGTGCTCTATAAACAATACTCTACAATTTAACTTCTTACCCAACACCCCCTATAAACTTCAGATCACCCACTCCTCAAACGAAACTGTTTCATCAGACCAGACAAGGAAATCCAGCCTAAATATTCATCACACTCTAAAAAACACCTTGATAAATTGATATGCCTGATATCATCGCCTCTCCAAATAACGCCGTTTTATGACATATTGATTTTTCTTGCCAATTTTCTGAAATTCCTTTATCACTTAAAAGATATTTTGATCGTCCACGCAGCGATCAACAGGGAAAACAAGCCCTAAGCTCTAGCGTAAAAACAAACCCGCTTTGCGGATATCTTGAGATTCTGGGAGTTTTTGCTATGTCCAGGTGCTTACCAGCACTAAAAGCAAAAAAACTGACTAGAGCTCAGTATTTTGACTCCCAGAATACCAATGCGAGGGCGCTCGCCCCCAGCGGGGTGCTTGAAGTGCCAACCAAAAATCCACATTTTATCGACATTTCTGATTAAGCAAAAAACGCGATTTATAATCCATATTTCGCACTTTTTTAAAAAGTACCCAATCTTATAGTCTTTGATATTATTTTAATTTTTCTTGCCAATTTCCTGAAACTACTTTATGAATTGATCTGTGTTTTTGATCGTCCACGCAACGGTCAATAAGGAGTTGGATTCCTTAAAACTTAACACATAAACAATTATGGCTATCCCGGAAATTCCGGGGGCTTTTGTTATGTCCAAGTGCTATCAGCACTAAAAACAAGAGACTGTTTAAGTTCAGTGAATCCAACCTCCCGGAATACCAATGCGAGGGCGCTCGCAACCGGAGGGGGGCTTTAAGTGCCAACTAAAAATCCACATTTTATCGACATTTTGATAGGCAAAAGAATCCGTCACAGACGCATTTCAATAGGGCTTTCCCAAAAAGAATTAGGGAGCCATTTAGGCGTCAGTTTCCAACAAATCCAAAAGTATGAAAAAGGCTTTAATCGTGTAAGTGCCAAATGTTTACTGGAAATCGCCCAAAAACTAGATGTTCCCATGAGCTTTTTTTATGCAGACCTTGCTACAAAAGAAGATATCTCAATAAAAGACACTCTCTTACACCACGATCAAGAAACCTATAGCGAAAAAGAACACACCCTTTTGAAAAATTTTAGAGAGCTCAAAGCGAAAAAACAAAAAGCAATCTTGTGGTTGATTTCTGATTAAGCAAAAGCACAACAGTTAACATACCCCCTGCCTAAAATTTCCCATACTTGATATCACCACACCCCTCAAAGAGTGATATTTTACGGCATGTAGGATAATTTATACTATAGCTCATTTTCTGTTTCCGTTATTGCTTCAAGCCAAGCTGATTGAGGATCAGTGGCTGGGGTTGAAAGTTTAACTATTCGTAGCATAACAGGGTTCAATACAGTGCAATCGTTACTCAAAACCATGTCTCCGCTTGAGTTTATGAGACGGTAGAACAGTGTCAAGAAGGCAAAGCCCCGAAAAAAACATATGAGCGGTTAAGTAAAAATCAAAAGATTGAGCTTATAACGTTGAAAAAGCTGCTCTATGTTGGATTATCTCCACGTCCTCTAAATCTCAGAAAAATGATTTACAACACATGTTTCGTTGATGAGCCAATCATTCAGAATGAATAATGAACAAAGAACGGCTTACCAATATCCTGATACCCAATAAACAGAATAACCCACTCAATCCAGAAAAAAGGAACAACTGCCCAGCCGAAGTGTGACCTAAAACAAACGCTCCAACAAAGGGAGCCACCAACATAGCTAAATTTTGTATAGACTGCACCCATCCAGAAGCCAACCCAATCTGTTCATTGAAATTGGTTACCAGATAAACATTAGAAGATATGGAAAAGTAGGCACTAACCATTCCAACAAGAAAAGAACAGAAAAACAAAGTTTCAATACGGAGTAAATCCAAGTAAAAAAAGCACACTGAAATCATTACAAAACAAACCATTGTTGACATTGCAGGCATTAACAACTCTGATATTTTGCCTGTAAGGGGTTTATGCTTTGATTGTTTCACTCTCCAAAACCCATATAAAAAATTACCAATCCCTGAAGCAGATACCAACATCCCAAGAGCCTGTTTATTCATTTTCAGTGCATTAAGGATGACAGGCAACTGATTATTCACCATAAAGATCATGGCAAAATACACAAACATCACCGCCACATAGGCATACCAAGTTGTCCCATAAAGCCTATGCCGTGATTTCATGGTGTTCGCTGTTTTTACTATGAGCGACGAGACAGGTTGTGCACCAAGACAACAAAACACTATAAAGCCTAGCAACGTCAGAAATCCAGAAAACAATAAAGTATATGTATCTGACAAAAACGCAGAGAGCGTACTCCCCAAAGCAGGTCCTATCATCTTCGCCATGCTATTGATCATGTTAAGCACAGAATAGTAACGAGTACGTTCTTTTTCAGGCACAGAATTTGCACTGAGAACGAAAATTGCTGGAATGGCTAGACTATTGAATGTCGCTCGAATAACTGCCAGTATAATAAATCCCTGCAGACTCGTCGCCATCAATAAAACGACAGTACATAACGCCCGTAACAACAACGATGCACGCAACCAATGTATCATATAACGATGACTTACCAACATTCCAATTGGCTTAGACAGAACGATACCCGGTAATAATGTTGCCGCTCCAATAAAAGCGACATCATATTGATCAGCTTTCCAGATGAACACAGATACGGTCAAAATCACGATATAATCAATCCAGCCCCCAAATGACACCATGCCATTACCCAGCAAAAGCACCAACAAGCGATTGTTTGTTGCCCCGTCTATTTGCACTAAAACACGCCCCCCTCTTTTTCCTTAGCAATACTGATTGGATTATCAATTCTTCCCTCACACCCTAAAGGCATCAACCACCTTCCGCAACAAAGCAATTTATAATTACAAAACCACTGGTGCTAAGTCTTAGATATGTATTAAAACTTTCATCATTGATTGAACTTAATCTGCGTCTTTGCGAATGACGACAATAACCAAGCCGTTAATCCAGCTCTTGAATCCATTTACGATAATCCCGCGCGCCCTCACCTTCAGCTCCAACACGAAAAACGCTCTGAGCATTCTCTTCTCAAGAGGACTCTTTATTCTTCTTCATCACTTTTCTGCGGCGGGGGCGGTAAAATATAAGCGCCTGAAAGCCAACGATTAAGATCAATGGCTCGGCACCGTGTGGAACAAAAAGGATAGGCGTTTTGTTGTGACATTTGACCACAAATAGGACAAGGATGCGGAGGACGAGTCTCTTTTTGCAAATTTAGCTCTTTTTTTTCTTGGCGCACCTTTGTCATCTGCTCCTTCATTAACTTTTCTTCTGTTCCTTTTTTTCATTTTTGCTTTTTTCTTTTTGTTGCTTTTCACCTTGCATTGATCTTGCCTTAAAGTTTTTCTAATGCGTTTCTTCAACCCAATGAGTGAAAAGTGGATAGTGATAAGCGGTCAAGAGATCGACTGTTTCAGCCAAAGGCAATCCCACAACATTAGAATAAGAACCCGTGATATAGACAACAAAAGCACCGGCTTTTCCCTGAATAGCGTAGCCACCAGCTTTCCCTTGCCATTCACCAGAAGCAAGGTAAGCCTTCATCATAGCAGAAGTTAAGCGTCTAAAACGGACACGACTTTCAACCAATTTTACGGTTATTTTTCCACGTTCATTGAGCGCACAAACGGCGCCATAGACCTTGTGCGAACGCCCAGAAAGGTATCGCAAACATTCATAAGCCTCGTCTTCACCCTCTGGTTTGGGGAGAATGGTGCGCCCCACAGCCACCACCGTATCAGCAGCCAAGATAATCATTTTCTGTTGAGGTAATTTTTCTTGACCATTCTGCAACTCTTCTTGACCATTCTGATCGTACCAGCGCAAAATTTCTTGGGCTTTCAGGGCTTTTTCTTTTGCCAAACGTTTAGCAAGGTTTGCAGGATGTTCTTTTAATTTTGGCGTTTCATCAATATCGCTTGCACAAACCTGCTGAGGATCAATCCCTATTTGTGCTAAGAGCGCTAAACGTCTTGGCGAAGCAGAAGCAAGCACCAAATGAATTCCTTCTGTAAGAGCATCTGCCAAACGTTTTTTCCCCCACTCTCTTATATTTTTCATTTCCACCCCTTCACAATCGACTTCCCTCTCGCCCCTTTTACGCGCCCCCTTTTTAAGCGCCATTAATCTCCTTATCTTTTTTCCGCATTGATTTTACAGTTTTTCAATGCCATTCAAACACTCCCCTTTTTTCACTCATGAAAAGCAAGCTTTAAAACTGTTAAAAAATAATAGAAATAATATGATGGCTTTTACAAAAAAGCGCAAGCCACCCCTTAGGCTACTTATAGCGATATGTAATGCGCCCTTTTGTCAAATCATAAGGTGTCATTTCCACCATGATTTTATCACCTGCCAACACGCGAATACGATTTTTCCGCATTCTACCAGCAGTATGCGCAATAATTTCATGATCATTTTCCAGTTTCACACGAAACATTGCATTCGGTAAGAGTTCAGTAACGATACCAGAAAATTCTAAAACTTCTTCTTTTGACATAAACAAACATTTCCTTTACAGTGCACATATTTTGTTAAGCTGTGCGTTATTTCCAGCGTTCATATCCTATTTTCTTAAGTTTGTGAATAAAAATTCAACAAAAAGAGAAAGGTTTTTCAAGTTTACTCTCTCATGCGCTCAAAAAACATCACCACACATATCACCACACACATTGAGGCTCAAAACTTTCTCTCCACCAATTTTTCCCACCCATTTCCTCCAATTTTTAGGATGATCTTGATTTCAGAGTGACGAGAAATTGCGCTAAAATTTCTCCCCCTCAAGCGTTTTCCCAATGCCTCTGACTATCTCCACGACTTACAAACAATCCTCATCCCTCCAACTTTTCCTCACCTTCCGCCTTCCACACCCTAAACATGCGCCATTGGGATAAATGCAAACACCTCTCCCCATCCAGAAGCCCCCTCCTTTTTTCAAAAACATCCTTCACAAATCCATCCACGACATGCTCCACAGCCCTCTCCACTCTCTATGCATTTCCCCACACAGCCTGCCCCATTTTTCCTCTCTCCACACACTTCCTCTAAGCCACTCCTTCTATTTATGTTGCTCTCCCAGCTTGAAAACACGATCCCTATACATTCCGTCTCATTAACCACAACGCCCCCTAACGACATAAAGCCTTTTCCTTTTTTTTGCACATTTCCGTTTTTACGCTTTTATACATTCACAGAAAGCAGCCAAATGAAACTTCCACATCACCACCCCCGCGCTGCTCTGAAAACAATGCTCTACAACCCAGCTTCTTACCCAACACCCCCCTATAAACTTCAAATCACCCCCCCTCAAACGAGACTGTTTCATCAGACCAGACAAAGAAATCCAGCCTAAAATATTCATCACACTCTAAAAAACACCTTGATAAATTGATATGCCTGATATCACCCCCCCCAATAACGCCGTTTTATGACATATTGATTTCTCTTGCCAATCTCCTGAAATTGCCTTATGAATGAATACTGTAACTTTGGTCGTATACGCAACGATCAATAGGGGATCAAAAACCCGAAACCTAAACATAAATTTATCCCACTTTTGTGGGTTTCCCGGGTTTCCGGGAGTTTTTGCTATGTCCAGGTGCGATGAGTACTAAAAGCAAAAAGCTGATTTAGGTTCAGTATTTTTGACTCCCGGAATACCAATGCGAGGGCGCTCGCAACCGGAGGGGACTTGAAGTGCCAACTAAAAATCCAAATTTTATTGATATTTCTATAGGCAAAAGAATTCGTCAAAGAAGAATTGCCATGGGACTTTCCCAAAAAGAATTAGGAAGCTATTTAGGCGTCAGTTTCCAACAAATCCAAAAATACGAAAAAGGCTTAAATCGTGTAAGCGCAGGGTGTTTACTCGAAATCACCCAAAAACTGGATGTTCCCATAAGCTTTTTTTATGCAGATATTGCCACAAAAGAAAATCTTTCGACACATGCCGCACACTATGATCAAGAAACATACAGCGAAAAAGAACACACCCTTTTGAAAAACTTTAGAGAACTCAAAGCGAAAAAACAAAAAGCAATCTTATGGCTGATTTCTGATTAAGCAAAAGAGTAACAATTGACATTATTTGCCAATATCCAACTCCCCCTATAAACTTCAGATCACCCACCCCTCAAAAGATGATGTTTCATCAAACGCGACAGATACGTCCTATTCTAAAATATTCTTGCCCCTTCACCACCCTAAAGTAAGATCACTGAAAGCACCGATCAATCCCTCTTCAAAAAGCAACTTTCCCCCTCCCTTCATAGACTCTTCATCCTCCCACCACAATCTTTTCACCACATTCCATGCCATGCTAAAAGCATACACAATGCACAAATTCTCCTCTCCTTTTTCACGAATATACGTCTTCACGCTTTTACACATTCACAGAATAAAGCCAAATAAAATTCCCACACCACCAACCCCGCACTTCTCTGAAAACAATGCTCTACAACCCAGCTTCTTGCCTAGCCAATCTCCCCCACGCACTTCAGATCACCCACCCCTCAAACGAGACTGTTTCATCAGGCCAGGCAAAGAAATCCATCCTAAAATATTCATCACACTCTAAAAAACACCTTGATAAATTGATATGCCCGATATCACCGCCCCTCCAAATAACGCCGTTTTATGACATATTGATTTCTCTTGCCAATCTTCTGAAATTACTTTATCACTTAAAAGATATTTTGATCGTCCACGCAACGATCAAGAGGGAAAACAAGCCCTAAACCCTAGCGTACAATTGAACCCACTTTCGTGGGGGGCCCGGGATTCCGGGAGTTTTTGCTATGTCCAAGTGCTTACCAGCACTAAAAGCAAAAAAACTGACTAGGGTTCAGTACTTGTGACTCCCGGAATACCAATGCGAGGGCGCTCGCAACCGGAGGGGGCTTTAAGTGCCAACTAAAAATCCATATTTTATCGACATTTCTATAGGAAAAAAACGCGATTTATAATCCATATTTCGCACTTTTTTAAAAAGTACCCAATCTTGTAGTCTTTGAGATTATTTTGATTTTTCTTGCCAATTTTCTGAAATTGCCTTATAAATGAATACTGTAATTTTGGTCGTATACGCAACGACCAATAGGGAACTAAAAGCCCTAAATCCGAGCGTACAATTGAGCCCACTTTTGTGGGTATCCCGGAATTCCGGGAGTTTTTGCTATGTCCAGGTGCTTTAAGCACTAAAAGCAAAAAAACTGACTCGGATTCAGTACTTTTAGACTCCCGGAATACCAATGCGAGGGCGCTCGCAACCGGAGGGGGCTTTAAGTGCCAACTAAAAATCCATATTTTATCGACATTTTGATAGGCAAAAGAATCCGCCATAGACGCATTTCAATGGGACTTTCCCAAAAAGCATTAGGAAGCTATTTAGGCGTCAGTTTCCAACAAATCCCAAAATATGAAAAAGGCTTAAATCGTGTAAGCGCAGGGTGTTTACTCGAAATCGCCCAAAAACTGGATGTTCCCATAAGCTTTTTTTATGCAGATATTGCCACAAAAGAAAATCTTTCAACACATGCCGCACACTATGATCAAGAAACATACAGCGAAAAAGAACACACCCTTTTGAAAAACTTTAGAGAACTCAAAGCGAAAAAACAAAAAGCAATCTTATGGCTGATTTCTGATTAAGCAAAAGAGTAACAATTAACATTATTCCATTCATATACCCCCTTAAGTCAAATTCAAACCAGCACACCACACCTCTCAAAGAGCAGTGTTTTACGGCATAATAGAATAGAAAGATTTTGATTTCTCTTGCCAATTTTCTGAAATTGCCTTATGAATGAATACTGTAAGTTTGGTCGTATACGCAACGACCAATAGGGAACTGAAAACCCGAAGACTTGACACATGAATTTATCCCGCTTTGCGGGTATCCCGGAATTCCGGGAGTTTTTGCTATGTCCAGGTGCTTTAAGCACTAAAAGCAAAAAAACTGACTCGGATTCAGTACTTTTAGACTCCCGGAATACCAATGCGAGGGCGCTCGCAACCGGAGGGGGCTTTAAGTGCCAACTAAAAATCCAAATTTTATCGACATTTTGATAGGCAAAAGAATCCGCCATAGACGCATTTCAATGGGACTTTCCCAAAAAGAATTAGGAAGCTATTTAGGCGTCAGTTTCCAACAAATCCAAAAATACGAAAAAGGCTTAAATCGTGTAAGCGCAGGGTGTTTACTCGAAATCACCCAAAAACTGGATGTTCCCATAAGCTTTTTTTATGCAGATATTGCCACAAAAGAAAATCTTTCGACACATGCCGCACACTATGATCAAGAAACATACAGCGAAAAAGAACACACCCTTTTGAAAAACTTTAGAGAACTCAAAGCGAAAAAACAAAAAGCAATCTTATGGCTGATTTCTGATTAAGCAAAAGAGTAACAATTGACATTATTTGCCAATATCCAACTCCCCCTATAAACTTCAGATCACCCACCCCTCAAAAGATGATGTTTCATCAAACGCGACAGATACGTCCTATTCTAAAATATTCTTGCCCCTTCACCACCCTAAAGTAAGATCACTGAAAGCACCCGTTCACTCCCTCTTCAAAAAGCAACTTTCCCCCTCTCTTCCCTCACACCCTCTCTTCTCTCTCATCAACGCACCCTCGCCTCTTCATCCAAACTTCCCCTCCCTTCACAGACTCTTCATCCCCAAACCCCAATCTTCTCTCCACATTCCATGCCATGATAAAATCACACACCACACATAAAATCGCAGCTTACTTTTTTGCACATTTCCGTTTTTACGCTTTTACGTCATTACAGAAAGCAGAAAATCTGTAAAAAATGCATTACACAATAACGTTTTCACCAACTGTCATTAAAATCTCGCCTCCCTTTTCATTTAAATCCCTCTATTTTCACTTAAATCATAGATATAAACCGCCCTATTATTTGCATTGACCAGCATAAATTTTTTCGACAACTTCTAGCTATCAAAAGGATTTATAGGAAGCATTTTACGACTTTTAAAAAATTTTTTATTTACATCCAGTGCTTTCTTGTAACGTACGAGAGTACATTTAATTGATTGACTATAAGAAAATTTGAAATGAGAGAACCTTTTCGTTTTTCTCATTCAACATCCGCAATGATAACTTATCCTTATAAGTCACAGTATTTTTTCGTAAGACAAAACGCACAAAACACAATATACTTGCGTTGCATATTCACACGCTTGTTTTAAAGACAGATCTCTCAACGCTCATCACACCCATTTCGCCAACGCTATCCATGATAGGAATGGCAAAATCCCCCCCCATGAAATGTATAAAATCCATTCAGCCCCCCTATCTTTACGCTTATGGAGGAACACACTGGCAGCATCACAAAAACTCTGCCAGCTCCCAATGTTGCGGACAGCCTTCAGTTCAAGAGCCAATTCATTAAAGGCATGCCTTTCTTGTAAAGTTTTTACCCACATGGCCCATCCGCTCATGATGTGCAAGCAAGTAATTTTAATTGATTCAATATGAGAGAACGGGTGATGAGAAAATCTTATTATTTTTCAGCGTTGTGCTTCACGTTGGAAATGATAATTTATCATTATAAATCAACACCTTAATAAAAAAGAGAGTCATCCAGACGCTTTATTTTTTCTAAAAAAGGCTTCACACTGAAAAGAAAAGATCTAAAAATTAGATAAAAAAAAAGGTTTGCCTCTAATAAACAAACCTCTGCAGAAAATTATTCAGATAATTTTCAAAATTTTAAATTAATCCCTCTAAAAGCAGCAAAGATACTTCAGAAGCATCAAAATGAATACAATAACTTATTTAACGCAATGTTAAGAAAAATCAAGAATAAAAATTTTTTATCGTTAATGCACCTTTAAAAAACGAAGCTTTTTAACCCACGCAGCTCAACAATCTGGGATTGTTCTAAAAACACCTGCAACCAATCCTTTTATCTCCCTCAAAAGACAGTATAAAAGGTTCACAGAGCAAGTCTTCGCTTAAAAAACATCAATCGCAAGCGCTCATAAAAGCCAGTGTTGGCATAAAAGATCAGATTATCGAATAATCTTGCTAAAATGTCTTCCCAATCAATAAAAAAGAAGCGGATTTTTTAACATTTCCGCCTCTTTAACAATAAAATCACGATGAGGGATTATTAAAAATTCAAGACTGTGAAGGGAACCAATTTGATAACAATTCATACCTTACAGGATCATCAGCACATTGTCCACCACCACATTCCAGTATGGTAGAAATCAAATTTGCCGCAATCAAAAACACAAATAAAAAACTTGCCGTTTTACTCAAAAATGGAAAAGAAGAAAATTCTTTGAACTTATGTGCCAATTCGCCTAAAATCATGACAAATGAGACAGCAAAGATACAAAGGACAGAAATAATGAAAGCCCAAGTATAAAAATGCAATCCAAAGAACGTTGAACCATATCCCAAATCATCAGGTGTTATATGCAAAAACACTTGCCGTGCTGCAACGGCACTCGTTACCATACAACCGAGAATAACCATACCATAATGGGTATTTTTCACCTTATGGTGAATATTGAGCAAGAACCCACAACCTGCCAGCATCAATCCAACGCGCTGTAGCAAACAAAGGGGACAAGGTAACTCAAACTTTACCAATTGATAATAAAAAGCCACCACCAAGACAATAGATAACCCAATGAGTCCTAGCGTATTCATAAAGATGACGAAATGAGGGTTTTTTTGTTCAACTTGTTCCATGGCTATTCTCTCAAAAAGATAAATTTAAAGTAGAAGTTGCGTGATGATTGAAAGTGAGAAGAATGACAACGAATAAAATTGCCCACAAAGCATAACTTATATTTTTTTTGCCATACATAGTCGTTATTGCAGTACCTAAAGCGATTAAAAATGGAAAAAACATAGCTTTAAATCTCCTTTACATCCGGTGTTTAACTTTTAATTTATTTCAGCTTCCACCATTATTACAAAATTGGGCAAAAAAGAGACCATGGATTTATTATTCACAATTCGTCATTCACTTTATCTTGTCATTATATTTAAGTGAAAAAAAAACGCAGAACCATATAATCGCTAAGAAACACATCTTAACAAAAGCACAAAAGCGTTGATTATTCGCTTCCCTTTATATCAGCTATTATTAAAAATATATCAACGATTACAAAGAGCATATTCCCCCACTCAATTAATAGAATCACTTGAACAGCAAAATAAATAGCCTTTGAAATTAAGAGAGCGACATCTCTTTTTTCTCAAAAGAATATCCTCACTTTGCAACGCATTTTCGCCATAAAAATCTCTTTTTCTCATAAGCAATTTTTCAAATTGCAGCAGATTTTATAATATATGGTGACCATGTTTATTTTAGCAAATAAAAATGAGACATTTTTTAAAACTTACAATCAATGGCTTTCCCCCGATGTATTTTTTCCTCTTACCTTAAATAAACGACAATCCCGAAGCTCAACAGCCTCATAGGTCCCACACCACCCCTTAACACCCCCCTCAAAATTCATCCCTCCCCCTCAAAAGAAGTGCTTCATAACCTTCAATACTTTAATTTTTCAACTCTCGAGATCCCCCTTTAAATTTTTAGCTTTCCATCTTATTTGAAAAATAACTGTTTCTCTGTCATCAATTGGCTTTGCAAAGAGAATATAAAACTTTTAAAAAAATAATGATAAAGAATCGCATTGAACCTTTGAAAAGGATGGTGAATGATGAAAAAATCATGTGATGTCGCGATTTTAATGGGGAGCCAATCGGATTGGCAAACGATGTGCCATAGTGCAGATATTTTGACAAATCTTGGTATTTCTCATAGTTCGCATATTGTCTCAGCACACCGAACCCCTGAACGCCTTTATCAATTTGCAAAAGAAGCAAAAGACGCAGGATTTAAAGTTTTAATTGCCGGTGCAGGGGGTGCAGCGCATCTTCCTGGTATGCTAGCGGCCCTTACGCCTCTTCCTGTTTTTGGCGTTCCAGTGCATTCTCATTCTCTTTCTGGTCAAGATTCTTTGCTTTCAATTGTGCAAATGCCAGCAGGGATACCCGTTGGCACATTAGCAATTGGCAAAGCAGGTGCAATTAATGCAGCACTTTTAGCCGCAGCCGTTATGGCCATTTATGATCATGATCTCGCCCAGCGATTACAAGATTGGCGTCAACAACAAACAGCCAATGTCGCCAAAACGCCTGTAACGGAGGTTTAAAATGGCACCGTTTTCCAACACCACCCTCTCATCCAACACCACCCCCTCATCCAACACCACCCCCTCATCCAACACCACCCCCTCATCCAACACGCCCCTCTCATCCAACACGCCCCTCTCATCCAACACCACCCTCTCATCCAACACGCCCCTCTCGTCCAACACGCCCCTCTCATCCAACACCACCCTCTCATCCAACACGCCCCTCTCGTCCAACGCCCCCTCACCTAACATATTACCTCCAGGCAGCGTCATTGGTTTAATCGGGGGCGGACAATTAGCACGGATGCTCGCCATAGCGGCCGCAGAATTAGGGTTTCGAACAGTTATTTTTTGCCCTGAGGCCGATTGCCCAGCCGCTCAAACAGCAAACAGCCATATTGTTGCCTCCTATGACGATACATCAGCTTTAGATCATTTTATTTCTCAGTGTGATGTTGTCAGCTATGAATTTGAAAATCTTTCGCTTCAAACGGTTCAATATGTAGAGAAGAGTAAGCCTGTTTATCCTTCTTCCAAAGCATTAGAGATCACGCAAGATCGACTTTTTGAGAAGCAATTTTTACGTGATCAAGGGATTGGAACCGCCTCATGGTATGCTGTTGACAATTCTTCTTCTCTTCTTTCCGCTCTCGATGCCTTAGGCGAACGTGGTCTTTTAAAGACGCGTCGTTTTGGTTATGATGGGAAAAACCAGATCAAACTTGACCGCCCCAATGAACAAACCCTTGACGAAGCCTTAAGGACTTTTCAGGAGCAGCCTTGTATTTTGGAAGAAATAGTTCCTTTTTTATCAGAAATTTCAGTTCTCTCGGCTCGCACAAAACAAGGGGAACATATTTTTTATGATTGCCCTGAAAACCAACATAAAAACGGAATTCTTCATAAATCCTTTGTTCCATCCCATATTCCACTTGACGTGCAAAAAGCAGCCCAAGAAATCAGCCTAACAGTAATGGATGCCCTCGATTATGTTGGTGTTCTTTGTATTGAACTTTTTGTCTTAACGGATGGTCATCTTTTAGTAAATGAACTCGCGCCGCGTGTCCATAATTCTGGTCATTGGACACAAAAAGCATGCATAACTTCACAATTTGAACAGCATATCCGTGCTATTTGCGGTCTTCCCTTAGGCAGCACATACCGTCATAGCGATTGCCAAATGACAAATCTTCTTGGGAACAATTTAAGCACGTTAAAATATTTTCTCACGCAAGAGCGCACCTCAATCCATTTATATGGCAAAAGCACTGTTCAACCCTACCGCAAAATGGGGCATGTCATCCAATTAATGGGACCAGCGAGCAAATCTTAACGCTCACATATAAAAACGCTTTTTCGCCCAAGTGAAGACAGAAAAAGCACCCTCTCCCCTCACACCGATATCCAGCAGCTCAAATCGCGCACACCCCTGACCTTTTAACTTTCCCCTGACATGGCTTCTCCCCCCTTCACACCCTCCGACAAGCCCTGCTCTTTTAAAAACATCACCTCTTCTCGCCCACAAACCGTTTCACATCTCATCCCCCCTCAAAAACAAATCTTCACTCCACACCGATTGACTATCCATGCGGCTCAACAAACGCTCCCCAACCCCTTTCAACCCTTCTTTCCCACCCAAAACTCTGTCCCCCTTTTTTTCTCAAAAACATCATCCCCTCATCCAACATCACCGCCTCATCCAACATGTTACCTCTAGGCATCATTATTCCCCATGATAGAGGCAGCCCCTTCATTTTCCTTTTAATCCCAATCTTTAGGAAAGAGACTGATCGATTGCGCCCATAGATACCAATCCACGATGCGCTTTTATTGCCTCTAGCCTCTCTTCTTATGTTTATTTTTGCACAAAAGCATTTTCACAAAAGCATGAGTTTTGTTTTCTCATAAAATCGCTGAGAGGTAAAACGTATTACTCTACCCAAACAACTCTCGCAAACGCAGCCCAATATTGATCAGAAGATAGCCCCTCCAGCATAGCAACTTTCCTCTCTCTCTTTTTTCCTTAACGGATAGAGGACCTTCTTCTTTTGTTCATCCGCTCAACATCTTTCTCGAAAAAGTCTCCTCAACGTCCCCCAACGGCTTAAATTTCTTCTTTACAAATCAATTTTTCTTCTCTCACGCTCCCCCTCTTTTCAGCGCATCGATTTTCCCACCTTTTCTTTAAGCTTGTTAAGACAATAAATTATAAGGCGCATCACCACCGTATAATGCTCATGGGTTTTATGGCATATCTTTATTGCATCCCGCACAGTTCTTTATGAACTCCCTTATCGTAAGCGTACTTTGTTTACGCATACTCTCACCCACAAAAGACTCTCTGTAACTCTCTATCCTGCTCAACAATGACATTCATCAAGACCATCAGACCCGCACACTTCACGAAGTTTCAATTTTTTTCGCGCTCCAAGCTTCTTTCAAGAGCACCTAACAGCACCCTTAATTGACTAAGTATAAATGTTTATTTTATTATCCTAGTAAAGCTAAATTATACTTTTTAATACTATCATTGCCTTTAAAACGCTCATTTAGCGAAAAAATACTTCATTTCTAAAAATAAGGAAGCAACTTTAAATGAGGCACAGCCTGTTCCTCCCAAAAAAAACGGAGAGGGGGTCCATTCAGACACATGCTATTCCTCTTTCTTTTAATCTTTCGTAAACCCATTGTTCTCGTAACGAAAGTCTTCGCAATAGGCTTTTTATTAATGACAGGAATTCTTTGTATAGCATGCCTTATGGGAGGAAGAGAGTCACTGCCCCTATCGATCGGGATACCAATGATCATTGTGTCAGCTCTCTTTGGCATTGGCAACATGTATATAAATTGGTATTATGACATACTTTTATTACGTCTATCGCCAGACAATGTGAACCTTTCACTCTTTCAATAAACATCATCATAGATCACCCTTGGGAAGGTCAAATTTTTCTACAGCATGGATATTAAAAGGAATTCAAACTATCCACATTCAAGAGCCAAAGTGTATTCTCACTATACTGGTTCCCTCACCGGATGGTTTGAATTCCCCATCCGCTTGACAATATCCAGCAATCCACCCCACGTAGAAATACACGTAGAAATAATTGGGTTGCAAAAAATCATAAGCTATTGACTTCAAAGAGAAATTTATGCAGAATCTTTCACTCTAATAGCACAAATTTAATCCCCCATTAGAAGTTCCAAGCGCGCCACTCCGTTCCTGATCTCCACGTCAAAGATATAATTACAGGACGTGATTACAGCACTAAGCTTATCCATTCCCAAACATCCTCTCAGCCCTCACGTAAAATAAAAAGCCTCAAACAGAAGACACTTGTATTACCAATTTACGCGCTTATTTTAGAGAAACACTTATTTTAAAGAAACACTTGGCCAATGCACATTGCCACCACTTCACAACAGCCCCTCATCATAGAGTATAAAAGCTCTCGATAATAGCTTAAACATTTATAGTGCACCACCCCTTCTTCAAGCTTATGAAGCGTAAACGCCAGCCTCATCACACCGTTTTGCCAGTCCCCAATGTTGCAGCACTCTCTTGCACTTGAAAGCATTTATAAAAGACCGTTTTATTCCTTACTCTTCAAGTGTTTTTACCCATACACCAATCCCGCTTGTGATATGCAGGCAGCAAATGCTATGGTTAAAGATACATAGATTTGTAATGAGAAAACCATAACACTATGCGAGACTCTTAAGTTTGCTATGTCTACTATGAACAGTAGAAATTGATCCTTATCAATTCATCCCTTTTGTCTTCATCATGCAATTTATTTTCTAGGTTTTAAGAGCAAACTTTAAGAATATCCTCACACACTAACAAAAAACACATCATGGTATAAATTTTACATAAGCCTTCTACACCGCCTAAACGATGATATTTTACGGAAAAACAGGTTTCTCTTCTCACAAATGAGAAGCTTTTACTTGTTTCCACTTTTTATTCTTCTTTTTTGCGAGAATATTTTTACCTTCAAGGCAACCATTAACCCACCATAGGAAATGTATAATACACCCTTGACAAGAATAAGACTTCTTGTTAAATCTTTCTTACTTTTTTGCAATTTTCACTTATTCGTTGTGCTAATGAAGTGGTTAATGCGTACCTTAAGAGTGCGCTTCTCTTTTTGTGATCACAGTGAAAAAGTGTGTCGTGTGATGTTATGATGCAAGTACGATATCGCAATGCAATGTTCATAGTGTGAGCAGTGTATTGGGGTTGTAATATTGTATTTTCGTGTTTTAATGTTGTATTATAGTATTGTGTTACGTAAACTGTTTAACGGTGAATATGATGAAAATTAAAAATTCGCTTAAAGCACTAAAGGAGCGCCACCGTAACAATCGTTTGGTGCGTCGTAAAGGTCGTATTTATATTCTTAATAAAACGAACCCACGTTTTAGAGCGCGTCAGGGCTAACTCTTTTAGGGTTAATGTTTTTATGCCTACTTTTTGTAGGCTTAAAAATTTTTCTTAAGTTTTTTTTGGTTATAAGTCCGTTGGTTACGAGTCCATTGTTTGATAATATTTGGTGATTTATCTTTTGGGGGCTTGTTTTTATGGATTCTTCTATTTTTCTAAAAGCTTTTCGATTTTTTCAGCTGCGTTTTTTCTGTATCTTCCAGCACATTTTTTTTCTTTTTTTTGTTGGCATTTTTTGTTTTGTTCCCTCTAGCTATGGGCAAAATCCTCCTTCGCTTCCTGAAGATCGTCCTTCTCCACAATCGCTTTTACCGTTAGATGATCTTATTCCCAATTCTCCTGCCCCTTCCTCAATGCCCTCTGATTCTGATTTGTCTGCGATTACTCTTGAAGATTTTGACAAAGAGCAGCTTTCCCATGTTGACAGAGTTAAGCAACGCAAAGAAGCCGAAATTTTACGTTTACTGAAAGAGTTGAAATATTGTGCTGATGTTTCTCAAGCGAAAAAGATCAGTCAACAACTTCAACTTTTATGGTCGCAATCGGGGAGCGATACAATTGATCTTTTAATGTCATGGGCTGAAAATGCGATCAGTAGCGACGATTATGGACTTGCGCTTGATTATATTGATAATGCTCTTGCACTTTTACCTACTTACGCTGAAGCTTGGGTAAGACGTGCTTGGATTCACATTCAACTAAACGACTTCAAGCTTGCCATGCTTGATCTCAACCATGCTCTTGAACTTGAGCCGCGCAACTATATAGCTTTTTTTGAACTTGGCGTTACCATGGAGGCAACAGAGCGTCCAAAACTTGCTCTTAAAGCTTATGAAGCAGCATTAGAGTATTACCCACAAATGCGCAGGATTCAAAAGCGCGTGCAAGCTCTGTTAGACGAACAAACACCACAAGCTCTTTGAAACCATTCAAGAACGAGACGCTTTACGACATCCTTTCAAACTTAGATAAAACGCAAGCCGGCTTCACATTCCACTCAATAAACTAAAAGCCCCCTGCTTATAACCACGCCATCACCCCCCACCACGCAATTGACAATGTCTTTTTTGAATTTTGACCTGTTTTGTATTGAAGGCAGCTTCCAAACACTTCCAATATACCCTCTACAGAATTTCTTCTCATAGCAAGCAAACGCTTCACACCTGAGTCTTCTTCACACCTCCTCTTTTTTTTACATCCCTCCATCATGGATAAAAAATTTGTAAATACGATCCTCAAAAAATATTTTTTGAAAAAAGCTTAAAACATCGCTAAGCACCTTTGATAAACTGTCATCGTCTTTTTTTATTTTTATGAGCTTCAACCATAGCGGAGCACATACCGTATCGGCTCTCCTCCACCCCTCAAAGTTGATAAAACAGCACTGAAATATTCCCTACAAGGAAAAAACTTCAAAGACGCAATGTCAGTTAAACAAACATCCTTGAATAAGAAACTTTTCCCCTTCAAAGCTCCTCCAAGCATTCCCGCGAAACATAAAAATCAAGCGATTGCCAATAAACCGTTCTGCGTCACTCAATCACTCACCCCCAATCATATTTTTTGCTTTTTTTGCTTTGAATAAAGCATTCTATATATAATACAGCCATTTCCAGCAGCCACCAGCAAGATTGTAAAACCATCTTGAAAAAACTTTATGAAAAATAAGAGATCGCGGTTATTTTATCTCTAGCAGAAACTCTGAAATTGTTTTATATTAAGGAGGGTGTTCTGCGCTTCTCGACAGGAAATAACGTATTCCTGAGACCTTAATGATCTCCAAGGGAGCTGTCCCTGATCAAGCCCGTGGGCTTTTTCATATGGCGCCCACCTATTTGTATAGGTTCCTGGGATCAGCTTTTTCCATCGGCTGTTGTGGATCACCCTTTTTTACATCAAAATTTTTCCAGATAAAAATTGAGAGCATCCTTTTACATAAGACCAATGACGATACTCTCTTTTCAAAAAATAAAAATTACGAGGGGCTTTATTTTATGAAACAGACAGCACTTACAAAAAAATCCCCTCTGTAAATCCGCTTCATCCCTTTGCACAGCAAGCAGCGCAAAAGCGGCTTGTCGCACCAAGATACCCCCTAAAGAGCACACACTTTTTTCATGCTTTTTTTTCATGAGCACAGCTCTTATCTTAACAGAGATTTACAAAACGCCAACAATAGATAAAATGCCAGCATCTTATAAAACAACTGGCGAGACAATGACACAAAATCCCCTCTGTGAATCTGCTTCATCCCTTCGTACACAGCAGCGCAAAAGCGGTTTATCGCGTCGTGATGCTCTTTTAATAGAAGAGCGCACACTCTTTTCGCAGCGTGCTTGTTGCCACTTTATTGAATACCTTGAAAAAAAGGGGACAGATTTTTCACGCCTCATTTTGGCAGGCTATTGGCCCATTAAATCGGAAATTGACCCGCGTCCTTTACTGGATGCTGTAGCATTACGCGGCGGACGTTTAGCCTTACCAGCAGTACTTGATCCCACCACCATGGTTTTCCGTGCATTTTCGCCCAGCACGATTTTAGAGCCCATGCGCTTTGGCACCTTTGGTCCCAGTGCCGACAATGGTGTTGTTGTCCCCAATAATATTATTGTTCCACTTTCTGCGTTTGATCGTCAATGTCACCGTCTTGGCTATGGAGGAGGATATTATGACCGTGCGGTTGAAGCTCTTGAAAAACAAGGGCATCAAATGACATTATGGGGCATAGGATTTTCATGTCAGGAGGTTTCCTCTATTCCCGCAGCAGAACATGATCTACAGGTACAGGGAATTTTTACAGAAAAAGGTTTCTTAAAATGTTAAAATGTGATTAAAGTGCCTATGCGTTTTTTATTTTTAGGTGACATTGTTGGTAACACAGGCTGTAAAGCTGTTTTTGAACACCTTCCTCAACTGATTAAGAAGTGGCAGCTTGATTTTGTTGTGGTAAATGGTGAAAATGCCTCTGGTGGTTTTGGTCTCACACAAGAAACGTATCAAGATCTTTTGATAGCCGGTGTTGATGTTGTCACCACGGGCAATCATGCTTTTTCTCACAAAGAAGCATTGCAGTATGCCCATGAGAGCGATCGTTTTTTACGCCCTGCCAATTTTTCGAAAGAAACTCCCGGAAGAGGTGTTGGTATTTTTACGGCAAAAAATGGAGCCCGTGTTCTTGTCGCCAATCTGTTGGGCAGCGTTTTTATGCCGTTCAAAGTAGAAGATCCATTTGAAACAGCGGAAAATATTCTGCTTGCCTGTTCATTGATGGAGCAAGCCGATACGGTTATTTTTGACTTTCACGCAGAAACGACAAGCGAGAAGCAATGTTTTGGCCATTTTCTTGATGGTCGTGTGAGTGTTATCGTTGGCACACATACGCATATTCCCACGGCTGACGCGCAGATCTTAGAAGGTGGGAGCGCCTATTTAACAGATGCAGGCATGTGTGGAGATTATAATTCATCTCTTGGAATGGATAAAGAAGAACCCTTACACCGTTTTCTTTATAAGACGAAGCAAGATCGTTTTGAACCGGCGTGTGGTCCCGCCACCCTTTGTGGTTTAGCGGTTGAGATTTCAGATCGCACAGGTTTAGCAGAAAAGGTCTCGGCGGTACGGATTGGTCCTCATTTAAAGCCTGAAGTTCCAGATTTTTGGTAGCTTCTTTTAAGCCGCCCCTTTGATGATTACTCTCCACTGTGCGCCCTTTGGATGATCGCTCTCCACTGTTTCCTTTTGAGAACTCTATTTGGCAAGACGATTTTTCAAACCCTTCCCAAATCCTAAAAACACCCCACCCCCCAATTTGCCTAATACAGCAACTTTTCTAGCACAAATAAGTCACTCTTTTTAAAAAAAATAAAGGATAAAGGATAAAATTTTTCGTGATTGTTAAAACGATGAGAAGGAGGTTTTATTTCGACATTTCTGCGGGGGGGGGGAGGGAGAAATGCTAACCCCCTTCTCTGAAAAAGGGTTTATATAATAATTTATTATTTAGCAAGAGCCTCTTTAATCTTTTTTTAATTCTAACGAAAATTTAATCTTAAAATTGCTTTCTGCTTTTTAGGTTTGAGCTCTCTAAAACTTTTCAAAAGGACTTGCTCTTCTTTGCTCGAGATCCTTTCATCACAAGGATACAAGGCGTTTTCTTTTGTTGAGAGATCAGCGTAAAAAAAGGAAATGGGAACATTGAGAATGTCAGCAATTTCTTGTAAACGCCACGCCCCTATACGATTAGAGCCTTTTTCATATTTTTGGATTTGTTGAAAAGTCACACCTAACTGGCTGCCTAATTTCTTTTGCGACATTCCCAGCATTGTTCTTTTAAAGCGAATTTTTCTGCCTATCGAAATGTCGTTAAAGTGTGGATTTTTAGCTTTCACTTTAAGCTCCCCTGCCGAGTGCGAGCGCCTCTTATGCGTATTCCGGGAGTCAAAAACACTGAGTTCAGTCAGCTTTTTTGGTTTTAGTGCTAAAGCGCACCTGGACATAGCAAAAACTCCCGGAATCTCGCGATACTTATAAAGCAGGCTAATGTCTCAGCTTGAATTCTCAGGCTTTAGGTTCCACCATTCAACCACACTGTACGACGAGAACCTTGGCTCTTGTTCATAAAATAATTTCAGGAGATCAGCAATAAAAATTAAAACAGTGTTTCTTATCTCATGAGACAATCAAACACAAAATTGCTTTCTGCTTTTTAGGTTTGAGCTCTCTAAAACTTTTCAAAAGGACTTGCTCTTCTTTACTTCCGATCCTTTCATCATAAGGATACAAGACGTCTTCTTTTGTTGAGAGATCAGCGTAAAAAAAGGAAATGGGAACATTGAGAATATCAGCAATTTCTTGTAAACGCCCCGCCCCTATACGATTGGAGCCTTTTTCATATTTTTGGATTTGTTGAAAAGTCACACCTAACTGGCTACCTAATTGCTTTTGCGACATTCCCAGCATTGTTCTTTTAAAGCGAATTTTTCTGCCTATCGAAATGTCATTAAAGTGTGGATTTTTAGCTTTCACTTCAAGCTCCCCTGCCGGTTGCGAGCGCCCTCGCATTGGTATTCCGGGAGTTGAAAGAGCTGAAACTTGACTCAGCCTTTTGCTTTTAGTGCTAAAGAGCACCTGGACATAACAAAAGCTCCCGGAAATCCGGGATATCCATAAAGCTGGATAAATACGTGTCTCAAGTTTCGGGTCTTTCATTCCCTGTTGGCCGTTGCGTAGACGACCAAAACATTCTCTTACCAATAAAGCAATTTCAGGAAATTTACAATAAAATTTAAAACAGTCTTTATTTTATGAGCTCCACCCCCCCGCCTCTCAAATGCTTATGCCCGCTCGTAAAAACTCCAAAACCATGAGATAAAACCCACTTTTATTGAGAGGACTAATAACCCTTTATTTTTGAGATCAAGCCTCCCAAAAGCACACCTAACAACATATAGCCCCCTCCCAAAGCCATTTTTGAGAGACATCTTACAGATTTACACTGTGATGCGTTGGATTTTTGCGCCAAATCGGACTAATTTTTCCTCCAATCTCTCAAATCCACGATCAAGATGATAGACACGATTGACGATTGTTTCTCCCTTTGCTGCCAATGTAACAAGATAAGAGGGCTGCAATCACAAGAGAAACAAAAAGCGCGCAAATCCGTCGCCATGATGAGGCCCCCCTTGCAAATTCTCTGTTTTATGAGATGCGCTACCCTCTAATCCATAGCGCTTTATCGGCGCCCCATTAACAATGCCATCCTCAGCTTTTAAAGAATGAAGATACTTTTTTGTTATGATTGTCTTTTATAGGTTTTCCATATTCGTTTTTTCATCAATTAAAGAGATTACATTGCCCTTTTCATCAGTACCCGTGCCCAAGAGTTCTACTAAACTTCCGTGGATTGCGAGATTCTAAAGGATTACACTCCGGATTCTTGTCATGTACTATACACCATTCTATATAAGCAGGGTCATTCTGAAAATCTTCTGAAGCACCATAAAGAACTTTTTTTTCAAGTTGATTTACACCAGACTTTTTCCATGTACCTGCAATGGTTTGAGGCAATTGAGCTTGATAACATCCAATCATAATCAATAAAGCACTCAATAATTTAAAAGTCTGCTTCATTTCATTTTCCTTGAATAATTATAAACACTATAAAATACATAGATTATTTTATTATCATATTTTTATATTAAAAAACAATAAATATTGTGAACGTTTACTATCATTTTGAATTATTTTCTTTGGCAATGATAATACAAATAACACAAATACAAAAGAAACAAAAAGCGCGCAAATCCGTCGCCATGATGAGGCCCCCCTTGCAAATTCTCTGTTCCATGAGATGCGTTGCCCTCTCGCCCATCAAGCTTTCTAGACGCCCTCAAACGATTGAGTTCTTGAACATGCATAAAACGATTTTCGAAAATCTCGTCTCTGTAATATGCGCGGTTCCCTCAACCCCGTGTTATGAGCGCCATAAACGACATTTAGATAATGATACAAATCTTTTTTTGTTTTATGAGCTCCACCCGCCTCTCAAACACTTATGCCCGCTCGTAAAAACTCCAAAACCATGAGATAAACCCCACGTTTATTGAGAGGATTAACAAACCTTGTTTTCTGAGATTAAGCCCCCCGAAGAGAGAGATTAAAGAATACCCTCAAAGGGAATTACACTGTGATACGTTGGATTTTTGCGCCACAACGGACTAATTTTTCCTCTAATCTCTCAAATCCACGATCAAGATGATAGACACGATTGACGATTGTTTCTCCCTTTGCTGCCAATGCTGCAATCACAAGAGAAACAGAAGCGCGCAAATCCGTCGCCATGACAGGAGCCCCTTGCAAATTCTCTGTTCCATAGACAGTTGCTGTCTGCCCATCAAGCTTTATCGAGGCCCCTAAACGATTGAGTTCTTGAACATGCATAAAACGATTTTCGAAAATCGTCTCTGTAATATGCGCGATTCCTTCAGCCCGTGTCATGAGCGCCATGAATTGCGCTTGGAGATCGGTTGGAAAAGCAGGATAAGGTCCTGTTTTAATATCAACAGGCATAATTTTTGTGTTCTTTGGATTTCGCTTAACATGAATTCCTTGAGGTTCTATTTGAATCTCGAGTCCTGTTTTTTGAAGCACCTTAAGCACTTTTGTAAGATGATTAGGATTTGCATTTTTAAGAAAGACATCGCCTCCTGTCATAGCAACAGCCATTGCATATGTCCCCGCTTCGATTCGATCAGCAATGACGCGTATTTTTGTTCCTTTAAGTTTTTTAACCCCTTCAATTGTAAGCGTTGTTGTTCCTTCACCAGTTATTTGAGCCCCCATAGCATTCAGAGTTCGAATAAGGTTTGCCACTTCTGGTTCACAAGCCGCATTCTCAAGAAAGGTTGTTCCCTCTGCCAATGTCGCCGCCATAAGCATTACATGTGTTCCACCAACTGTGACTTTAGGGAAACGATAGTGAGCACCTTTTAACCCCCTTGGTGCTTTTGCATGAACATATCCATTTTCGATCGTAATCTGTGCGCCTAAAGTTTTGAGTCCCTCAAGGATAAAATCGACAGGTCTTGTTCCGATAGCACATCCTCCAGGAAGCGACACATAAGCCTCTAAGCATCGTGCAAGGAGAGGTCCGATAACCCAAAAGCTTGCGCGCATTTTTTTCACCAGTTCGTACGGCGCACGTGTTGTCGCTATTTTTTGCGCAGTAAAATGAATTGTTCTTGAATTCACACACTCATCGTTAAACTCTTGTCCATCAACAGCATACCCAACACCATGATTATTGAGAATACGAATAAGCAGTTCGACATCGGCCAGATGAGGGATATTTTCTAAAGTGAGCGTTTCTTCTGTCAAAAGCGCCGCAATCATAAGAGGCAATGCAGCGTTTTTTGCCCCTGATATAGGAATGGTTCCTTTAAGCTTTTTCCCCCCAACAATTTGAATAGAATCCATAGTGTTTTCCCTCTTTTCCTTTGTGCCTGCCCTTCCAAAGGTTTTTCCCCCTTCGGGAAGTTATGCTTTATTAATCGTTTTAGAACGCATTCTAAATATGAGAACAAATTATTGAGAAGTTTAGTTGCAAAGCTTCACTAAAAAACATTTTTTTGCATTTTAGAGCTCTGTTTGCGCTCTTTGTCGGCTTTGCTCTTTTCGACGTTTCAGGTTTTGACGCAATTGTTGCGCCAATCTTTCTTGACGCCGTTTTGCCTTTTCATCTTGATGATTCATTTCATTTTGTTTTTGTTTTTGATGCATTTGTGTCATTGCGCAACCTTTTAAACAGTGTTGAGCTTCTATCCAAGCAACTCATAACCTTAAATATTTAAGCATATAAGAAACATATGTCATGACATAAGATACGTTTTCTTGCAAGAATATACAAATGTTCTCTTGCCTATTTTCTGACAATATGGCACAAGACAGCGCAAAGATTGAAAAGGGGCTGCGGTAGCTCAGTGGTAGAGCACTCCCTTGGTAAGGGAGAGGTCGAGAGTTCAATCCTCTCTCGCAGCACCATTTTATTCTTCTTTTGTTTATTCTTCTCCTACCCCTCTCCTCTTTTCTATAAGCATCAATCACCTCCATTGATCCTCCATCAACGAAAGTATCATGCGCAGCATTCTCTCCCCAGTGAGAAAGGCTCTTGCCTTATTTATTAGTGGCTCCCTAACACTCAACATCTAACACTCAACATAAAAGCAGCTAAAACCCACGCCCCCATACGTCTCCTGTCTCACTTCCCCAACACGCCTCCCACAGTTCCTCATGCATAGGCTCTTCATACCTCTCTTTCCCTATACCGACTAAAACAGATAGCCCCCAAAAAACAAAAGCATAACGCGCACCATTGTCATCGCAATAAAGAAGCATTTGCCCTTTCATGAGTAAAATAATATCCCCCTTAACACTCAACACAAAAGCTCCCAGCCCCCCCTTCTGTCCCAATACGTCTAAACAAGCTTTAACGGTCTTAATTCCCCCTTCAAACATCTCCTTCCATTTCCCAACAAGTTTTCACATTCACTCCAAATCCCCTGCGCTTCCTGTGCCCCCTACTTGCCGCTCTCCTCAAACACCCCACTTGCTTTTCCCCCTCTGCTCTTTCCTTTTTATAAAACTTTTCCCCTGCTCAATGCTGTACAGATCCCTTTCTTGCCCGCCTCATTCTTGTTTTGCCCACCAGCAGACGCTTTGCATTCGCTCCCCGCTCTCTGTTTTTCCTTTCCTTCAAAGCAATTTCTGTCCTTATACTAAAACCTGTCTCAACACACTTAATTTGCTGTACCATCTTCTCCAAAGCCTCATTAAAACGGCTAATTTCATTTTCAAGCTTGCAAATATACGCTTCATCACGATAAGCACGTTTAATCAAAGGTGGCATATCAGGCCAATAGAGCATTAAATCCACCCATTCGCGTTGAGAAATCCATAACCCTCCTTGACATTGTGCTTTATGTTCTGCTGGAAAAGTCTTTTGCATAAAATGAGGGATCAAAATTTCAGGTTTTTTTGTTTTTATTTCTAATAAGCCATTTTCTCCCACAAAAGCATCGGGAGAAAATCCTTGTCCGCGATCATCTGCCAAAACAAAGCCAATACATTCAGGTTCTGTATGCGTAAGTTTTGCATAGAGTTGTCGTGCGATTGGTTCTAATTCTGTCCCACGTCGCTGAGAAACCGTTGTTCCTTCCTCAACGGTTTTTCCTGTAATTCTTTCTCCCGCCAATTTCATCATCACACTATGATATCGTGAAGTTTTTTGCCCCTGTTTTTTTTGTGCCATAACCATCTCAAACAAAGAAGCCGTAATCAAACCATTGCGTACTTTCTGCCATTCTTCCGTTCCCTGAATACAATCGATAATGATTGGCATAGTATTTCTCCCCTTCATCTTTAAAGTGTTTTTTGCAATATATCCTCTTTGAAACATTCACATTGTTTAAGCCTGTATCCCTCACACGGACTAAAGGCGACAGCATCCTTCAATGCATCCCTCAAGTATTGTGCCCCTAAAACAAAAAAACTGCTGCCCCCCTCAACATCCCCCCGCAAATTTCTCAATCACCCCAATGAAAAACCCAGCCGACAACTTTTCCCCCTCGCAAACCGCCCGTAATTTCTCATCCACAGACTCTTTTCTTCATGCCCCCCTTTCCCATATCGGCTAAAAATTTTCCCCCAAGCTCCCCCCAAGAAGGAAAACATAACACGCATCATGGTCACCGCAATAAAAAAGCATTTGCCCTTTCATGAGTAAAATAATGCCCCCTTAACACTCAATATAAAAGCTCCCAGAACACACGTGTCCCAATACGTCTAAACAAGCTTTAACGGTCTTAATTCCCCCTTCAAACATCTCCTTCCATTTTCCAACATGCTTTACGTATCACTCCAAGCCACTGATAGTTACCTCTCCCCCCAATTTCCTCAATCCCCCCAATGAACCCAGCCGACAGCTTTTCCCCTCGCAAAGCTCCCGCAGTTTCTCATCCATAGGCTCTTTTCTTCATATCCCCTTTCCCATATCGGCTAAAAATTTTCCCCCAAGCTCCCCCCCCCAAGAAGGAAAACATAACGCGCATCATGGTCACCGCAATAAAAAAAGCACTTGGGCCCATCATTGCGGCTCCCTTTTTCAATCTAGCTATTGCACGACGGAAAAATCATGGCGGCAATATTCTTCCTCCAATTTTTTTGCCATAAACTGAGCCACCTCTTGCGATATGAAAAGAATAGCGTTGTGTTTTTGTGGTTCGAGTCTGATTAAATTTCGCATATTTCCAGCATAATAAAGTGGAACCCCTTGATAAGAAGTCTTGAGATAACTTGGCATGTTTACCACCAATAATCTGTCAAGACATCACATGGGCGTAAACGATGCTGTTTTTCATAAGAGCCATAGAGATTATCTTCATAATCGCAAGCGGCTCTTTCATTTAAACAAGCATGATAAGCTTCACTATTCAAAACGAAGGGCTGCAATGGCGTATTTTCTTCATTCATTTCATGATTTTCGACATAAAAGTCAGCGATTTGTTCCGTAACATCTTCAGCATGAGAAGTTGTCAGATCGAGTCGTAAAACTCTATAAACAGTTTCACATTCTTCAATCAGTTCGAGCACTTCTTCGATTTCATCGATTGGTCCTTCATAAGTATTAGGATTTTCCTCTTCGCATAAAACGATAATGATTTCATCCTCTTTAACGAATGGAATATTTTTCATGATTTCCCCCTTTAGATAGTTGATAAAGCATAGCCTTGTCTTGACAAGACTAAATATAGCGTTAGTCTTATATCCTCTATAGGAGAGATGTCAACCATTTTATCCTTCATAAAAGATATATTTTAAATCTCTGCGGGGTTCAAATGACATATGTAAATAAAAATCTATTATTCTTTGTTCCTCTCATGTCCCTTTGTTGTTCTCTATTTGTTCTTACTCGATTGCAATTATAAACACGCTGGAGAGATAAAATGAGTGATATAATATTAATAAAATACTGGAGTCGTCTTGATTCAAAAGCACAGAAGGAACTTATTTTGGAGCTTCGTCAACGGGTCGCCGCAAAAGAGTCAAAATCGCCTGTCTCTCTTGCGGAGAGAGTTTTGAAATAAGCTCTATAAATTCTTTATCTTCAGGGCTAGCCCCTTTACCGTAAAGAATATAATTCATACTGATATTAATTTCGTGACAAATTCGCGAAAGAGATTCGATTGTTGGTTCTTTTCCTTCAGAAAGAATAGAATGAAGGTATCCCGCACCTTTACCAGCAGAGAGGGAGATAGATCTTTTTGACCGCCCACTTTTTTCCAAAGCGATCCTTAATCTTTGACGCCAACCATCGATATTCATAATTTCACCATATAGCGCGTCTTTTACAAAAAACACGTCCTTTTTATAAAATTGGCTTGCATTATCCTCTAAAAAGGATAAAATTAAGGAAACAAATTTTACTTTTTAGGGGGGAAAATTTTTTATTTTTGGATCATAAAAACACTTTAACCACCCCAAAGGATATAAAAGCCACCTCCAAAAGTTGCTGCCCAAAAGCAGATATATTGAAAATGTGTGGTACTCTTTATTTTTTCCATCACCGCAATCTTAAATCGTAAGTTTGCATGCGCTTCAAGCACACCCACTCATTTATAAACGTCGTAAAGAAGCCTCTCGTCATCATCAAACAGAGCCAAACAAAACACAAGCTGAATCCCTATTTGCGCTTTTATCGTCAATAAGAATGTATAAAAAAAAGAAAGTAGACTGCAGTATGAAACACGCTAATCAACAAGAAACTCCTCATTATGAATCGTCCAGGCTTCCGTATGTTTGTTGGTATCAAAATGACTTTCTAGGAGGTGTTCGTGGGATGCGCGCACACGAGATTGGAATCTATACGATTCTTCTCAATGAAATGTATGCACGCGGTCGTCCTCTAGAAATATCGGAAGAACGTTTAGCGCGTCTTTGTGGTTGTGACAAGCGAACTTTTGTTAATGTTTTAGAAATGCTCATCCAAGAGGGTAAGATTTTAAATTTAGCCAATGGATTATGGAACAAGCGTTGCGAAAATGTTTTTCAAGAGCGTGAAAAATTGCTTGAACAAAAATCCTTTGCGGGTCGTTCTTCGGCAAAAAAGCGTAAAAAAATCAATGCTGAGATTCAACAACTGCTTAACGAGAGTACAAAAGATGCTGCACAAAGCTTAGAAGCTCAAAAGACAGAAGAAAAGAAAACACCTCACGGTGTTTTTGAAAAGAAAATTTTGTGTGATGAGATAGAACCTTGTTTTTCCTGCGAAGAAAACTTTGAACAAAGCGATCACCAGTCTCTCTCTTTAGCTCTTGATTCTGCTCTCCCTTCCCCTCCACAAGAAGAAGCGGAGCAAAAAAACGCCTCTCCCCTAAACACTCCACAAGCCGATTTTGCCCCCGCCCCTATTGCGCAAATTGTCATGGGGGAAAAAACAAAATCCGCCACCAATCTCCCACCCAGCAATCTTCCTGTATCCATCCCGCCTTCTTCCAACAAAAAAACCACCGCCTCAGTTGCCAAAGGACACCGTCTTCCTGAACATTGGCAAGCAGACATCAAGGCGGCAGTTTCAGAAGGTTTGAGTGAAAGCCAAGCCTATTGGCAAGAAAAGAAGTTTCGCGACTATTGGCAAGCCAAGAGCGGAAAAGAAGCTCTCAAAGTAGACTGGCAAGCCACATGGCGCAACTGGTTTCGCCGTGAGATCGAACGGCTAGAACAGCAAAAACAGGGAAGCTCCTCATCTTTCATCTCTGAGAACAACGACATGCTTTACCGCAGTTTGATCAACTATAGCGACAATTCTTGACATCACACGAACAACGTATTTTTCAAGCACGCGCGGGGACAAAAAATGTTTCAAAACCATAAAAATAACAACAAAAACAACAATGAAATAAGCTATTCATACAGCAAAACAAGTCAACACCACCCCTACAACTCTCATCACAAAAGTGCTCGCCCTACACACGCCTCATCTCTTGCACGCAAAGGAACACAAACGCTCTCCAGCCTCTGTGTATCCATCCCGCCTTCTTCCAACAAAAAAACCACCGCCTCAGTTGCCAAAGGACACCGTCTTCCATGCACTTGGAAAATAGTTATCAACGCAGCAGTTTCAGAAACTTTCAGCAAAGATCATACCCTTCAAACAACGCTCGTCAGCCTTTCAGCATCCACCCCCTCTTTCTCGAGAAACACCCTTCTTCCAATTACCGCCCTTGCCAAAAAGGGTACCGTCTTCCTGAGCATTAGCAAGCAGACATCAAGGCAGCAGTTTCAGAAGGTTTGAGTGAGAGCCAAGCCCATTGGCAAGCCAAGGAGTTTCGCGACTATTGGCAAGAAAAGAGCGACAAAGAAGCTCTCAAAGTAGACTGGCAAGCCCCATAGCACCACGGATTTCACTATCAGATCGAACGGCTAGAACAGCAAAAGAGAGTCCTCATCTCCTAAATCTTGAGAAAAACAGCAATAATATCACGAATGACCATGAGCACAATTTTTGAAATCAAACAAAAACTTATCTCACAAGCAGATAGAATAGTAGAAATGCTTCTTCCCCAAGGGCACAAACGAGGCAACAATTGGATTGTAGGCAACACACGTGGTGAAGCTGGTCAAAGTTTATCAATTTGCTTGAGTGGCAGTAAAGCAGGACTTTGGTATGATTTTGCAGAAGGCACTGGAGGAGATCTTTTAGACCTTTGGTGTGAAGTCAAAGGCATTAGCCTCTCTCAAGCATTAGAAGAAGCACGCGCGACTCTCAATCTGACACGCCCAAAACCCTTTATGGTCCCTCATCGTTCCTATCGCCGTCCACCGGTTCCTACAGGGCAGACCCCGCAGAATCTGGTAAAAAACTATCTCCACAAAGAACGCCACATTCCTCTAGAGGTTATAAAGCGTTACCGCATAGGAGAAAATGGTGAAAAAATCATTTTCCCCTTTTATAAACCCGATGGCACCCTTGCTCTAGTTAAAGAACGGCTCGCGCAAGCAGGAGCAAAAAGCAAACCAACAGCCTCTCAATGTGAACCGATTTTGTTTGGTTGGCAAGCCCTTTGCCCCCCCCAAAACACCCCCTCAACCCACCCCGCCTCTACACAGGCATCCCAAAACACACCCTCAACCAACCCAACCTCTGCACACGCATCCCAAAATACCCCCTCAACCCACCCCGCCTCCACACAGGCATCTCGAAATACACCCTCAACCAACCCCACCTCTACACACGCATCCCAAAACACCGCCTCAGCCCACCCCGCCTCCACGCACACGGCCCAACAGGCAACCCAGCACGCGCCGTTTCCCACTTTTTCTTCAACAAACCGTACAATTGTTATCACTGAAGGAGAAATTGATGCACTTTCCTTAGCTGCCTATGGATATCCGGCGGTTTCTGTTCCCTTTGGGGGAGGAAGTGGAGGCAAACACAACTGGATTGAAAATGAATTTGATCATTTAGAATCTTTTGAAACGATTTTTTTAGCCACAGATATGGACCAGCCCGGAGAAGAAGCAGCCCTCGAGATTGCCAGCAGGCTTGGACGCCACCGTTGCTACCGTGTACGTTTACCCCTTAAAGATGCTAATGACTGTTTAACCGCAGGGATTGATAAAGCCACCATAAAAGCCGCCTTTTCCTCAGCACAAAGCTTTGCTCCAGAAGGTTTACGGCGCGCCTCAGACTATAAAGATCAAGTGATTGGGCTTTTTTGGCCAGAGCCTGAAAAACATCTTGGTTATACGGTTCCCTATCCTAAACTGAAGGACAAATTGCATTTCCGCCCAGCAGAATTAACGCTTTGGAGTGGTGCCAGTGGTGCAGGAAAAAGCCAATTGTTATCAGACTGTATTCCCCATTGGATTGCGCAAAAAAGTCGCCTTTGCTTAGCGTCTCTAGAAATGAAAGGAGAACAATCTTTACGGCGCTTAACCAAACAAACAGGCGGCTTAGAAAAGCCTACAAAAGAGACGATTGAACGGATTCTTCATTTTTTAGACGATGGGCTTATTCTTTATGAACATGTTGGCAAATCAAGCGTTGACACCTTGCTTGATGTCTTTGACTATTGTCGTGCGCGCTATGGCTGCGATCAATTTATCATCGACAGTCTCATGCGGCTTGGCATTGCCTCTGATGATTATGCAAGACAAGAACAAGCCGTTTATAAAATGGTTGATTGGGCTGTTTTAAACAGTGTACACATTCATCTTGTAGCCCATGCCCGCAAAGGCGGTCTGGATAAAGATATCCCCAGCACAGAAGACATTAAAGGTGCCTCAGAAATTGGCGCCAATGCCTTTAATATCATCACCATTTGGCGCAATCGATCGTTAGAAGACAAAATCTTTGCCGCCTCTCTAGCACAAGAAAAAGCAGATTTAGCCAAACGCCCTGGCGTCATTATGAATATTGCCAAACAACGTTCTGGTGATTTTGAAGGCAAAATAGGGCTTTGGTTTGATCCTCAAACCTACCGCTATCGCTGTTCTTTTGAACAAACATTCCCTCGACGTTATCTGTAATGCTCCATAAACCCCACTCTCTTTAAAAACGCCTCCGCCTTCACACGCGCACGCCTTGCTCCCACAGAAACAACAGGAAGGATAAATCCACAAATGATAAAAAACACCCAATCCTTCGAGAACCAAAGCCAGCCCAACTCCATATTCTCTGCTCCCAAACGCAAACAAAAAAAGATCGCTCCAACAACGGCGCAAAACACCAGCCCCTTCAATAGCCACAAACAACGCGTCAGCACCCCATCTTGCCGCCCCCTCATATGCAAAATCAAGAACCACTCCAACACTACAGCAAACACGATCCCTATCAAGGACAGGAGTCCCCACGGTATATCCATACTCTCCATCCCCTCAAGAGCCAAAAAAAAGACGACTCCTAAAATACAGTAAAACAGCACTTCCTTCAAAAAGAGGGAAATACCACAAATACAATAAAACGCCGCCCGCCACCACGGAATATCGAAGCGCTTGGAAACTTTATAAGTACCAATAACGACAACAATAAAAAGGTAGGAAAACACCAACAACAGCAAAAAAAACAAATCGTTCGACATCACATACCCTTCACAGCAAGCACATTAAAGGTCACACCCATGGAGAAAAAAACACCACCTACCTCAAGAACCAAGCCCCTAGAACACGCGCACGCCTTACACCCTGATAAATCAAAGGAGAAAGAAATCCAAAAATGAATAAAAACACCCAATCCTTCGAGAACCAAAGCCAGCTCAACCCTAGATTCTCTGCTCCTTCACGAGTAAAAAAAAGGATTAGTGCCAAAATGCAGCAAAACAGCACAAAATTCAAAGAACGCAACAACCTCTGTAACACCGTATCACTTTGCTCGCGTATAAAGAACCCCAAGAGCACTTTCAACAATACAGTCAAGAGCAATCCCTTTAAGAATACCGCCCTTACGCTATCCATATCCCTGACGCCCACAGCAGCAAACCACAGGATAAAGCCCATCATGCAACAAAACATGACCGCCTTTAAGAACACTTGCCCCGCCACAGGCATACTCTTGACGCCCAGATGCACCAAACCAAGGACAGTTGCAAAAATGCAAGAAAACACCGCCCCCTTCAAAAACAGCTCCCCACCAACAGCGCGACTGCCCACGCCCACATAAACAAAACCAAGGTAGGTGGCAACAATGCCATAAAGCACCACCCACCTCCAAAACATCCACCCTGTAACAGAGCGACGCTTTGCTCCCTCATAAATAAAAATCAAGGCCAGAGCAAAAAAGCAGAAAAAAACCAACAACAGCCAAAACATCACATCGTTCGACATCAAATACCCCTCATAGAAAGAACATCAAAGATCACGCCCGTAGAGAAGAGAAATGCTCATTTTTTTAAGCCCCCCAACAGTACACGCACACACCGTACCCCCTCCAGAGCAAAAAAAGGAACAAGTCCAATAGTGCCCGCAAACACCCCATTGTTCGAGATCACAAACCAGCGAACCCCCATATGCTTGGCCCCATTATGCGCCAATCCAACAACAGCTCCAACAACGCAGGAAAACACCGCTAACTTCAAAAAAGACACCCCACGCGATATCCATTTACCCCGCACCCTCATAAGCAAAACCAAGGACAGCCCCAGCAATGCAACAAACACCGCTCCGATCACTAAAAATTCCCACGATATATCAAAACGCTTCGCTCCCTTATAAGCAAAGCCAAGAACCACTACAGCAATGGTGCAAAACACCACAGCCTTGAAAAACACGCCCCACGATACAGTTCTACTGTTTGCTCCCACAACAATAAAACAAAAGGTCGCTCCAGCAATGCAAGAAAGTTCCACCCCCTGCCAAAACACCTCCCACGTAATAACCGGTCGCCCCGCATCCTCATAAGCAAAACCAAGGACCAAGCCAATAACGCAGAAAAACGCCAGCCCCTTCAAAAACATGTCCCGCGCAACCACCATATGCCCCGCTCCTTCATTAAGTAAAAATCAGAGACCATGCCAAAAATGCAGCAAAAGATCAATCCTTTTCAAAGAATGAAAGCCTAAACCCAAAACGCCTTGCCCCACGATAAATAAGCCCAAGGACAAGACCAAAGACAACGCCAAAAAGAATGTTAAACACCCACCTGTTTGAGAACCACACCCAAGTCAAACCAAAAAGCTCAGCTTGCGCATAAATAAAATCAATGACAGCAGCAAAAATGAAGCTCAACAACAACATCTTGAAGAACAAACCCTGATTTACACCACGCCGCTGCATTACTTCATAACCCAACATAAGGAAAATGCCGGGAGTGCCATAAAATACCACAGCCCGTAAAAATACTCCCCACGTCATCCCCAACGCCTTCATTTCCATATAAACAGACACAAAGACAACAACCACAATGCAGAAAAATACTAGTCTTTTCAAAGACAAAGCACCGCGCAACATCATTCCACTCCCCCATCAAGCCATTCAAGGAAAATCCACCATGCAACAAAACACCCCTCTTTTCAAGAGTCAAATCCATGGGGCTCCCCCACACAAACGCAACAGTCCAAGTCACCCCCAAGAGCGCACAACCCTCACGCACACTCCAACACATGTCTTCCTCTAATCCCCCTGTTTTGCCTAGAGCAAGCAACATTTTTTAAAAACGAGAAGCAAACGATAATTTTTAAGGAGATGATATGACCCATCAAGAGAGAAAAAATACGCAAACCTGCCCGCTTGACCATCAAGATAAAGGAAGGCACATTGGTCATTTAAAGGCGCAAGAAATCCCTGTTGAAACGAGCAATCCTTATTTTCAATCCAATCATCCAGAAAACTCCAGCAATCCGCGTACCATCAATGCCATTGCCAATGCACAAAGCCATCCCATTGCACTTTTATATGCCAAAGGACATCTCAGCAAAGCCCAATATAAAGCGGCAGAACGTTTTTATTTTTACTGGCGTCAAAGTCAAGCCGATCTCCACATGAGCCTTGACTACACCCGTGAAAAGGTTTCCTGTAGCCAAGGGTACACACACCCCATTGAACGTCAAATAGAAGCATCCAATCATTTAAAAACAATCAAAGTTCAACTGGGTATTCTTGGCTATTCACTGCTTGAACGCGTTATCGGCTATGGACAAGCAATCAAAGAATTAAGTTCTTCAAAACGCAAACAAAATTCCCTTGCCGATCATTTACGAGATTGTTTAGACTTGTTAGCATTTCATTGGGGATATGCAAACCATAAACATTCTGAATAATCCCCCTCCTCGCCATTCTAAGCTACCTCCCATGTTGCTGCCCCCTCTAAAGCCCCCCAGACGGGCTCAACCATCCAGAAGCTCCCCCCCACCTCTTCCATCCCCTCACCCCCCAAAGAATGCAGCTTCATAAAACCCTTGTGCTCAAGATACACTCCGCACCCTTAAAAACAAAAATCCTTCCCCCACACCAGTCCTGTAATCATGGGGTGCTTTTACGTTTATTCGTTTTTTATTGAAGAATACGTTTTGTTTAAGATGCTTGCATGCATCATAACAGCTTTAAATACAGTTTAATTGTTTAATTAATATCGAATCTCAAAATAAATATTCAATTGAAAAAAGTATTCATTAATTTTTAATGCAAAATGACATAATCTTCTTTTTTGTAAAAAGTATTTTTTATATTGATATCTTTTCAATTCTCTGCTAATTATAGCGTAATAGTTTTGTAAGTATGAATTTGTGGATTGAATACAGTCTTTTGAGTTCATTTTTTTAACATGTCCTACTAGCCAATGTTAAAATTCTCCTGCTTTTAGTCCTCTGATTACAACAGGGGACTTTTTTTTACGACTGTACTTTTTTATAACTGTATTGTCTTAAATCACTCTCTTATGAGCTTTGTTATATTCCTCCATAAAATCTCCCCGCAAAATGGATCATTCTTTTGTCAAATTGGCTTGCGTTCCATCCTCAAAGAACAAAGCTTTTTAACCCAATCTGATCTACAAACAGCTTGGATAGACTTCACTCTTGATTTTCCATTCAGGGTTTTCAGCTAAACTCAAGGTGCGACAAAACAAGCTCTGCCCTAAAAATCCACCGCACCCTTAAAAAAACACTTCAATATATCCAAGGCGGCTGGCTCTCATATCACCAAACCGCAAATGACAGTGTTTTACGACATAACAGAATGACTTATATTTAATGACTTTCTTTATCCTGTACCCCACCAAAAGGTTGATGTATCACGACACCATATTGATTTATAATTATAATCACCCGTTCTTCATATTAAAATAAGAGACCCGAATATCATAAGGGTTCTCTCATTTTAAATTTATTTCAGGTTGCAAGAATCAACGCCATGTCTTTTGCACATTACCAACATGAGAGACATATGAAATAAAACACTTCAAAGATAAAGAATCAAAATGCCTCTTATAAACACGCTCAAGCACTAAAGGCTGTCATCACATTAGGCACTAGAATAGTATGATAGTGCTGGCTTTCCCCTTATGAGCTTTTAAAGAAGGGCTTATCCACTTCACGAGAGATTTCCCCATTATCCCATTCACCAACATCCCCATTCACCAACATTATTGTGAGATAAGACAACATGATGTTTTTTAAATAAGGACGTAAATGTGCAACAAAAATATATTCTGTTTAGAACATTCTGTTTTACGTAAGGCGCGTAAAACCCCATTAAAAAACTGGTATCCCCACGAGAAAAAATCTAAAGCGTGAGGATAAAAACATAAAGCAAGCGTGATTCCATTCAGCTATTGCTCTTTAACCGTCAAACCGCATAAAACATAGATCTCGGAAAGACGGAGGGAAGCTTTATCCATAGCACTTCATATTCTTCTCAAATATGTTGATCTTCCTGCTTTAAAAGATAAACTAAAAATATATACAACATCTCTCCTAACACCCCCCTCTTTCTAGCATCCCTCAAGAATCAAACGTTATACAGCTCATTTTGTCATATTATAAAGCACTGTTATTTTAAGGCGGTGTTGAAACAGTTAAAATAATTAAAGTGTTTAGCCAACGCCATTAGCGAAGCAAAAAAACAAACTGTTGAAAAGCAGTGTAAATCTTGTGTAAACATAAAAAAAACAAGAAAAAGGCACAAAAATATCTTAATTATTATAAAAATACTCAGCGTCTTTTACGATTGTATTGACGAACAACCCTGATCACATAATCATCTTAAATGTTGAGAATAAAGAATGAATAGCCCTAACAAATACAGCAACCTATCAATAAAAATATAAAAACAAATCTTTTGGCTATCCCTGTTTTTTACGGAATATGCCTTTCCCTTTGGATACTGCTCACTCTCATGAAGCAGCATCCAAACTGTAGAGGATGCACTCCGCCTTCAAAAGAGTGCATCCTTCCCCTCAACGGATACTGCTCAACCCTGATAAAGCAGCATCCAAACTGTAGAGGATGCAC
>NZ_JBHIMN010000002.1:88268-158637 GCF_042194155.1 Bartonella sp. MR63HLJHH
ACCCTGATAAAGCAGCATCCAAACTGTAGAGGATGCACTCCAGCCCTCAAAAGAGTGCATCCTTCCCCTCAACGGATGCCGCCCACCCTCATGAAGCAGCATCCAAACTGTAGAGGATGCACTCCAAGCCCTCAAAAGAGTGCACCATTCCCCTCAGGGGTTTTACTCAAGTTTCATCGCATCTCATTCTTATGAACCCTCATTTTTATGAATCTTTGCTAAAAAGCACAAAAAAGAAGTTTGCTAGCAACTATTGTATCACCCATCTTATGGGATTCCACTTCCCTACAGAGCTTTCAAACTTTTTTACACCCTCATAAAATAGAATCTGAAAGAATTCTTTAAGGCAATTAAGGGTAAATTTTGTCAAAATATAGACAAACTTTATTCTTTTTTATGACTGTTGTATTTTTACTATAGTTATTTAAATCGAATTTATGTATGATCCATATCGATATTTATTTATAGAAATAAATATAGGAGAAAAAACTATGAATATCAGATATTTTTTCATAGCGGGGGCAATTACAAGCGGTTTAGCTCTCGCGATTCAAAAATCTGATCGTATAGTCAATAAAGAACCCTCTCCTATTGTTGCACCTTATACTATTGAAAAAACAAATTTACAGTTTGTTAAACAAGTAAGGGACACATCGGATACATTGAATATACTGAGAGTAAATAATAGAAGCGCATCAGAACAAGCATCAATAAACGATATATACGAAAAAGGAAAAAGTTTATTGAATGCAATAGCTGGTTTTTTAGGATCAATTATTATATATTTTATACAATTGGTTTCCGCTAGAGTATAAGATACAAAAATTTCTTAAAATAAGGTTATATACATTTTGTGTATATTGTAAAATTTAAATAAAAAGGCCCTTTTAAAATGGGGCCTTTTTTAGTTTAATTTTTCCGATGTTTTAATTTAATTTTTGTTGTGTTTTTATTTTTATTGGCTAAATATCACCGCCTTCAAAAATGACATTTTTTACTTGTCCCACATCTCAAATAATGAAGGCTCTCCCCCTAAGCTCCCCCCTCTCATACCACTTTAGTTAATAGACTTCCCTCATACCGCTTGAATAAGCGATAATTTATGAGCATTTTCTAACAAAAAAGAGACCGCCTTTAAGAAGATAGAAGAATTTATAATCGATTTTTCTTCCCTATTCTTGAGGATCAAGCCATTTTCAGTCTATTTTTTTAAAATCTTGGCTATTATTCTTGATTTTTCGAGCACTTTATTTTGCTCTGGTAAGAAAGGTATGAAAGCGCCTCAATCATAGCGCTTTCACATCTTTTAAATAAAAGTGCTTTTCTTCAACAGGAGAGTACAACACTAATCAATTCTTATATCCATAAACGCGATTTTACCATCTTTAATATAAGTAATATCAGGAGAATATTTTACCCCCTCTGCTTCAAACACGAACTGTTCATCACTCACCCCTTCAAATCCTTGTTCCCTTAATTCTTGTTTTTTCTCCTCGACTAATTTTTTATGAAAAGCGCGTTTTTGATTACACGTATTAGGGGATCTCACTCTGAAAAGCTGATAGTCCATGGCTATAGACCACTTCTCAGCAACCCGTTCCAGCAGATCGTAACTGAACTTTCCTTCCCTTTTCACTTCTTGAGCGATCATTAAAGCGCGTTCCAAATGGACTTTTTCAATGGTTTCATCAAAGCCAAGCTTTTCCCCTGCCGTAAAACTTTCATCATAAGAAGCTAAAGTCTCAACATCGCCCAACAAGGCAAGAGCAGCAAGATGTAGCAAAGCATAAGGTGCGAGCTCTATGTCATCATCCGGTGCCCAAGATAAAGAGTCTTTTTCCCAAGGAGGAAGACTATATTGAGAGCGAAACATTCCATGCAAAGAATCACTTTCCATTGTCCATTTTAAAGTTTTATCGAGTGCTTTCTTTAAACGCTTGGCGCTCACTTTTTCTTCAAAAATTTCCAATCCATTAGGCACAAAATTCATAAATACCGTTGGCACAACCCCAGAATTATGAGGATTAATCGTCTGACAAGCCGCAGCAAAAATACCACTCATAATTAAAAGTCCGCGATCAAAAGGCGAAAATTCTTCCACTCGTTGCTCGTTATAAAGAAACTGCACTTCGCGATCTGGTAAAAAGAGGGTTGCCAAATAATCTCCCTTTCCCTCGATTTCCACCGACCATCCCAAGCTTTTTAAAAGCCCTGTTGCACTTTCTATCGTGAGAATTTCATCATCATCATAATCGGCAGAGAACTCTTTTTCCTTTAGTTGCAAACGCCTCTCCTGCACCACGGCTTCATCTTTCCAAAACTGCTGCGTTGCAAGATCATTTTCTTTAAGCACTCTTTCCAGCTCGCCTTTCACTTGGAAATTCATTTTCATCCGTTTGAAGACAGAGGTATAAAGAGCTAAAACAAGCATGATAATGATCATGCAAATAACAATAAATACCCAGAACTCGGGATCTAATAGAAATACGGCTATAGGATCACTGTTCATTTTTCCCCTCTCAGTCTTTACAAAGCCCGTGCGACAGAGAGCTTATGTGCTCTCCTACAGAGATTGCTTCTTCTAGTTTCTGAATATTTTTGTACAAGTCACCCGTCACTTTAGTGCGAAGCCGTAACATAACCGGAATAAAAATAATGACACAGACCGTTATGACGAGCGTTGTTTTAAAGAGAACGGCATGCACAACATATTGCCACCCTGTCAGCTGCCAATTTAATACATCTGGTATTTCTAGAACCATTCTCCAGATGATAATGATAACAGCAATAGCAAAGATAATTTTATAATCCTTTGCTGAAAGCAACGCTTGCTGGAGCGAAAAAGAATGCGCTCTTTTATGCGTTTCTTGCTCTGGTGCCCAATTTTGCTCCTTCATGTATTCCCCTCTCACTCTTTGAAAAGACCCGTGCGACAGAGAGCTTATTTGCTATCACACAGAGATTGCCTCTTCTCGTTTCTAGATCTTTTTTTCCAATTTACGCATTATGATGATGCAAAACCCAAATATCACTGGAATTAAGAAAAGTACACAGACCATTATGGTTTGCGTCATAATAAAAATAATAATATTCGTGGTACCACACTACCCCCTTACCTTCCTCACACCTCAAACAGTGAAGATTTTCAAACCGCGCCAATCTGTAACCGATAGTCACAATTCAGCTTTTTTTCAAACAAATTCCCCTATTTTCAAGAAAATGACCCTGCATCCCCACTTCAATAGGATTCATTTCAAAGCTTGAATGAACAAGGCACCTAAAAATACGAAAACACCCCATATACCGCGATCACCTGCTAGAAAAACCGTTCCCTTCCTCACATTTCAAACGATGAAGTAAGTCCCAAACGCTCACTCTAGGCTCTAAACCCCACGGCTCTCATTCCCTTTAATCAACAATGGTCCATAATCGGCTTTTCTTCCCCTCAATGCCATCCTCAGCACTGCTCCTTAGAGCAATGTTTACGGACAACCCATGAAAGAGCACCAAAACATATCAGAGGCAAAATGGTATAGAGAGCAATCCCTATAAAGGCTGAATCTCTCATAATTTCTTCATTATTTTTTCCCTCTCATGACTTCTCAAGCGCTGTATCCTGTTCTTGCAAGACGTTTTTCAGTTCTTTTCTTAAACAGCGATACGTTCTCACCTGCTTAAAGACACCATAATAAAGTTCCAAAATCATCACGGGAATAAAAGCAACCCAAAATGTCACGAATATAAGCACGAGACCAAATATCCCGACAAGAATATTGTCCATTTTCCACCTCACTTTTTCTTTATATCGATCCTTTTGATCGGTTATTTTACCCCGTTGCTGGTTTATTTCTTTCAATTTTCGAGTATTTTTTACCAACAAACACCACAATATGATGCAGAGTATCAACATAACTGGGAACAAGACCCAAACACACACTGTAATAACTTGCCAAAACGCACACAGAGAGAGAAAAAGGGGTGTATCCTGCCACCCTGTCAAGTTCTCTTTGCTACCTAAGGATGAGAGAAAGACAATCCTGTTGCACAACTCAATAATGAGGGAGAGGAAACAAATGACAACATACTCTCGCTCAGAAAAAACACTTTTTTCGAAAAAATGGCGCAGTCCATTATAAAATGCTGAATTTTTCCCCTTCATTGCTCTTCCTTTTTTTTATGAAAAACGCATTTTTTTATCTCATGCTCGCTCTTTTAAGAAGCACTAAAAGTGCGATGCATGGCACTTCCCTTATTTTCAACAAAAAAACCCGACTTTCTAAAAGCGCTATTGCTCTTCCAAATGATGAAGAGCATCCTCCTCATTACAAACGAAAATAGGCTAGCCTCTTTGCCTGATGATTCTTCAACCATTCATCCCCTATTCTTGTGTCACGAGCTTCCAAACATTGCCTCTTCCCCCTCACGATAGCTACGCAAGCGCCTTGTCGCGCTCTTTTCTTACGCGTTTTAATTCCCGTTTTACTCTACGATACGTTCTCACGCGCTTGAAAACAAAATAATAAAATTCCAAAATGATCATGATAACACCCGCAGGAAAAAAGACTTCCAGCAGAAATATCAACCAAAGGTATGCGATAAAAAAACTGCTTATTTTTTCTCTATCCTTTTTTACTGGATTATTTTGTTGATCGGTTGTGTGACCCCGTTGCTGGATAGCCTCTTCTAACTGCTGAATCTTTTTTTTCAACAAATACGTTAAGATGAGATAAAGCACCAATAAAACAGGCATCAAGGCAACAACACACACCATGATAACTTCACGCAGCACAAAGAGCGCCAAAAGAGCGCTATCCTGCGATACACTCAACGACCACTCGGATTCTAATGGGATCAAAAGAGCTTTATGACCTATCCCAATAAGGATAGAAATAAGACAAATGATAATATGGTCTTTATAAGAACGAAATGATTTTCCAAAAACAACAGAGCACAGTTTGTTATAAAATGTGGAATTTTCCCCCTTCATTTGCTCTTCCTTTTTATACAACTGTTTGTCCTGACTTTTATAAGGACACGAACAATCTCTCAAGTAAAATTCCGTCCATTGTCGTCAAACAGAACACCTCCAGAGAACACTCGTATTGCATATTTATGTTGCCAATACTTCAATTTTGCCAATTCACGTGCTTGTTTTAAAGAAGCATCTCTCAACACTTCCAAACCAACGCGCGTCCACCCCATTTCATGAACAGCACCCATGAAGGAAATAACAATAGCGCCCTCATGAATATATCCCCTTACGATAAAATCTATCACCACCATTGTTTCAATAAAAAGTGTAATCCGGCGCCATTCACATACGCCCGCCCGCTGCTGCCTCTACGATAGCCTTACCCTAAGGGGGCTTCCCCCCTACGACAAAGCCTGCCCTGCTCCTACAACAGCCATATCTAGCTTCTACGATAGCCCTTATAACTTGATAAAAATAGAAGCATTTTTATTCTTTTCTCAATTGTTTTCCGCCCCCCACTTAAGATATGAAAAAAGGAACTTCCATTGATACGCAAATGATCGCGCAATAAAAGCATTTGAAATAAGAAAATCTTACAACTCTCTTATTCCAATCAAAAAGGATCAATGATCATTATAAATCAAAATATGGCGATATCTTCCTTTTTTCATTGGGAATCTTGCAAGCCAATAGCTAAGAATATATTCATAAAAAACGCTTTTAAAACAATAAGACAGCCGCTACTTTTGAGATCAAGTGTTTTAATATTAATGAAAGCACTAACATTCTCTTCAAGTTTGAGGTGTTGTTTTGTCAACAATCTTGTTAGCATGGACTGATTCTATAACTATGCGGTATCATCACAACTGCTCTTTATAAACAGCATAATGATACGCGTCATTTCACTCACAATTCTTTTTAAGCCTTGCGTTATAGGCTTTTCTGGAAAAGATAAAGGAGAATCCTATTGAATATAGCAATTATTTTGGGGTCTGTGCGTCAACCTTCATTAACAAGAACTTTAGCCAGTTATTTAGCAGATTGCCTCATGAAGCGGGGTGCATCACTTCATTGGGTTGATTTGCGTGAACAGCCCTTACCGATGACAGATCCAGATTATCATCAGCAGGTTGAGGCTAATCCAAGTGCTGCGGTTCGCCAGTTTGTAAAAACCATTGCAGAGGCTGATGGCGTTATTCTAGCAAGCCCCGTTTATCAAGGGTCTTATTCGGGTGTTTTAAAGAATGCTCTTGATAATTTAGCTTATAATGCCTTTTTAAATAAACCTGTTGGGCTTATCTCTCATGGGAGTACCGCCCAAAAATGCGCACAACCGTGTGAGCATTTATTGCCGGTGGTGAGCACGCTTTATGGTTATGCACTCCAATGTCAAATCGCCTCTTCCCCCGAAGATTTTTCCTCAGATGATGACGGTCGTACTTGGAAAGTTATCAGTGAAGAGATACAAACACGTTGTGAAAGGCTTGCTGATGAAATGTGTACATTTTTAAAGCACCGAAGTGTGATTTAAAGCAAAAAGGGAGGGGGGATGAAAAAAAAGGGTGCGCACTATCGTTATTTAGTGGTAGGGGGCACAGGGATGCTTGCCCCTTTGTGTCAATCACTCGAGCCGCAAGAAATGATTATTGCTGCACGCTTTTTTTCTCATAAAGTCCAGCTTGAGGCATTGCACAACAAACAGTTGTGCGTGCCGTTGGATTATGATTGTGCGACATCAAAGGCACAATTTTTAGAAGCTGTAAAGCAATGGCATGATCTAAAATATTGCATATTATGGATTCATTCGCCCGCCCATACATTTTCTTGCGCATTAATTGAGCAGTTAGCTCTTTTGCCTACACCACCATGTATTCTTCATATTTTTGGTTCCAACACTCATGATCAAATGGTCATCGAGTGCGCGCGCAAAAACAAGGTTGATTTCATCCCCATTCAATTAGGACAAAAAACAACCCCAAAAGGTTCACGATGGCTGACTCATCAGGAGATAAGCCAACAGATACTGGAAGCCATAAAAAATCATATGAATAAACAAAACTTATGATCAATACCTATGCTTTTCAAAGAAGCCGTGCCCCTTCAATCTCTATCCATACCCGAACATCCTCTTGAGTCCCCCCATACTCTTTACATCATAGGCTTTGCGAACGAACAATCCCCCTCCCTGCGCCTCTCAAACAGCATCCTTATATCAACAGCCCCAAAACCAAACGTTTTTACCCTTCTCACACGGGCTTATCCCCCTCTGACAGTTTATGATCTTCACACGGGCTTATCCCCTTCTCACGGGACTTAGACAGCATAATCTTATGGGGCGTTATGTTATAAGGCGTCATGGCATAAAACTTAAAACAGCAAATTGTGTTTAGAATTTTTTGTCTATTTTAAAGCTGACCTTTCTCCCCACACCTCAAAGAACAACGATTTCTACGGGACGTAAGGTTCCCACGAAAAACTTCTCTTTCAACAGTCCAAATTTTAGCAGGTTCGACTTGACTTCCCGCTCATAGTCTTCCCGTAATACTCATACTCGACAAGCTTTTTTAAAGAAATTTCAACGCGCTCCTTAAAACAACACTTAAACGTACCAAGAAAGCTTATATCAAAACAGAATTTTATGACGTCATGGGATGATATATTATAACAAACACCATATCAGAACCGAATGAAAATTAGACACCCTTACAGCCAGCATACAAAAAGCACCCTCAATGCTAAGCATAATAAAAAAGTATCGCAATAAACCGAAAAAAAACCGATAAGAAAACACAATTAGCACGCACACCTGCTTTAAATTCATTTTTACGACAGCAAATAAGAAAACGTAAAATAAAAAACCGTCAACTTTCAAGCCATTAAACTCAAAAAACAAGTGGTGGATTGAGCTAAATTTAAAGCCTTATAAATAAAACCCACTGATCATATACAAGATATACCAAAGATACGAAAACCTTCTCTCAAATTTAACGCATTTCACAATCCAACCTTTACGCCTCCATTGGCACCCTCTTCTCCTCAACCGCCCCACAACCCTCACGGCTCTTGATCAACCACAAATCCTAGCCATTACAGTTTCACGTTTTTACGATTTTGCAAATTCACAGAAAAAAAGAAACCTTCCGATAAACAGCCAAAGCCTATTAATTGGCATCAGCCCTTTTCACCAAACTCCCCCATTCCAATGACGCATTTCACAATCCAACCTTTACGCCTCCATTGGTACCCTCTTCTCCTCAACCGCCCCACAACCCTCACGGCCCTTAATCAACCACACATCCTAGACTTTACAGTTCCACGTTTTTACGATTTTGCAAATTCACAGAAAACAAGCAAACCTCCGATAAACAACCCCATTGAAGCCTATCACCAGCCTATTAATTGGCATCAGCCCTTTTCACCAAACTCCCTTATTCCAATGACCTTATTCCAATGACGCATTTCACAATCCAACCTTTACGCCTTCATTGCCCCCCTCTTCTCCTCAACCGCCCCACAACCCTCACGGCCCTTAACCAACCACACATCCTAGACTTTACAGTTCCACGTTTTTACGATTTTGCAAATTCACAGAAAACAAGCAAACCTCCGATAAACAACCCCATTGAAGCCTATTACAAGCCTATTAATTGGCATCAGCCCTTTTCAAACAGAGATCAGCGTAAAATGAGAAAAATAATCCATGCCCTCCTCCCAAGCCGTGAAGCAATGGGATGATCTAAAACTCATACCTCCCCCCATGACATGAGCACTACATGCGCTTTTTCAGCGCTGCATTTAATTGCCGCGTAACCTTGTAATACGATATCAAACGCTTTATAAAAGAAATATACAGTGCCACAATGGGTATTGTTAAGAAAAAATCAAAAACACCCCCCAGCAGAATGATCAAAACCACCGTCCAAGCTGCCGCCATTTCGTAATGCATTTTATCCCCTTCTCTTTATAAATTGATTTGTGTGGTATAAATTGATTTATTGGGTTGCTTCAATCACTTCTTCCAATTGCTGAATTTTCTTTTTCAACCGAGAAGTTAAAATTTCACGAAGGATCACAATAACAGGGATCGTTGCAAAAATAGATACAGATAAAAAAAACCAGAAAAACGAGAGAATGGCAATATATTCAAATCTGCTCTCATCTATCTCAGCAGCTATAGCTATCCCTTTACAGTAAATCACATAGACATAAGCTTTGAAAAACATAATGATGAAAGAGAGGCATGCGTGGAGGATATAATCTTTGCGTGAAAAAGCGAGCCATTTTTTTAACGAATGGGAACTTATCTGTGTTTCTAGTTCTAAGTTTTGCTGCACTCTCTCTTTCTCTTTTCCGCTTTTTTCAAAGAAACCAAAACGCTGTGGATGTTCTTTCATCAAACGTCTTTGTTTTTTCACTCTGTAATAGAGCCTCAAACGCTTGATTAAAGAATAATAAGGCGCCACAATAATCATATTCACGAAAATGGCAAAAACTGTAACTGCATTTAGAAGAAAATATCCAAACGGCAGAAACAAAATAAAAAGCGCGATCTCACCCTGCATAGCTATAGTCTCATTGATTAATCTCTTGCTGCTTTATTTTTTCTTTTAGTTTTTTCTTTATTTTTTCCAATCTGCGCTCTTTAAAACGATCAACCCCCCAAAGGATCGGAAGAGGAGTGAGAAGACAAAACCAAATCAACACCGGTAAGAGAAAAATAAGATAACCAATTCCTTCCCATTTTATCCATTGCAACGGCTGTACCAGAGATTTTGCACCAGCAGGAACTTCTAAAGCCATCATGATAAGACATGTGCAAAACATAGTGAAAAAGCAGCGCCCTATTATTTCACAACTCCCCACCCCTTTACGCCTTTCCACTGAAGACACCGTAAATTTTTTGAATAAAAAGAAAGACACTTCAAATGTTGCTTTTTTCTCCTGCATTGTTCCCCTCTGCTTTTACACTTCGCGTGTTTTACGCATTATTTTTAGGTTTAAGCTCTTTTTAATTTATCTAAACTCTTTATTTTTCTCAATAAATTTTTTCATCAATCCTAATTTCTACATCCATATATTCTAACTCCCCATCCTTTATGTAAAGAATATCGGGACGATAGTTTTTTCCATCAACCTTACAAATCGCGTCCTTTTCGTAAACGAAATATCCCTGTTGTCTTAATTCTTCTCTTTTTTCCTCGATCAATTTTTCATAAGAATCTCTTCTTCTATTGCACAAACTGGGATCTGTGGCTCTAAAATATTCATAGCTCTCCACCTCCATGGAAAAATCCTTTGCCGCATGTTTAAGTAAATCGTAACTGGATTGCTTTGTTTTTTCTACCGCCTTAGCGATTATCATCGCGCGTTCCAGATGCTCCTCTTCGATGCTTGTTTCAAAGCCCAGTCTCTCACCTTCCAGAAAGCTTTTGTGATAAGCGTGTAAGGTTTCAACATCGCCCATCAAAGCCAGAGCTGCAAGATAGCGCAGCGAATAAGGAGTCAATTGAGGAACTACAATTTTGTTTTCCCAAGGAAGAATGCGATATTGAGAGTGAAGCATCTTGCCAAGATCAACCTCAGTCATTGCCTTTTCTAAAGCTTTCTCGAGTGCACGACGTAAACGCTTGGCGCTTACCTTTTCTTCAAAAATTTCCAACCCCTTCACATCAAAACTCAAGTCAAGAGCAATCAAGCCTCCAGAATTATAAGGGTCTATCGTTTGGCAAGCCGCCGCATGGATACCAGAGCCCACCACAATTGCACGATCAAATTGCGGATACCCCTTCTCAGCATTATAAAGAAACTGCACTTCACGATCTGGTAAATAATAGGTGGCCAAATGATCTCCTTTTCCTTCAATTTCCACCCTCCATCCCAAACTCTTTAAAAGCGCCGTTGCACTTTCCATCGTTAAGATTTCCTCATCAGAAAGAGAAAACTCTTTTTCTTCAGATAACGGCTTAATCATCGGTATTTCCCCACTGGACGGCTCAAAAGCGATAGGTTGTTCAAGCACGCGTCTTAATTCTTTTGTCACTTGGCAATACAGTCTCACCCGCTTGAAAGTAGAATAATACAATGCCCAAATAAACATCATGACTACAGCAGAAAGCAGCGTGAAAAGCGTCAAGCCCGCACCCCACGAGAATATAACAATAATATCTATCATTTTAATATCTATCATTTTCCCCACCCCTTATTCACTTTTTTGTCGATACGTAGCAGCTACCCGCTTCCAGATTGTTTGCTCCAACTTATCGATCTTTTTTTTCAACAAACGCGTAAAGATGATACGGACCACAAAGGCAACAGGAATGAGCACAAAAGTTAAATCTAATATAAACTCCCCAATAGAAAAGAGAGCTGCTATGACATTCCCTTTCCACTCACTCCACATTAGTACGAAGAGAACCATTCTCAAAGTTACCACAATGAAAGCAATACAAAAGATGACTTTATAATTTTTGCTTGTCAAAAACGCTTCTTCAAGCGAAAACGACCGTGGTTCTTCATCCAATATTGCATTTTTTCCATTGCCCCTCATTTTTTATCCCTCATTTGTCTCAATTTTTAAGCCATTTTCATGAACCGAAGCTTTCGTCCTCACAATGAATGAGGGTTCATCAATATCAAGCGCTTGTATCCTTCATCTTTTATGAAAACAATATCAGGGTTGCATTTTTTCCATCAACCTCAAACATCGCACGAATAGAAGTGCTCCTACAACGCATGAGAATATATAAAGGCCTGTATTCATTTTCTGCCCTCCCTTCATGCACTGTTTTGTTGAGAAGCGGTTTTTCTTCGCTGCCAAATTGCTTGATCCAACTTATCGATCTTTTTTTTCAACAAACGCGTAAAAATGATACGGACCACAAAGGCAACAGGAATAAACACAAAAAGAAGCACTGATATAAAAACCAATATTAATGTTAAAATGAACAGGATATAATTCCACCACTCTGTCAAATCCCACTCAAAAAATATAAAGAGTGCCACTTTAAAAGCGCTAATAATGAAAGCAATACAAAAGATGACTTTATAATTTTTGCGTGTCAGAAACGCTTCTTCAAGCGAAAACGACCGTGGTTCTTCATCCAATATTGCATTTTTTCCATTGCCCCTCATTTTTTATCCCTCATTTGTCTCAATTTTTAAGCCATTTTCATGAACCGAAGCTTTCGTCCTCACAATGAATGAGGGTTCATCAATATCAAGCGCTTGTATCCCTCATCTTTTATGAAAACAATATCAGGGTTGCATTTTTTTCCATCACCTTCAAACATCATGTTTTCATCACTCACAGTGTACCCCCTATTGTCTTAAGGCTTCTCTTTTCTCGTCGATTAAATTTTCATAAAAATATCTTCTTCTATTGCACAAATTTAGGTCTATGGCTCTAAAATTCTAAGTGCTCTTTTTATTTTCAGGAAGATAAGCTGCTTTCCAAAAAAGAAGCAAACTAGTGCAAGAAAATCGTAACGAAATTGCTTTGTCTTTATGACGATTTGAACCACCAAAAAAGCCGCCCAAATGGACTTTTTTGATATTTTTTTCAAAGCCCAAACTTTCATCTTCCATAAAGCTTTTATGAGAAAGCTGCCAAATGTTAACATCAGCCCTCAATACCAAAGCCCCAAGGGTGCACAGCAAAGAAGAAGTCCCTTGAGAGATATCATTATTTCCTTTTTCCAAGGCGATGCCCCCATTTTGAAAGCCAAGCACACTGCCAAAATCAACCTCGTTCCCAGATCAACCTCATTCATCGCCCTTATCTAAAGCTTCCTCAAGCACACGGTGTAATCACTGGGCGCTTACCTTTTCCTCAAAAATTTTCAATCCCTTTGCCTTAAAATCCACCCCTTTGCTTCAAAGTCCAGTTATAAATCTGGCAAAGCCCCAAAATAATAAGGATTAATTATTTGGCAAGCTGCAGCATGTATACCAGCACCTCCCACAATTCCATAATCAAATTGCACAAAACCTTTTTCATCCAGAAAGAGAAACTGCCCCTCGCAGTCTCGTAAATAAATAAGTGTCCCCCTTTTCTTTCAATTTCTCTCCTCCAACCCAAGCTCTTTAAAAGCACTGTTGCACTTTCCATGGGGAAAACGTCTTAATTAAAAACTTGAGCTTTTGGCGCGCCTTCTTTATGCGCCTTGCCTCTTCAGTTTCTCGAAAATGGATTTTTCTGCCCCAAATACCAGAATATCTTTTGCTTTAAGTATAGATTTTTCGCTCTCAATATCGCTTGGTAAAACACATTTTTATGCTTGATAAAAAAGAAAATAAGTTACAAGATTTTCTCTCTTTAAGAGAACAGAAACAGCAAGTGAAACCCAAGAGCAGCCCCTCTTCACTTCCCCCTCAGCACTCAAGCAAAAGCACCAACTCAAGCAAGAGCCTCAATTTTTCTCAAAAACACGACACAAATATAAAAAAGCATAAAACGAGAAGTGTCCCCCATGCACCTTAATGAACAAATCAAAAGCAAGGCTTATGGCAACAAAAGCCTCTCTTCACTTTTTCCCTCGTTCACTTTTCCCTCATTCACATCGTATAGGATGACTGGAACTTTTTTCTGCTCAACCTCTTCTTCCAATTGCCGCACCATTTTCTTCAACTGACGGGTTACAATAAAAAGCATAATAAAAACAATCGGTAAGAATAAAAAAGCGCAGGCAAGCATCCATACCAGTGGCTTGAATACGACAAAAGAAATAAAGCCCTTTCCCCTCCATAGCTTAACGATAGCAGTTATAACTATTGGAGCTATCACTATGATCGTAGAAATATAGAATATTTTTTTATAGTCTTGCCAAACAAGAGAAAGCTGTTTTTTATCAAACATTCTGCTGTTTTTTATTTTTGGGAGATCTGTTTTAAGGCAATATCGCGTTCATTCAGCACGCGTTTCAGTTCCTTTTTCACGCGGCAATACAACCGCGCACGCTTGATAAACAGGTAATAAATGATAAAAATCGGCACCCATATTAAAACATTTAAAAGCGTAAAACACAGGAAAGAAATGGCTATTAATGTTATAAGACTACTCGTCATTTTGTCCCCCTACCACATTCTGCATACGGATTGCCTGATCGCGTTGTTTTATCGCTTCTTCCAATTGCTGAAGCGTTTTGTTCAATTTTCTCGTTAATTTTATGCACATCATCCCAATGATCGGAGAAAAGAGAAGAATCCCTAACCATATAAGGCTCAACAGCTGCATGATAAAGGCAACACTATCATTTTTCCACCATACAAAATTTGCGATAGAGAAAGAAGATTGCAAAACAGAAAAGAGAATAAGGATAAAAAAGATTATTTTACATTCTTTTGAAGAAAAGGGCAGAGATTCTTTGAAGTTAAGAAAGCGCATTTTCGCATCAAGTGTCTCAAGCGCGAGATTGTGTCTTTTCATTTCTCCCCAATCATTGCGCAATTGTTGTATGGCTTGTTTTTGTTGCGTCGTACTCTTTTTCAAGTCTTGAGCGAGTTTAAAAGATAACCTGATATATTTGATCAACAGGTAAGGAAGCCTGACCATAACCATAACCATTAAAATGGCAATGATAATGAACCCTAAAAAAGCCAAATGTTGTAGTATTATAATGCTCACTTTTTTCCCCTATCGCATTGATGTGAAATCATCATTTTTATTCTCTGCTCAAACAAATGTTTCTAATCTCTTTACTGTTTTTTTCACGCCATAATGAAGGAAACTATGGAGAATTAAAATGACAGGTAAAGAAACAACAATACATGTCCAGACCCAAAACAGCAGTCGCATGACAAAATCAATAATGTGAAGCACTATCATAGGCACGTAATTGTGCAAAAAAACCGCAGATTTTGGAAGAAAAGCTGAAAAAACGACAACACCTGTGCAAAGTGCAACCATAACGAAGGCGATAGAAAAGATCATAAAATAATCTTTTTTTGAGAGAAGCAAAGATTCTTGAAAAGAAAAGGCACTGAACTTTGTTGCAAGAACTGTATTCTGTCCCCTACCCTCTGCCTGATAATGCCTCAAATTCTGCGCTGCACCCTTTTTTAATTTTCGCTGCATCACCAATAACAAGATTGTCCGTTTTATCAACGAATAATAAAGTGCAACGATTGTCACCACGGTAGAAAGGAATACCATAAAAATTGCAGAACAAATAAAAATTGCCGTCCCTACGGCAATCAACATTCCAATGATTAAAGAAGCGGTCACTTTTCCCCCTATTGTCTTCTGTTAAGAGATTGGTTGTTTAGCTGTTGCTGCTCTGGCAATGTTTCCCATTGTAGCATCATTTCCTTCACATCCCGTTTAAATACGGCGTTAAAGACAAAAAAGAGCGGAAACAACCCAAAAAGAACGGCAAAAATCATTTGCGGTAAGAGACATAAAAAAGCCCAAACACTATTCCACCCCGCATCAAGAACATGCTGAATTATAGGATTTTGGAATGGGTGTTTAAGACTTTCCTGAAAACTTTCTTGTTTCATTTTTCCCAGTGCTTGGAGCTGTTCCTTGGATATAACGTGAAAAAATTCCAAAGGGCTCATATAGACAGTCGCGGAAAAAAGCACCAACAAGAGGATAGCCAAACAACAAATGATGATATAATCGCCTGTTGAGAGAGCCATCCATTTTTTGAAAACCGCACACTGATCCAACACTGGCTTCGATACAAAAGCCTTATTTCCCTTATGGGCAGATTGGTGTTGTGAATTATCTTCGATCATACGGATACTCCCCCCACTTCTAAAATTCCCACTCTTCAATATTTGATAGCACGCCACCAAGGCGGTGAATTCGCTTAGCACTCTTCTCAGAGTAAAGCAAGCACTATAATACCCTCTAAATATTTTATTCACTTAGTCCCTATACGCGCTTATACATGACGCGCTTACAAGCCAAAATTCCCCTTTTCCTCCCTTTATCGATCACATACCCCTAAAAGACACCGTTTTACAAAAATCCAACAAATATTTAATCTAAAAAACATCCCATGTGGAAAACTGACATACCCACCATAAACGACAGTGTTTTCACCGCTTAAATGAAGCCGAGTATATATGAAACAAAGGATGATGATATTCCTTGCTCGCCTCAAAGAATAAAGATTTTAAAACCCACCTCAGTTTGTAAACAATCCCATTGCTCTTAAGTGCACTCTACCTGCTGAGCACTTTATGGGCTCCACTTGCATAAAGCGCTCTACGGACAACTTCCTTCCTTAACAAAAGTCCTTCCTTAACATTGGCACCTAATTTTTAACACTTAATGCGTCAAATGTTGTAATGCCTCATAAGCCTTCCCATCCCCTCCTCAAATGACAGTATTTTATGGCATAACAAGATAAAAAACATTTTCACAAGCGCTTTGTATCTTGATAATCAACACATCCCAAATGCTGTAAGATTCTCTCATTTCAAATCTGTCCCCTGTTGAATCAATCAAAATTATTTGCTTGTACGTAAAAAGTGGAGGAGCCATACGGAGTGAAATTGTACAATGAAAATGCCTCTTATAAACCGTCTCAAATGCCAAGAGCTTGTAAATACATATTGGGATTGGCAAAGTATGCGATGATACCAGCTTACGCTTTTATGAAGCCTAAAAATGATGATATTCAATAAAGTTATATTATCATGAAAGCTTTACCATGATACCCTTCTTAAGCCACCGTCGTGAAATGGGCTCGAGCACATGTAAGAGATGTCTCTTAAAAACAAGCGCGTGAATATGCCGCAATAAGTATATTCCGTTTGAGGCATTGTGTATGACGTAAGAGATGTGCCCCCAGAATATGATAAACAAGAACGCGATAAACAAAAGCGTGAAGCAATAAGCACGCCCCACAGACCAAACCAAACAACCGATTATCTAAAATGCGCCTACAGCAGCTTTGAAATTTTTCAATTCTCATTTTAAATTTTTTTGATTAAAAAAGTCCCTATTTTAAAATTAAAAAAGAAATGTCTTACACCTCATAGCCCCCACCTTTATAAAAGCATCTCTTAATAAACGCCTCTTTTATCAAGTTACCTGCCGCTTATAAAGCTTCTTTGAATATTGCATCCCGTCATTTAATCATTTTAAGTGACCACCTCCCTTTTTTATGATGAAATCCATTAAAACAACAAAAACAAAAAATATCCTCCATAAACGATAACTCTAAATTGCTTGACCCTCCACAGTTTATTTTGTTATTTTGAACTGATGAACCATATTTTACTTGAAAAGATAAGGATCTTATGCTATTATAAGGACATTGAAAAGTTTGTTTTTTTAAGCTCTGTGCCGCTCAAAAAAAAGATAAAATCCTCTATAAAGGATAAAGATATGTTTCACAGCTTAATCTACATCAGACATCTTGGTACAGCGCCCAATAAGAAAACCCAATATGCCTCCCAAAAACAAAGCTCAACGCATGATAAAAATCCACGAATAATAAAAACAATGACTTTTCAAAGGTGAAACTGAAAAGTTTCCACAAAGCGCTCATGAGAAAGAAGGCAATAATCCTATTAGAAAAGACTTCCTATTAGAAAGACGACGCCATACCCATAAAACATCATTCTTGTTTTTTTATTCACATGTGACAAAAGTTTCTTTTCAACTGTTCCAGAGCAGTTGAGAAATCTTTAGAAAGCAAATAAGCCACTATCCATGAAAAAATAAGCATGATAGGGGCGAGAAATAAGACTGATAGGGGTAAGATAAAAATGGCAAGAAACACCTTAAAGATGATTTTTTCGCCCCACCCCGTTGCTGTTCTTTGTGCTGAAAGACGCCTTTAGTATCCGTTTCTCCTTTGATCTGCAACAGCTCATATTCCCCCAGTATTTGCCCACCCAGTATTTGCTCCCCCCCCCAGTATTTGCTCAAAGTGCTTTTTACATCACTGTCCCCCATCAACAGACAGTTTATTTTTCATTTAAATGGTTAAGTTCATGAAAATACGTAAAAAACGCGGTAGACCGAGAATAACAGACAAACTCAGAGAGCCCAATGGCCGTATTTCACGTGCCCAAAGCCCCAGCGAATCTGCGCTTCAATCTGCGATTGAAATGCGTGCAAAACACTTTGGGTTAAGCCTTGAAGAAGCGAAAAATCCGCTTGTCGGGACCTATATTGGGCGTCTTTGTTTGCTTGGCTATAAAGGGGATTCATCAGGCATCAGTAAAGAGCAATATGATACGGCGCAACGATACTTGCAAATCAGAAACGACTATTTATGTGCAAAAGGCTTACCAAATGGCTATTACGATGGTTTTACGCACAGCGCATCAGATGAGACAACAAAAAAGCAATGGGTTCAAAGAGCGACGAAACACTATGAAGATATGCAAGAAGCGATTAAAGAAGCACAATATTTGCATCGTCAACACAACTTTCATGCAGCATTACAATATCTTGTTATAGAAGATCAACCGCTGCCTACTCTTGTTGGTTCGTTGCGTATTATTCTTGATGCCCTTTATAAACATCTTGACTATTCTAGCAAAAAGAGCATTGGCTAAAAACACCCATCGTTTCCTCTCCCTCACAGGATAAAGATTCCAAAACCCCCTTTGTAACATGCCTCTTTGTAACCAGCTCCGTTGTAAAGAGACAATCCTTCTTGGCAAATTACACTTGAAATCCACTGGACTTGCCTTTCATAGAAATTCATGGGATTGACGAGCTTAAAGCACGCAACAAACAAGCTTTAAAATATCCACCACGCCCTTTAAAAAACGCTTCAACCTGTCAAAGAGACTTATCACCATACCTCAACTATATATCTACCCATGCCTCAAAGGACAATAATTCACAGCATATTTCACGACATAGGCAAGATAAATATTGTCCCCTCTCCAAACAGCAACACTCTCCCCATCCCCCCCTCCCCATCACCTCCCATTGTAACAAACCGCCCTCATCATCCACTTTTCCCCCAATATCGCGACATCCCCTTAGCTCTTGAGACAATTCATTATAGTCATTGTGCGTCTTTTCTTGTACAATTCTATACGGCTTTCCTGATCTTATGACGAACAAGAGACATGGCTTTGACTGCAGCATAATCTGGATTTCTCATTCAAGATCAATAACGACTAAAACATCATTATAAATCAATAGCTCATCATTAAGACACCCCATTGATTTTTTTACAAAATTAAAAGCATCATCCCTTAAACGAAAGAAAAAGCCCCCACCAACAATCTCCTCCCTCATCAACAACTGTACCGGTAACCATCCACTCATCACGCCACCGCTAATATGACAGACAGCACAGCCCCAATCGCCAACACCTACCGCTTTACCCCCGCAACACCTGCCAACCACCGCCTTCCTAATTCCATTAATAAAATACCACGGATTTCAAAACCACAATTCTCTCCTCTCCCTTCATCTTGCCCCCTCCTTTCTCAAAGGAGAAAATGTTTTTTGCCGCATCAAAAACTTTCCCATTAAAACAACATATTTTGCTGCATAGCTAATGAATGAGCTTTTTTCTGTAGATTTTTTGCCACAATAAAAAAGGAAAAAATAATCGTTTTGCTGTTGACAGAATATGAAAAATCGTATTTAATGACAGGTGCGGTAACGGGTTTTTTGTGCCCAGATTTCATCATCAGATGTTTGAGTTATTATAGACTGTTATCAAACAGTGTGTTTCGCGACAATCTTCAGAAGTCTCCTGTTTGAAGGTATCTTTCGTCTTTCTCTGACTGTTTTTCTTCTGCATCATCCAATTTGCATCACCAACAGCCCTATAATTTTGAGATTTTCAAAACAAGCAGTATCCAATAAGGGCTCCCAATAAAACGCTCTAACAAAATACCCCAATAAAAATATCGATGCAATACATCTCAGAAATGATGAGCAATATACGAATAATAATATGAAAACGGCAACAATATGCTCTCATCGCCTCATCTTTCAAAATGCAAAGGCTCTCTTTCAAAACATTGTTTAGCCAAAATTGAAGAAAATAATGCCGTCCATTGATTATTAATATGGAGGCTAATATCATGAAGCCACAAGATTCTTCTCTCCCTCATTCCTCACAAACACTAGGAATGGCAAATGCATCATTAGACAATCTTGCTGCACATTCAGAACAACCCAGCAGCGAAAAAGAAAGAAATATCCCATTCAGTCATGAGGAATTAAAAAATATCATTGCCCGTTTAGAAGATGACATCTCAACTGGCCGTTGGTTCACAGCTGATTATGCAAGCATAGATCTTACACTGATGCCAGCCTTGGTAGAACAAGCAAATCGTAAATATCCTGAAATGCGTCTTCAATTGGTAGCATCATCTCACGACTTTGCCCTTGCACTAAAAGAAGCCATCGAAAACGGCATTCAATCTTCTAGATTTATCATTCACACAAAGGATAGAGGAATTCATTTTTCAGTGATTGATCATCAAACCATCGATGACAAAACGTCCGTGATATTTTTTGAACCTACAACACTTAACAATATGAGATCAGCGGTGCTAGCATTAAGGACACAACTGGCCATTAAAGCGCATGAATTGTCTAATTGTTCTTTTGCCATGGCAGAAATGGACATTCAACGTAGTTCCTCTGAATGTGGAATGTTCAGCTTAAGCCTCGCCAAAAAGCTTTATTCCGAAGCTCAAAAATTAGAACGACTGCACAAAGATAATATTAAGGGTGTGTTATGTGAACCAGATACGCCTTTATCTGCTGAAAAGTTAGATACATATCTTCCAACCACTTTTTATAAACACACACAAGGGAGAAGACGTCTTGGGGAATATCTAAAAGCCAATCCACAAGCAGCACATGAAGAAGTAAACAAAAAAGGCGAAACTCTAACCGAGAGATTTGAAAGAAGCTTAAGTTCAGCAGAAGGAAAAACTGTTTCTGTTTCACAACATAGAAAAAGAGCGACGGAATACAAATCTCTGATGATGTAATTGCGACTTTTTTCATATCCATAAAGAGTAAAGCTCTGTTGCTTGACAGTGAGGTATAGCTTGCTGTCAGCCAATCTTCTTTTCCCTTTGAAAGAAGTAACAATGCAAAAAGTGAGCAATTACCTCTTCAAACAAAAAGCAAAACAATAGTATTCTATTAAAAGCAGCCCATTTTAAAGCCCGTATTTTAAGACTTTGAACAAACATAAAACACGCAAGTTTTGAAAAGACCTGCCCGCACTTTCTTATAAAGCAGCCGAAAAATGATTTTTTCCTTAATCTTCAAGAGATAAAGGTTCTTTTTCAAAACATTATTTGGTCAAAATATAAGAAAATAATATTGCCTCCCAATTATAACCACGGAGGTTCATATTATGAAGCCACAAGATTCAAAAGATACTGCCGCTCATGCCTCACAAATAGCAGAAAGTAACATCGAAAATGAATCCTTAGAAAGCCTTATTGCCCGTTTAGAACAACTCAACGCTCCTCAAAAAGAAGAGAGCACCTTGAGTCAGGAAAAGTTGAAAGCTATTATTACAGACTTAGAGGATGATCTCGTCACCGGCCGTTGGATTAACTCTTACTATGAAAATATAGATATTAGATTGATGCCGGCTCTCGTAGAAAAAGCAAACAGCAAATATCCAGAAATGAATCTCAAATTGGCTCTTACAGCAGAAGAGTTTTCGCACGCACTAAAGGAAGTGGTTGAGAGCGACGCAAAATCTGCTCGATTTATAGTAAATTCGGGAAGCAAAATCCACTTTGCAGTCCTTGATTATCAAAAAGTTGATGACAAAATCTCTTTGATTATGCTTGAACCTACAACATTTCAGAATATCACTGCTTGCAAACTAGGGATAAAAATAAATCAAACCCTTCAATGTCTTCAACTGCCTCCTTATTCTTTTACCACGGCAGAAATGGATATTCAGCGAAGCTCTTCTGAATGTGGGATGTTCAGCTTAAGCCTCGCCAAAAAGCTTCATCTTGAATCTGATAAATTAGCAAGATTGCACAAAGATAATGTTAAGGGTGTATTATGTGAACCCAATTCATCTTTATCTGCTGAAAAGTTAGATTCCTATCTTCCCATCAGTTTATACAAACATGCGCAAGGAAGAAAACGTCTAGAACAATATTTAAAAACCAATCCGGATGCTGAACATGAAACAGTAAACAAAAAAGGTGAAACTCTGAGAGAGAGATTTGAAAAAAACTTAAGAACAACAGAAGGAAAAACTGTTTCCGTTTCCTCCCACCAAAAAAGGCTCACTGAATACAAATCTTTGATGATGTAATTGAGGTTTTTTCCATACCCATAAAGAACGAGGCTCTGCTGCTTGACGGTGAGGTGCAAATTGCTGTTAGCAAATCTTCTTGTCCCTTTGTAAGCAGGTAAAGATGCAAACAACAAGCAACGTGACCTCTTAAAGACAAAAGGCAAAACAGGACTGTTCTATCAAAATCAGTCGATTTTAAAATTTTATCAAAAGTCCAAAGCTCTTCTCCATATTTGAATAGACAGAAGGCTGAATGCATAGAATATTTTATGGTTTTAGATGTTAAATAAAAGCACCCACCTCCTCCTGTAGCTTTTTTCTAAGAGTGTCCGCTTTTATCTCAAGCGCCTCCACATCAGTACCACTTGCCAAAACAACCGCAAACAGCCGCTCTCTTATCCCTCACAATCAACACCATCCGCTCTCCCCATCTCTCCCCCTCACAACCCCTGCCAAAACAACCGCAATCACCAACACCAATGCTAACACAAATCATTGTGCACCCCCTCCAACCACACCTCTCATGCCACCGCTAACACAACCGTAATGCCGCCGTAATGCCATTGCGTACATCAACACAATCGCCAACCTCACCAGCACCAACAAAACCGGCACCAATAAGACCTTATCAACAAACCAGCACCAAGTCTCAAAACCAACAACATCTCTCAACGGAAAACACCAGCCAAACCATTATCCCACTTGGCCAACTATTATCCCATCCCTTAAGATGCTACAACTAACCTTTTGATTTTATTGAAGTTTAACGTCTCTTCTGTTTTTGAAGAGTGAAAAATTTCATTTTTAATATGTCGACCAGCCTCACGTTAACGTGAGGCTTTATTTTATGGAGAAGCAAATGAGAAAAATATCATCAGCAGGGCTTGCACTCATTAAACAATGGGAAGGATTGCGTTTGAACGCCTATAAAGATGCCATCGGGGTATGGACAATTGGCTATGGACATACCAGCGCTGCTGGAAAACCGTTCGTTCACAAGGGCATGATCATTACTGAAAAACAAGCAGAAGAAGTTCTTTCTCAAGATTTAAGACAATTTGAAAATACTGTTGAAACAAATGTGACGGTTTCCTTAACGGATGAACAATTCGCCGCGCTCGTATCGTTTTGCTATAATATAGGAGCTTCGGCTTTTTGTAATTCGACCCTGCTCAAAAAACTCAATAACGGCGAATATGAAGCCGTCCCTGCTGAATTACAAAAGTGGACCAAAGCAGGAGGAAAACGTCTTCACGGTTTAGTGCACCGTCGTGCAGCCGAAGCAGGACTATGGGCAAAAGGTGCTTATGTTTCTCCTAACTACCAAACCGTAGAAACGCAAGCACCAATGGGATTTTTCAAAGCAGAAGCGCTTACACCGATTATTGGTTCTTTTTCTGGACTTGGAGGCTTATTGGCAGGCAATGGTCCCATCCAATGGGCATTGGCAACCATTATGGTTTTAGCCGCCTGTGCTGGCATCTTCTTTGTGGCAAAACGGTTTCGGGAGCAGCGCTTATAATGTGGGGGATGAAAAAAAATCTGATGATAACAGGAGCGGCTCTGACCGCTTTTTTTATCGCTTTAGCAAAAGTTTTCACTCTTGGAAAAAAGATTGAACAACAAAAGCAAATAGAAAAAACACTAAAGTCATCAACAACACGGCTAGAGGTGGAAAATGAAATTAATCAAAAAAGTGATCCTGATGTACGCGCTGCTCTTACTCACTGGTTGCGCGATAAAAACAATAAATGAACCTTTTTCTTGCGTTGGTTGGATGCCCATTTATTTAGACAAAAAAGATCTCAATATCATCAGCTCAAATCTCGCAAGAGATATTTTAAAGCATAACAAACAAGGGGAAGGCTTGTGTGGGTGGAAACATGGCTAGAAAAAAAACAGAAAAACAAACAGAGCTGACAGAACAGGAAAAAGAAATCCTACAAGAAATCATCACGACTTATAAAAGTGTAAAAATAATGTCACGCTATACGAAGTGGATTATATTCATCATTTTCTTATTAGCGCTTGATTTTTCACGTATCGTGGATGCATTGGCAAATATTTTTACACAAAAATCGAATATTCAGCTCTAAAATAAATAAAAAACATGAGACGTGTTAAATCTTTTTTTAAAAATATAAAAAGCCATTCGTTATTTTTTGAAAACACGGAGATTTTATTGATGATTTTTCACGTCTCATAGAAAATTTTTACACACTCTTCACCAACGCTTTCATGAAATGAATTTAGGGGCATGAAGAGAGATTTTTAACAAACGCGTAAGTCAACAACTTTGCTAACATAAGAAAATGATCATACCAACGCACATTTTTTTAATAACCTATTGATCCTCAAAAATATTGTATACTCTTCACAAATCCCATCGGGAAGATACCATCGCGAAAAAATTTAAAAATATTTAGAGATATTTTTTTAATAATTGCATAAGTAAACAACGCAAAAAGCATTAACTTGCCTAAAATCCCCTTTCTTTACACTTAAAAAAAGAGCAATCAGACACCACCCTACGCATTACCAATCCCCAATATTTATAAAAACTCTGTTTATAAAAAACTGACTATTTGAGAATATTCATGAGAGGCATTTTTATTTTCTTTAAGTATTTTACCCTAGCTCCCTCCACTTGTGAGGTATAAGAAAATGATTGAGATTGTTTCAACATAAGAGAGAATTGAAATGAAAAAATCCACCGCAATAAAAATCTCTTATTCAACATACAAAACAATGAATTATTATTATAAATAAAAGCGTTGCTCCATTAAAACCCATTAAAAAATGTGAAGCAACACATGATTATCGTTATTTGCAAGAATGCAATGCTCTTGAAAACCGTAAAACCACATCACATTGATTTATAACTATCATTAAGCACTCTTCAACTTGAATTAAAACCCTGTATATCGTGGGATTCTCTCATTTCCAAACCTGTTTCTTTTGAAACAATCCAAACCATGTCGCTTGCACATTACAGTGTATGGGTCAAAACTATACAAGCAAGGCATGCCTCACCGTCTCACGAACTAACGGCTTGTCATAACATTGAGAGCTGAAAACATGTATGATAACGTTCGCGTATTCTTTTATTAAGCGTAAAGATGATCGTGCCCTATAGTTTTATGCACTTCATGAGAACTTTGCCCTTATGCCATTCACGAGTCCATTGCGAAATCGGTGTGACGAGCGAGATGTCTCTTAAAAAACACGTCAATATGAAAAAATGTATATTTGGAGACAAATATATTTGCGGCTTTTCTGCTTTCCGTGAGGGATTTCACAAAAAAAGATACGCAAGCAACAAAAGTTTGAGGCATCATCTTCATTATTTAATAAGATATTACTATAAATACCTTTAAAAGTCGTAAAGCAAAAAGATGATGACAAGAAGAGTGATTATATGCCTTTACATTCTTCCTCAATGAGGCTGTCTTTCTATTGCAGAGATTAACCAAACAGAGATATGCTTGTCCCAGTATACAAAAGCCCTTTAACAGAGCAAACCTTAAATTTTGTTTTCATACAAAATCTTAAACACCAGCATCTTATTCATAAAAAAACAAACAAGACCCAACATGCTCTGTCCAACTTTCTCTCTTCAACTTTCAATGAGCACGAACTCTTGCGTTGGTTCATAAAAACTATTTGCCCTTCTAAAGCGCAAACACGAAAGTACAAACACAAGATTTTTTAATGGTGCATACATAAACTTAAAATGAAAAAATAGAACTGTACAAGAAAGAAATGACTATAAATCAAAAAGTTGTATTTTTATCAATAAAATATTTTCAAAGAAAACCACGATCCCCGCACAATAAAAACATCTCATAAATACAAGAGAAAAAGTCATGAATAAAGAGAGAGATCTATTCACAATGGCGATACATCAACCAATGAAAAATAACAAAATGCTATAAGATCACTATCATAAAAGGAAGAACTGTACGAAAAGCGAAAAAGCATTTAAAAAAAACGGGCACAGAAAGCCCGTTTCTTTATTACTTCTAAGGAATAAGAGCTTAGAAATCCATTCCGCCCATTCCACCCATTCCGCCACCTAAACATTGGAGGCATTAGTGTATCTTTCTTTGGAACTTCAGCAACCATTGCTTCTGTTGTAATCAGAAGGCTAGCAATTGAAGCCGCATTCTGGAGAGCAGAACGCAAAAACTTTCACTGGATCAACAATTCTTGAAAGTAATCAAATCACCAAATTCACCGGTTGCAAAACGTGAAAAAGCATTAAAAAAAACGGGCACAGAAAGCCCGTTTCTTTATTACTTCTATGGAATAAGAGCTTAGAAATCCATTCCGCCCATTCCACCCATTCCGCCACCAGGCATTGGAGGCATTGGTGTATCTTTCTTTGGAACTTCAGCAACCATTGCTTCTGTTGTAATCAGAAGGCTAGCAATTGAAGCCGCATTCTGGAGAGCAGAACGCACAACTTTCACTGGATCAACAATTCCCAAAGCAATCAAATCACCAAATTCACCCGTGGCAGTATTGTAACCATAAGTGTCAGCATTATTTTCCAGCACTTTGCCCACAATAATAGCGGCTTCTTCACCGGCATTGGTTGCGATTTGACGTGCTGGCGCTTGAAGAGCACGACGAACGATATGAATACCTGCTTCTTGGTCAGGATTGCTTCCTTTAACGGTCAACGCATTTGCTGCACGCAACAATGCGGTACCACCACCAGCAACAATACCTTCTTCAACAGCAGCACGTGTTGCATTCAAAGCATCATCAACACGGTCTTTCTTTTCTTTCACTTCAACTTCTGTTGCACCACCCACGCGGATAACAGCAACACCACCAGCGAGTTTAGCAAGTCTTTCTTGCAATTTCTCACGGTCATAGTCAGAAGTTGTTTCTTCGATCTGAGCCTTGATTTGATTGACGCGAGCAGTAATTTCAGACTTTTGTCCAGCACCATCAATAATGGTGGTGTTTTCTTTAGAAATATTCACTTTCTTTGCACGTCCAAGCATATCCAAAGTGACATTTTCAAGTTTAATGCCCACATCTTCAGAAATAACCTGTCCGGATGTCAAGATTGCGATATCCTCTAACATGGCTTTACGGCGATCACCAAATCCAGGTGCTTTTACAGCAGCAATTTTCAAACCACCACGCAACTTGTTAACCACGAGCGTTGCCAAAGCTTCACCTTCCACATCTTCAGCGATAATGAGAAGTGGTTTTCCAGATTGCACAACAGCTTCAAGCACTGGAAGAAGAGATTGCAAATTAGACAATTTCTTTTCGTGAATGAGAATGTAAGGATCATCAAGATCAGCGACCATTTTCTCAGCATTTGTGACAAAATAAGGGGAAAGATACCCACGGTCAAATTGCATTCCTTCAACGACTTCTAATTCCGTTTCAGCAGTTTTAGCTTCTTCTACGGTAATGACGCCTTCATTGCCCACTTTTTCCATAGCATCAGCGATCATTTTACCGATTTCAGCAGCACCATTAGCAGAAATAGTTCCTACTTGTGCAATTTCTGCTGAAGTTTGGATTTTTTTTGCTTTTTTGAAGAGGTTTGCCACCACTTCATCCACAGCAGCATCAATCCCGCGTTTAAGATCCATTGGGTTCATGCCAGCAGCAACAGCTTTAACGCCTTCTTGCACAATAGCTTGTCCTAAAACAGTTGCTGTTGTTGTTCCATCACCAGCGATATCATTGGTTTTAGAAGCAACTTCGCGCAACATTTGTGCACCCATATTTTCGAACTTATCTTCAAGTTCAATTTCCTTTGCAACGGATACACCATCTTTTGTGATGCGAGGCGCACCGAATGATTTATCAATCACCACATTACGACCTTTAGGGCCGAGTGTCACCTTAACAGCATTAGCAAGGATGTCGACACCGCGCAACAAACGCTCACGCGCTTCACGGCCAAATTTGACTTCTTTAGCAGCCATTTAATTTCTCCTTGGAGTTTTCTCAAAATAGTACACAATGAAAAGTTAAGCGCTTCAATTAGCCCATAATTCCCATAATGTCAGATTCTTTCATGATGAGGAGGTCTTCCCCATTAATCTTGACTTCAGTTCCAGACCATTTTCCAAAGAGGATACGGTCTCCTGTTTTGACTTCTAAAGGCACACGCTTTCCGTTATCATCGAGAGCGCCATTGCCAACAGCAATCACTTCGCCTTCTTGAGGTTTTTCTTTTGCTGTATCAGGGATGATAATCCCACCAGCCGTTTTATTTTCAGATTCAACCCGACGGACAACGACACGGTCGTGAAGTGGGCGGAATTGTATATTAGCCATGTTTTAAATCCTTAAAACTGAACATAATTGCATTAATCTTAAAAGTTCTTGCTAGCACTCATAGCTTGAGAGTGCTAGTATAAGTTAGATATAAAATCTGCATCTCTTAATGTCAAGAATAGCCATAAAATAATTTCTCTAAATGAAGCTTCAAAGTCTTGCCTCTCATTGCACTTTCGCGTTATTTAGCTTTTTTAAGAACCCGTGAACAAAAAAGGATCTTATCATGGTTGAAACACGTCAGGAAACGGATAGCTTTGGAACGATTTCGGTACGTCAAGATCGTTATTGGGGAGCACAAACTGAACGTTCACTGCATAATTTTAATATTGGCAGTGAAAAGCAGCCTCTTGCCATCATCTATGCCTTAGTCCTTATCAAAAAAGCTGCAGCTGTTGTAAATATGGACAAAGGAAAACTACCAGCAAATATTGGAAAAGCAATTATTGCCGCCGCCGATGAAGTGCTTGCCGGCGATTTTGATACGCATTTCCCACTCTCCGTCTGGCAAACAGGTTCTGGTACACAAAGCAATATGAATGTCAATGAAGTCATTGCTAATCGTGCCAGTAAGATTTTGGGAGGAAAACTTGGAAGCAAAAAACCAGTTCATCCCAATGACCATGTCAATATGAGTCAATCATCGAACGATTCCTTTCCCACAGCGCTTCACATTGCCACCACGTTGCAAACACGCCAACACTTACTGCCAATCCTTGAAGCTCTTATTGCTACACTAAAACAAAAAGAGCAAGAATTTGCAGACATCATTAAAATCGGCCGCACCCATACCCAAGATGCAACGCCTTTAACCTTAGGACAAGAATTTTCAGGCTATCGTGCCGCATTAGAAGCCAATCTTCAGCGCATTGAAAATGCTCTAACCGATGTCCACATGCTTGCTCAAGGTGGCACGGCTGTTGGCACAGGACTAAATGCGCCAAAAGGTTTTGACATTGCTTTTGCGCAAACAGTGAGCGCTTTCACAGGAATAACGTTTCAAACTGCCAGCAATAAATTTGAAGCACTCGCCCATCATGGAGCCCTTGCGCATTTCCATGGGAGCTTGAATGCTCTTGCTGCTGATCTGTTTAAAATTGCTAATGACATTCGATTTTTGGGCTCAGGACCACGTTCAGGTTTAGGGGAACTCAGTCTTCCCGAAAATGAACCCGGATCTTCCATCATGCCAGGCAAAGTTAATCCCACGCAATGTGAAGCCTTAACCATGGTCGCATGCCAAGTTTTTGGCAATCACACCAGCGTAACCTTTGCCGCAAGCCAAGGACATTTTGAACTCAACGTTTATAAACCTGTTATTGGCTATAACGTTTTACAATCAATTACCCTTCTTGGTGATTGCATGCGCTCTTTTGATGAACATTGCATTCAAGGATTACGAGCCAATCGCATTCATATTCACTCGCTCATGGAGCGCTCACTCATGTTAGTCACAGCTCTTGCACCAGAAATTGGCTATGAAAAAGCTGCTGAAATTGCCAAAGCAGCGCATAAAAATGATACAACTTTGCGCGCAGAAGCAATAAAAGCTGGCGTTTCTGGAGCTGATTATGACCGGCTGGTTGATCCCAAAAAGATGATTTCTCCCCAATAAACAACTCACTAAAAAAAGATGCAAACGTCTTAAAACAAATCTTTCTGTCAAAAGATCGGGGTGTTTACACCCCGACGATGACCGATAACGATTACCCACAGCGTTCATTTTAGGCTCTGGTCCATATTTCTGCTCTTGTCTCAATGAGATAATGTATTTATCTATAATGATAATCTCGCGTCATTCATATTGAATGAGAATCCTGAATACCGTAGGATTTTCTCATTTTAAATCTGTCCCATGTTAAATCAATCAAAATCACTTACTTCCACATCACAAGCGGGATAAATGTATGGATAGAAGTTGTATAAAATAAGAAATGACTAAAAACGCCTCTAACGAACCGCCTCAAGTGCCAAGAACTGTCACAACATTGTGGAGAGGGCTGTCACAACACCCACGAGCTGGTAAATATAATGATCGTACCGGCTTGATTCTTTATGAAGCGTAAAGATAAGGGGGGCTCAATGGCTTTATCTTTATACCATTCACGAGCCACCGCCATGAAATGGGTTTGGGAGCATTGAGAAATGTCTCCTTTATGAAGCGTGAAGATAGAAGTGCTCAATAGAGGAACAGCTGTTGGAAAAAACTCAATGCACCGAAAGGTTTTGGCCTTTACTGAAACAATCAGCTCTCTGACGGGGATACCCTTGACAGTTCGCAAAAAATTTGAGGCATTTACCTATCATGGCGCCCTCACCCATTTCCACAAAAACCTGAGTGCACGCGCTAATCTCTTTAAAATTGCCAACGACATTCAGTTTTTAGGCGCTCATCCACGTTCCGGCTTTAAGCGAACGAAAAGAAGAATTTATCGTTTTACATGGTGCATGAGAAACCTCATGAAACATCAGATTCTCGCACTTTGCTCCTTCTTATTCTTCATATCCCATTCAATCAATCAAAACTATTCGCTTGGATTGTTATAAGCAAAAGTGGCATATAGATAAAAAAAGAAATAAAGAAATAAAGTCGCTCATCCTCTCAAGTGCTCAAAAGGCTATCGCAATACAAAGCTACGCAATATCAGAAACGAGCAAAGAATGTGATGGTGCCAATATGCATTTTTTACGATCAATTGAATATTAAGCACAATGATATCAATCATTATAGACAATATATTTAACACTGAATAACAAAGAGTATTTTTAATATATATATAATAATGGTTCTTTAAAAAAATTAAAATCTTATTTACTATACTATATTTTTTTCTAAAACATAGAAAACACTGAAGGAATATATACAAACCCTGAAAAATTAAGAAAAACGCGGAATAATAGCACGAAAACAAGTTTTAAAAACACTTTAATATGGTTAATTATAGATTTTATACGTATTTTAGTTTTCATAATGATATTAACTATAGATTTTTTTAACCAATTTGTATATAATACGATTTGTATCCGAAATGAATTGGGGATGTTTTTATGAAAACAAAATATTTAATCGCACTATCTATTTTCACTTTCATTACCACTTCAACAGCGCAAGCAGCAGATACGGTAATCTTTGAGCAATCAAAACCGAAGGTTTCATTGCAAAATGATTCATCGTCACGTATCACACCGGTTACTGTTTCTGCGCCTTTTTCTTGGTCTGGTTTTTATTTTGGAGGACAAATTGGATATTTTTCCAGTAAAAATACTCTAGATTACGCAAAAGAAGCCAGGGACGGAAAATGGGCTTGGGTTGATAGAGATTTATCACCGAAACCATCAGGATTGAGAGCAGGTTTGTATGCAGGTTCTAATATTGATCTGGGAGAGAACCTTGTTTTCGGTTTTGATACGGACATAGTCTGGTCTGGGAGGAAAAGCACCCAAACAGACAATGGAAAGAAAATTCTAGATGAATTAGACTCTATTAACATTGCCTTTAAAGAAGCTGGGATTCCTATCGTAAAACCTGCAGCTCAGGATGAAACGATACCCAACTATGGTGACATTGTTGTCAGCAGTGTAACATTGAAAGAAAAATGGTCTGGTGCTGCACGCGCGCGTATTGGTTTTGCTTCCCATCGTCTTATGCCTTATGTTGCAGGGGGTATAGCCTATACACAAATGCAATATATCATGTCACTTTTATCAAAATCACAAGAAGATTCGACAGTTTTTGCTTCTGGCGATGTGTTAGATAAAACAAAAACAATGTTTGGTTACACTATTGGTGGTGGTTTTGATCTTGCAATGACAGATAATATCATCATGCGTACAGAATATCGTTATTCAGATTTTTTGAAAAAGAAATTTGCAGACGATAACCTTGAAATCTCTTCTCAAACGCATGATGTTCGCTTTGGTATCGCTTATAAATTCTAAGTTTTGTAGAAAAATTGAACTCTTAAAAAACCCTGTTAAAACGGGGTTTTTTTTATGCCTCTTTTCCTCCTAAAAAGACGCAGATTCTAAAAACCAAGACTAAACTGTAAACAAATCGTCACAAAACAATAAAGCCTCTCCCTCTTTTAAAGCAAGCTCCTATCCTCTCCCCCTTTCATGTATACATTTAGAATATAAAAGCTTTACCATCATACCACTGGCTACCATCGTAAAATAAATGAGAGCAGTTATTAAGAGATGTTTCTTTAAAAGAACTATGGATATTGTGCATCAATTGCAGTTTTATAGGATGATGTTGACTTGCCTCCCCACTCTCAAAGGATCAAGATTCTAAAACCCATTTCTAAAATCATGTCCGTTTGTAAAAACACAACAACTCTTGGGGACTCTTGGGGCAGGCTCCTCTTGGCGCCTCCCCATGGAATGCCCTTAAACCTAAAGTAAAACAAACACTCTTAAGAATATCCAACACACACTGAAAAAAAATTACTGTAACGTTTCAAGGAAGTTTACAGACCCTATATGACCACACTTCAAATGACAGTGTTTACAGCTATTGTATACCAGAGTAGAGAGAGGATATTGCGGTTCTCTGTTTATGTAATTTCTGTAACGGGGAGACAGCTTCATTTGGGGAGAATATGAAGTTGTCAAGGCAAAAACCAATTTCCAACCTTACTATTTCTTTTTACTTCGGTTTTACGACTTTCAAAGCCTCTAAAGCACTATCTTTTAGGCCTCTACAGCTCTGTCTTTTAAAGAAAGGAGTTTACGCATTGCCTCATGCTTGTGTTTCTCACGGGACTTTTTTGGATCACGCCCCTCATGTCATACGACAGCGCTCCAAACCAAACACACTCAAATCCCAAACACACTCAAATCCCAAACACACTCAAATCCCAAACACACTCAAATCCAAGACACTTGGGTTGGTAATTCACATGCGTGTTTTCAAGAAACATCTCTCAAAACCCTGACGCCCATTTTGCAATAACGCCCACAAGAATATAAAATCTATAGAGCATCATCTTTACACTTCATAAAAGTGCAAGATAAAAGTGCAAGCTGGCACCATCCATCATATACTCCTACCCCCCAATGATGCCCTTGAAACGGTTTATTAAGAGGCATTTTTATTCATTTTTTGTAAAATTTCATTCCACATTTTGTAAAATTTCATTCCACAATAGCGCATCTAGCTTGCAATGTACAAAAGACATGATTTCGGTTAATTTACTATAAATAAACTTAAAATAAACAAACTTAAAATGAAAGAATCCTATGGTATTCGAGGTTTTTCATTCAACATGCAAAACAGTGAACACTATTTATAAATCCCACATGTTTTATAAATTAACATGATACGCCATAACAGGATAAAGGAAAATCTCTATGAGATGGTGCGGGTGGTCGGACTCGAACCGACACTCCTCTCGGAACCAGATTTTGAGTCTGGCGCGTCTACCAGTTCCACCACACCCGCACATTGCTACAAAAGACAGTACTTAAAATACAGACTTGTCGATTATTCCTTTGCACTATATGAAGAAGCACAGATTCGTCAACAGCAGACTTCTCATTTTTTAAGAATTCATATCATTTTCTTATCTGTTTTATGAAATATTTTCTTTATTGGATTTCTCTACCGGATTTATAACAATCTCATTTGTAAAGTCTTTACCTCTTAAATTTATAGAAAGCCTCATGATATTAAACAAATTAAAGCTTTGGACGATTTCTTTGGCAAATCGGCGTACTGCACCACACTGGCTTGGTTTCATTGCCTTTATTGAAAGTTCTGTTTTTCCAATTCCCATAGATGTTTTATATATTCCGATGCTGCTTATCCATCAAAAGCGAGTTTATCGCTATGCTTTGATTGCGACTATCTGTTCTGTATTAGGAGGCATTGCCGGTTGGTTTATCGGACATTTTGCCTATGATACTCTTGCCAAACCCATTTTAGAAATTTATGGTAAGGTTGAAAGTTTTGAATCTCTGAAAAATAGTGCAACCCTGCAATTTCTAGTCATTTTACTGATAACATCAGGTTTTTTTCATCTTCCCCCCATCAAAATTGTCACAATTTTGGCCGGTGTAATGAGTGTACGTCTTGAACTTTTCATTCTTATTTGTATTTTTTCTAGAGGCGCTCGTTTTTATCTTCTCGCGTGGCTGATTAAACATTTTGGGCAAAAAGCAATGAATTTTCTAGTACAGAATTTCAAATGGATTATTCTCATTGGTTGTGTTAGTCTCGTTTTAATTTATGGGATTTTCATAGCTTTTTTAAACAAAAAGCTTTTATAAGGAACAGACTTAATGGCGTGCGTTTTGTCTTCTCACCCACTTTTATACAAGCACCTTCATCTTGAACCCAGCAGAAAAGAACAAAGTTTATGGGCTTTTTTTCTCGCTTTTTGCTTGTCCGCTACAATAGGTCTTGCCCTTGGTTTTGAATATTTTGGAGGGTATCTTCCTTGCGATTTGTGTCTCATAGAGCGTTTTCCCTATTATGGTGCCATACCCTTTTTGCTCTTAGCAGGTTTTGGGGCATGTTTTTTTCGCATGTCTGCTTGGATACAACTTTTATTTTTGTGTGTTTTTGTCTTAATGTGTATAAGCCTTGTTTTAGCCATTTATCATGCAGGTGTTGAATATGGCTTTTGGGCAGCCCCCCTCAGTTGTGGTTTAAGCGCAGTGAGAAAAACCTCAGACATTAACCAGCTTCTTAACCAATTAAACAACATTCATCCCCCTTCTTGTTCTGAAGCATCCGCACGCTTTCTTTTTCTTTCATTTGCCGGCTGGAATGTCGTTGCTAGTCTATTTTACATGCTTATCAGTTTTTATGTTGCCTCAAAAGGACTCCTTTCAAGCAATAAGAAACTCTAACCATAAAATAGAAATGAAGCCGCGTGCACTCGTTCTCTCCAATCGCTTCCCCCTAAACCAACAACCCTCCAGTCACCAATCACCACCCAAAACCACCCACCGCCAAACCAACCCAACAACCCACCTATCACCAATATCCCTCCTATCACCAACATCCCTCCTCTAGCGTTGTACGCAAAAGACAAAAATAAGCAGATATATCCATTTTATGGTTTCACCTCTCTGTACTTATGAGCAACATTTTGATAAAAACTCGTGGTAGAAAAGCCGTAAAATAATAAGTGAGGGGACCGATAAATATAAATGGTCTGCTATGGCTGAAGATAAGAACACAGCGCCTTCTACCCTATCACCTATTTCCTTAGATATAACCAAACTTGAAGAACCATGTGTTATGATGGAACATGATTATAATGCATGGCGCGAGCATATAAGAGAAAGAGATTTAAATGCTCCTTACAAAAAACCACCTCACATAAAACCACGAATCAAATCGGCACCACGCATCAGACAAGTTTTTTGGTGCGATTTTCCTCATGATTCGATACTCCCTGAATTTTGGAAAAAGCGGCCTGTTTTAGTGCTTTCTAAGAATGCAAAATTATATGGAAATGTGACAGTTTTACCTTTTTCAACGAAATCACAACCCAATAATCCCGCTGCGTATCCAATACAATCTCCCATAGAAAATAAAAAAGCATGGATTATCTGCAATTATGTCACAACAGTTTCTGTAAGTCGTTTAAGTTGCTCACGTACCGTTCCAAGATTATCCAGCGAAGATTTTCATAAAGTTGTAGCTCTGATGCTCAAACATTTACCGCATTTACACTATTGACTTTTGAAAAAAATAAGCGTATATGTATCACCATATACGGCATCAGTAATGGTGGCCGCTTCCCCGAAAGGGGAGATAGGAACGAAGGAGTGGGCAACCGCTCCTTTCGTCATTTTTGGTATTTTTTTTGAGAACTTTTTAGCCATTTTTTGCAACCTTCCCTAGAACATATCCAACATTCATTCTCCACCGTTGTTGTTTTGAAATATCTGCGATTTGGGGTAAGCAGAAGACACTATCCGTACTATTGATCTGGTAAAGTTTCCCACGGAGATTACCGAGATGTTGTACATATTTATCATTTCATTGCACAAAAAACCGTGCTGCCGTTGCTTAAACTTTATATGATTTGCCGCAATGGGAATATCTTTCCAAGATTGAAAAAAATTTTTCATAATTTGGCATAACAAATAATCCCTTGTTCTTCGCGCTCTTGAAGTGTTCAATCGCTCAATTTACCAAAAGATATTCGACCTCACAACTTGTTTATTTACGTCCCTCAATACGGATGAAGCGGATGAAAAAGCCAGCATTTTTGAAAAGAAAAATAAAGAGCATTTAATGATTCAAACGCTTTAAGACTACACAGAATACTCCATTCATCTTTGAACGCATCTATTTCTGTAAAGAGAGCTAATAATGCTTATATAATCTGAATAATATTAGTTTACTTACCATATGATAACCGATTGATAACGATAACGCTAAACACAGAACTTACATCACCATACCACAAAATAGTGTTTTTACGAGATAACAAAAAACGATTACTTCACACCGCAATATATATTAAAAATTGCATCAATAATCCATAGCATTTTTATAAAATACTATGAAATTTGAAAAATTCATACAGAACATATGTCATTTACACCACAATAAAACTACATTTTGTTTATTTAAAAAACATTTTGTATATTAAAAATATCTCCGTTAATAATATAGAATTGCGTTTACGACTTACCAAAACAGATGATACAATAAAAACAATAATATAATTTAAACTTATTTCTAAATTAACAAAAAAACTACAGCTTATAATTTAAGTTAAAAACTAAAATTGAAAAGTTGACAGAATCAATAAACTATGGAAATTACATAAAAGTATAATACAAAATGTGCAATTGAACACTTTGTATTAACAGCACATTAAACACATAATGAAATTATGCATCATAGGATGCCACGGTGCTTTTTTTGTTTTGTTTAAAGAGTGTAATGAAAAAACTTTTTTGATTAAATCTTTTAAATTTGGATCATTATAATGAAAATATTTCAAAAAATCGCGTTATATATTGTTACAATAGCCTTTTTCTTTTCACAGGTTTTGGAAGCTAATGCTTATTATTTGAATAGTCATTCTCAAGGTTCTAATTTTGCTTCTACAGTGTCAAAAGAAAATAAAGTTGTTAAAGCTATTGATATGGTTATGGATCATATTTCAACACAAAGCACTGAACAAGATTTTAAAAAAGGTGTTGTAAAGGTAGGAGTTATGATGGGACTTGCACCAGCACTTTGGGGTCTTATTGCGTATTTTTCATGGTTGTTTTCTAAAAAGCGGGCTCCCTATCGTACACCGGGTCAAAAAGCATTTGATGCTTTTGCAGACAGTGCGTGGATGCTCGTTTAAACAACGTTTCACTTAAATACAGTTTAAACAGTAAGCTTATTTAATACTTAATAACATAAACTGTAATTCAGATTACAGTTTATGTTTTTTTATATTCAATTAATATTGTTAACTTTTCCCCACTCTACATGATAAATAAAATTTGATCAGCTATATTCACACAAATGCAATGCGATAAATTGAACACTGTTTGATATGATAATATCTCTCTCTCATTTATGCACCCCCACCCTTAAACCTACCCCTGAAATTGCAGCACAAAAGATAATTCGTTACACGCTAAAAAATCCACCTAAATGCAAAAGCTGTAACAACGCTCAACTTCGACTATTTGAATAACAGCGATCATTCAAACTTTAACCAACACGATAATACGCCTATTCTAAATGATTTATGTACCACCTCATCCGCAACACATTGCCAAATATCCGTACATTTCCCCGAAAAATTTTCACACTTTTACGCATAGTAAAAAAAAGATTAACTTTAATCATGTTGCACTCCTTAAATTGATAACGGATTTTAAAAATGACCAAAAAAATCAAACAAAAATAGAGAGGTAAGTTACGAAAACTACAGGGTAAATTTTACTGCCCCAAAATATCTATTTTCCCCGTCTGAACCGTCAGAGGAACACTATAAAAATTATTTTCATTGAAAAACAATTACTTATAATCTAGGGAAGAAAAGTAAAAATCTCCCCCAGAAAAAGAGATTATCTTCAAAATTATCAAAAAAACAGCACAATTTTAGTGATCTTTTTATTTTTTTTCTTTTGATAAAAGAGAGCTGGCAGGTGTCTTAGGAGCCCCTCCGGTAGGTTCCCAATTCGCAACAGCCGCTAATTCCTCAATAACATCCTTTTTTAACTTACCATTTTTCTTATTGTGTAAATCATATTGATCAGCATTCTGTTGCAACCATTTTGCAAGCGTTCCTTTAACAGTTTTACCACCCTCAACCTCACTCACCGCTTCCCATGCCGCAACAATAGCTGCAAGCTTTGGAGCATAACGTGGATGCGTTGGATCTTGAAACGCATATTTTTGGTCCTTAGTCTCAGCAGCATCATCCTCAGGGAAAAGAATTTTAGGTCTCTTACCACGCAATAAAAGCCATTTCCTCAAATCATCTAGGGAAACAGAAGAATATTCAGCAATAGGATCGTTCAAATGCCCCACCCGAAAACCACTAAGATAGTACCATTCTACCCTTAATTTTCCCTCTTTTGCTTCTCTTACTATGTCACTATAAACAGCTCGGAACAAAGCAATTTTATCAAACGGTACTCGCTTCTCTCCTTCACTACACAGAGATTATACTCCCCTCACATTGCGCACTTATCACACTTTTTAATAATCCCACACCCACACCCATCCTTGTGATACACAAGAAAATGATTTGAATTGTTTCAATATAAGAAGTTTTGAAGTGAGAGAATCCTACTGAATTTTGGGCTTTCATACAAGATATCAGGCAAGTTACAAGGCGATAAATGCCCCTTCATAAAGCATAAATTTTTATGCGTGATCAAACAATTTGATATGATAATGTCTCTCTCATTTATGCACTCCCCCCCTTAAACCTGTATGCACTCCCACCCTTAAACCTGCCCCTGCAATTACAGCACAAAAGATAATTCGTTACACGCTAACAAATCCACCTAAATGCAAAAGCTGTAACAACGCTAAAATGCGCGTAAATATCATAAGAATACTGTCTTACATCTCCACAAGCGGGATCGAGTGGCGTAAAACTGTACAATAAAATGCCATACCCATAATAAACCGTGCTAAAGACTGTCGCAACACTGGGAGCTAAGGTGTATGATGATGCCGGCTTGCTCTTTTATGAAGCGTAAAGATTAAGAAGACTCAATGGAGTTTATATTATTTCATGGAAATTTTATCGCTCTACCCTTCTATACTCTTCACGGGGGCCCCCTCGCGAAATGGGCTTTTGTCCCTTGAAAAAGGTCTCCTTTAAAAGAATCATCTCAAACTCCAAGAGCTGTTACAGTCTTTTGAACGCATAAAATGAATGATGACGCCAAGCCTATTTCTTTCCCTACATTCTCGAGCATCAATACATTGAAACACTTCATTCAAACGCCCCTTTAGCAAAATAAAGCACATTGTCTCTTAATTTTTTCACGCAATCATTTCTTTCATGTGACCATACTTCTTGATAAATCTCCTTTGCTTTCTTGACTTCCCAGCACTCTTTTTTCTCAGTGCAACCTTTTTGCAATTTTTCAGTTTTTAACTTTTAGATTGACTTTTGGTTTATTTTTCTTATGGTTTAGAACTATTCTAAAGTGCAGAGGGACAGAAAATGTTGAGATCGTTTTTTTCATTTGTACAACGTAAAGCTCTGTTCTTTCGTTCAGCACAAAAAATGATGCTTCAAGCGCTCAAAGTAAAAGAGCAGCATGCAGCGCTCTATTTGAAATATGCAAAAGCTCTAGAATCTTATTCCTCTAAGGAAGCGGCGGTTTTTACCGCCATGGGGCTTCAAGAGCTTGAAAATTATAAGGAACTTTTGTGCCTTACTTGCCATAATCGTGCAAACACTATCGGTTCATTATGTGACCGAACTTCTCTTGTAAAAAGCAAGAGTAGCCATCCCTCTAAAAAAACAACAGTGGCCAATAACACCGTAAAAAAACCTTCGAAAACGCAAAGACAAACACTTTTGACTTGGATTCAACCAGGTCTTGCAGGATTAATGGATGGCTCTGTCTCTACCCTTGCCCCCATTTTTGCAGCAGCTTTTGCCACAGGAGACACACATCAAACTTTTTTGATAGGGCTTTCAGCTTCTATTGGTGCAGGACTTTCGATGGGTTTCACAGAAGCAGCCCACGATGACGGTAAATTATCAGGGCGTGGTTCGCCATTAAAAAGAGGTCTTGCCAGCGGCATTATGACAACATTAGGGGGGTTGGGCCATACTCTTCCCTATTTGATCAACTCTTTTTATGTAGCGACAGTTATTGCATTTATCATTGTTTTTTTCGAACTAGGCGCAATCGTCTGGATCCAAAACAAATTCATGTCAACTCCCTTTTGGCGCGCTTCTTTACAGGTCATCATTGGTGGTGCTCTGGTTTTTGCCACGGGTATTCTTATCGGTAGTATCTAAAAAATCTTATCTGTAAACATAATTTAGATCTCAAATAAGCGCATGTCCCTAGGCATAAGCCGTCATTGATGATGCCATTATTGAAAAATACCATTATTGGTGTCAGATGGTGTTTTGGAATATTCTAGATCAGCAAGCTCTGGGGACAACCTGTATTAACAAACCTTTATCGACTTGGTTTTATGGATGTCTTTTGTTAAAGTATCATTTCTTTCTAGACCTCATATTTTGGAAATGCCTTGATCATGTCGCACACTGAAACCAACGCCCCTCTAAACAATCATCCTGTCTCTTCTCAACCTTCACATGCCCAGACTTTATCCGTTCAGCGTCTTGCACACGGACAAGGTTTAGAACTTCCTCACTACGCAACGGCTGGTTCTGCGGGTCTTGATCTACGTGCAGCAATTGGAGAAGAAGAAACCGTGGTCCTCACACCGGGGCAACGCGCCCTTATCCCAACGGGTCTGATCTTTCATCTTCAACCAGGTTTTGAAGCACAAATACGTCCACGCTCTGGTTTAGCCTTAAAACACGGCATCACATGCCTCAACACTCCAGGAACAATTGATAGTGATTACCGTGGTGAAGTCAAAGTCCTTCTTATCAATTTAGGACAAGAAGACTTTTCTATCCAACGGGGAATGCGCATTGCCCAAACAGTCATCGCTCCCGTATCCCAAGTCAATGTTTGCGCCATTGAACCAGAGCAAAATACCCAAAGCCATAACGAGAGCCGTGGAACAGGAGGTTTTGGTTCAACGGGGCATACTTAAGAAGCTCTGAAAAAATCGCTACCCTCAAAATATAACACTCGCAACCACTCTTTCACTGGAAGTTCTTTGGGCTTTTAAAGTGTAGAAGGAGTGCGCATTTGCTTTCAAAGTTTTTTTACTAAACGGAACCTCTAAACAATCATCCTTACTCTTCCTCTGTCTCTTCTCAATCTTCACATGCCCTGACTTTATCCCTTCAGCGTCTTGCGCTTGGGACAAGGAAACTTCTTCACTACGCAACGACTGGTTCTGCGGGTCTTGGATTTACAAACAGCAATTGGTAAAGAAGAAACGCTTGTTCTTGCCCTTGGGCAGCGGGCACTTATTCCAACAGATCTCATTTTTCATTTATCGCGTGGGGCTTGAAGCACGCATCCATCCACACTCTGACTTAGCCTTAAAACACGCCATCACATGCCTCAACACTCCAAGAACGATTGAGTGTGATTATCCGGAAGTGAAGTCAAAGTCCTTCTTATCAATTTAGGACAAGAAGACTTTTCTATCCAACGGGGAATGCGCATTGCCCAAACAGTCATCGCTCCCGTATCCCAAGTCAATGTTTGCGCCATTGAACCAGAGCAAAATACCCAAAGCCATAACGAGAGCCGTGGAACAGGAGGTTTTGGTTCAACGGGGCATACTTAAGAAGCTCTGAAAAAATCGCTACTCTCAAAATATAACACTCGCAACCACTCTTTCACTGGAAGTCCTTTGGGCTTTTAAAGTGTAGAAGGAGTGCGCATGTGCTCTCAAAGTTTTTTTACTAAACGGAACCTCTAAACAATCATCTCTCAATTACGTTTCTTGCGCTATACAAAACTTCGTTATCACCAAACACCCCTCCCCCATAACAAAAACATTGGCATTAATCATTGAGAGCCCACATACCGCTTGTAATGTCTACAATCTATACATCATATTGATTTATAATAATTAATTATCTTGCAACTCAAATGAGAAATCCCAATACTGTAAGATTCTTTCATTGCAAATCTATTTATATTACATCAATAAAAAATATGTCTCTCACGTTCCAAACGTAGCTAGAATGTAGATAAAAAATGGAAAAATACCTATAATGAATACTTGTACTCAGCACTGTCACAACATTGGGAGAAAATATAAATACTATAATGGTGCTCACTTGCTCTTTTGTTAAGCATAAAGATAGTGAGGTTCAATAGATTTTTTATTATTTTACGGGGGGCTTTACCGTCATACCATTTATAAACACCGTCGCAAAAAGGGCTTTAAGATGTATTAAGACACACAACAACCACCCCTGCTGTTTTTCTCGATCACACCTCTTGAGGCAAGATTAGTAGAGCTTAATCCTACACAACCGATTCAATATATGAACCCCATGCGCAATATCAACCCCATGCGTATTTGGTTTAATAAATCCACGAAAGAACCCTCTATCAATTTCACTCTACGATTTTGAGTCATATGCTTTGCTTCCTGCAACAAAGGCTGTTTTTTATCACTGGTCAGAGGCAGCTTCTGAAATATTAGCATTTACCGCAGTGCCCGTTGTTACGGCATCCACATGCCCCACAACGTTACCACCCGCTCCATCGACAGTAGCGTCCGCTACCCCTGTGGTTTTATTATTGATCACACCTCTTGAGGTAAGATTGGTAGAGTTTTGCAATCCTACAAGACCGATTTTATTATATCCAGCCATGCGTATTTGATTTAATAAATCGATGACAGCACCATAATCAATTTCGCTATCGGCTTTGATTAAAATTTTTGTCTCTAAATTTTGCGTAGTTTCCCTCAACAAAGCTTCTCTCAAAGCTGCTTGTTCTACAAAATGATCACCAATGTAAAGAGAACGATCTTTTTGCAACGTAACATAAAGAGGTTCATCAGACTGAACCACTGAAGGTACTTGAGTTATAGAAGGAAGCTGAACGGGAATGACAGATGTTGCCAAAGGTGCAGCAACCATAAAAACAATAAGCAACACCAATACAACATCAATAAAAGGGGTCACATTGATTTCGCTTTGCAACCCACTCTCATCTGTATCCCAATCATTATTAAGGCTTGCTTTCATTTTTTATGACTTTTCTGTTGTCTTTGTCTATCAAGTTCACGGCTCAAGAGCCTTTCAAGAGCCGCAGCGATATCGCCTAAATCATTGCGATAACCATTCAAAGCACGCATGAGGCTATTATACATAACAACGGCGGGAATAGCTACAAAAAGCCCAATAGCTGTTGCGAATAAGGCTTCAGCAATCCCAGGAGCAACCACATCAAGTCGCGTTGTTTGAGACTGAGCAATCCCAATAAAAGAATTCATAATGCCCCAAACAGTTGCAAAAAGACCAACAAAGGGAGCAATTGCGCCAATGGTTGCAAGAACAGTGCTTCCACATGCAACACGGCGTGTAGCAGCCAACAAGCAGCGTGACAAAAGCGAATGAACCCTTTCTTTTAAACCTTCATGAACATCGCGAACCTTAACATCGCGAACATCGCGGGAAACATCTTCATATTGATTGCTCTCCTCATAAAAGAGAATGTCTTCAAGCGTTTGTGCACTTTCCCTTGCACCGGTTCTTTCCCCAGAGCTTTTATTTATCCCTTCAGGAGCAGAAAAATGAACCTGTTGTGTAGAAAGATACACCTCTTTAAGGACTTCTTTGAGAAAAAACACACCAGCCCCTTTGCTTTCTTTCAAGCTAGCTGCCAAACGTGTAAGAGTCTGAGCATTAAGAACCAATTGAAGTTCATGACGTACTCTTCGTTTTGCCAAAGTGATCTCAATAATTTTCACAAAAGCAATTGTCCAAGACATAAGAGAAGCAAGTAACAAAATAATGATAACGGCTTTCACCACCCAATCAGCAGCCATAAACATAGAAAAAGGAGAAAAATCATGCGCTGTCAATACAGCAGACATATTATCTAAAGGTACTGTTTCAGATTCCATTTCTATCTCACATTCTTATGGTCTTATCTTTTTTATGAGCTGGATCGTCACCCCGCACAGCATCGCTGTTCCACAATGCCACTACCCTTTTAACGTCATTTTCGCATTCCTCTTAAGAAAGAAAACTTGATAAATCAAGTATAGTTTTATTCCACAAGCTCTCTCTTATTCTAAAGAAATCACTCAAGAAATTTTTCTCTAACAATTCAACAAGTTGATCTTAGCCAATCAATTTATTACATAAATTTGGCAAAATGATAGACTTGCAAGGAGTATTGCATATAATATTTTAATTTATAAGAATAATTTATCATCGTTTCTGTTGAATGAATCCCTCATATCGCAAAGCTTCTCTCATTTCAGCAGCTCTTTTAAACCCAACAAAATATTTACTTGCAGAGAATAAGCAGCAAAAAGATCATAAAACTCTTGAAGAAAAGGATATGCACATCTCTAACAACCAGTGCACTGAAGTACCACCTATCCCAAAATAAAAATATACCTTACATTTAAAAAAAAGAACTATCGCAATATCTTAAACTGACCACAAGTATAATGGGAGTGCTCGTTTAGCCCCCAAATACATAGAGAGCAACGAACAACAATATTATTTTCTTTTTCTTCTGCAAAAGCATAAAAATGACATTACTTCTGCCGTAAAATCGCAAAAACTATGTTTGTTATCTGTCACAAGCCCAAAAATAAATCTTAACACGCTTTTAAAAAAACTTTTATAAAAAACTGCGCCACAAGAAACTAAAGAATGGTGCTAACTTCCTGCAAAAGCATAAGACAATTTTCAACGGATGCAATCCTTTACGGGTATTGCCTATCGTATAGGAAAGATTTATTTTATCAAAAACAGTTTTAAATTCGACAAAATGAAAGGAACCAAAAAAAACTTTTGGCGTTACTCAACCAGTGAAAATTTTCACTCCAATGCAAATGATCACTATGAACACACCAATACAAATATAATAAATCAAGAGAGGGAAAGAATATCATGGCTCAGAACAAAACAACACAGCACAATAAAACAGCCGTAGAAGAAAAAGACCTACAAGGACAATTAGAAAAGTTACGCACTGAAATTTCAGGGATTACCTCAACCCTGACAGATCTTGGTGCAAACAAATTTAACGCCGCCAAAGACAAAGCGGAAAAACTATATCATTCAGCGAAAGAAAGTGGTGAAGACATGATGTCTCAAGCAAAAGACAAAATCAGTGATCTTGAACAAACCATGAATCAATGCGTTCGCAAAAATCCTGGCAAAAGCGTTTTGTTTGCCGCAGGGGTTGGTTTTATTCTTTCTCAATTACTGCGTCGTTAAGCAATGCATAAGTTTATCGCTCCTCTTTTAAACCATCTTGTCGGTGGAGGGCTTAAAAGCACTGTCAAGCAAGTACGCCTTCAAGCAATTTGCTATGGGTTTATTGGCATTTCATTCTTCATGTCTTTGCTTTTTTTATGTATCATCGTTTTTATTGCGTTATGTTCTGTTATGAAGCCTCTTGCCGCTGCGAGTATCATGTTTTTAATTTGTCTTTCTCTTGCAGGATTAGGTCTTATCATCAGTCGGGTTTTCAAGGCTTATCAACGCTATGACCAACAAAAAAAGACAGAAGAACAACGCCAAAAACTAATGACAGATGCAACCGTTTCCAGCCTTGCAGCTCTCAGTCAACATTTCCCTTTTGCCAAATTGAGAGTTCCCATTCTGGGACTTGTAACTTATTTTTTGTGGAAAAAAGGTAAAAAAGACCGCTTTTCAAAGTAAAATATGTAAAGCTGTCACTCTAATCCCCCAATGTGCTTTCTTTTATAGCAAAAGAAAGCACATCTTTTCTTATAGTCTCTTTAGCTTCTTCAAGTGCCTGAAAGGAAATCCCTTTCATTTTCGCTAAAAATTCCATGGATCCGATTAAATCTCTTTCAGATTGCAATCCATGTTTCATGAACATAGCAACATGAGGCAATGCTTGCATTAAAAATTCTGGTTTGATTTGAAGCAATGTAGTATTTTTTGAAGATAGAGATAGTTCGTTTCTGCTTTTCTCTATTTTTTCATAAGCCTTTTTTTCATGACCGAAGGTCACGTCATCTATTTGAATGTGTTCATATTTTTCTGAACACTCATGTTTGTTACAATGACTATTCTGTTTAGGGGAAGGAAACGCGCTCTTACATAGCGCTGTAGTAAGCAACCTATATGCATACACGAGCTTTAAACACAACAATTTTTACTGAAGAGAGTTGTCCACCAAGGACTGTGTGGACTATGATTAACTTTTTTCTGATAAAGTTCGTAGTGGAATATTGTCTTGATTTTTAAATAGCGCTTGAGAGGACGTTTTATCAATAATGGTCAATAGGATTATAGCTCCCGTGATCTCTTCGCCAATCTTCTGGTTGTTGAAATTTGCTCGACCATAAGCCATTTTGTGCTTTTTGAGCAGCAGATTGTAGAGTTTTATAGTCTGCTGGAGATGGAAAATTATGCTGATCTTTTGTTAACACCATTAACCCTTCTGCAAGCCCCAAACGTGCCAGATCAACCCCATCCACAAAACATTGTGCATAATGAACCTGTTGAATGACACGTGCTTGCCGACAAGTAACCTTTTTATCGATTGTTTTTGAGACAAGCCACGCAGTAACAAAAGCACCGCACGGCCACTTAACTCCATTGCGTGAAGCAAATTGCCTCATTTCACAGCTTTCCACACCATATAAGCGGATATCACGGATAATCTTTTTTCTCCATCCATCATCCACAAGCGTAATCATTTTAAAGGTCACACCACTTGTAACCTGTATAGCACCTGAATAAACCGGCACATTTTCTTCATAAAATTGTGATGCGAGTGGTTCTGGATGTAACACCACATTTTGTTGGTTTGCATCTTGTTGGTTTGCATAATCTATCAATTGTGACTTCGGATTTTGAACAAGGTTTTCTATTGTCTTTTCTGGCACTTTAAAAAAAGAAGATTGCATAAGTTTTTCAGTATGTTGACTGAAATAAAAGTATCCCAAAATAATAATATAAATTAAGACAATATATTTAGGCGATGCTTTAAGATATTTTAAAATTATCATTTTGAATATTAGTATATTTTTTGTTTATTAATTAAGAAAAGATTAAATATTGTTAATTTATCGATAGAAAAATTTATTTTTTTCATTTATATAATTCCTGATTAATATTTTGAATATTAATCTTATTATCAACTTAAACATAAAGCGGGGAAATTTTCATGAAAAACATGAATAATTTGTTCATTAATGAACATACCTTACCAAAAACTACTCTATCCAACACACAAAAGAAATGGTTAACAGCAGCATTGATGCTGTTTATTGCCTTCATCGCACTGAGTGAGCCAGCATTTGCCGCAGGTGACTTTGGAAAAGTTGAAACTGCTCTTGATAAATTAGTCAAAGCTTTAACAGGAAACATTGCAAAATCGATTGCAACCATTGCGGTTGCTGGTATTGGGCTTGCATGGATTGCTGGTTATGTTGAAATGCGTAAAGCTTTCTTTGTTTGTGTTGGCATCGGCATTGTTTTTGGTGCACCACAAATCGCATCAATGTTTATGTCTTAATTCGCTTGACTCTAGCCTTTCAAAGCCATGAAAGAGCACGACAAGCTAACAGAAGATACGTTATTTCTTGCTTGTACACGCCCTGCAATGATTGCGGGCGTGACGGTGGAAGCTATGGGCTTAAATGCGATAGGAACGATGATGTTGTTCATTATGACAGGCAATATTTTTCTTATCACCTTTGGTGTGACGACGCATTTCATATTCAAGGAAATCCTAAAGCATGACCATAACAAATTTCGTATTCTTCTGACATGGCAAAAGACATCTATTTTTGCCAGAAATTCGAGTCTATGGGGTGGGGGAAGTATTTCTCCATTACGATTAATTCGTAATTATGAGGAATTATAATGAATAGAACAGAGCGCAAACGTGAAAAGCAGCCAGAGGCGATCATTCCTTACGTGCGCCATGTCAATAAACACATCATTGCGCTGGATTCACGCGCTCTCATGAGCGTTATTAAACTTGAAGGGATTAACTTTGAGACAGCGGATATTATTGATCTGAATGTGCTTCACGAACAGCTCAATAATCTGTTTAAAAACATAGCGGATGAACGGATAGCGCTTTATAGCCATATTATCAGAAAGCGTGAAACTGTTTATCCGGATGGGACTTTCAGATCGGCATTTGCCAAGCAATTAGATGATAAATATCGCGAGCGGATGGTTTCACAGGAACTTTATCGCAATGATCTTTATCTTTCAATTTTGTGGAATCCACACGTTGATCAAACGGATAAATTAGTGGAGTTTTTCAAACGTTTAGGCAAAGCCAAGCAAGAAAAGACAGAAGTTGATGCAGAGTCCGTTCGCAAGCTTGAAGATATTACAACAGATCTTATTCAAAATTTAGAGCGCTATGGTGCAAAAAGACTGAGCCTTTATGAACATGAAGGTAATATTTATTCGCAGCAAAGTGAGTTTATCCACCAATTGGTGGGAGGTCGTCGTGAACGTATCCCCCTCACATGGGGGACGATAGCTTCAACTGTTTATTCAGACCGTCTCATTTTTGGGAAAGAGATCATAGAAATACGCTATGAGGCGGAACAACGGTTTGCGGGCATGTTTGGTTGGAAAGAATATCCAGCAAAAACCAGGGTAGGCATGGCGGATGGTTTGCTCACGCTTCCCTTTGAGTTTATTTTCACCCAATCTTTTGTTTTCAAGAGCAAAAACATTGCCAAGCAGATTATGGGGCGCAAACAAAACCAAATGGTCAATGCAGGAGACCGTGCGGGCTCACAAATTATGGAGCTAGATGATGCGCTTGATGATCTTGAATCCAATCGTTTTGTTTTAGGGGAGCATCATTTATCATTGGCAGTTTTTGCTGATACGCCGCAAGAGTTAGCGGATAATCTTGCCAAAGCGCGTTCTCGTCTTACAGATGGTGGAGCTGTGATTGCGCGGGAAGATTTAGGGTTAGCGGCGGCTTGGTGGGCACAATTGCCTGGCAATTATGCTTATCGCACCCGCTCTGGTGCAATAACAAGCCGCAACTATGCAGCGCTTTCTCCTTTTCATTCTTTTCCGGTTGGAAAAATAGATGGCAATGTGTGGGGACCAGCGGTAGCCTTGATGAAAACCTCTGCTGGTTCACCGTTTTATTTTAATTTTCACTTTGGTGATTTAGGCAATACGTTTGTTTGTGGTCCCTCTGGTTCTGGGAAAACGGTTATTGTCAATTTTCTTTTAGCACAACTTCAAAAGCATGATCCCAATATGGTCTTTTTTGACAAAGATCGGGGTGCAGAACTTTTTGTCAGAGCGGGTGGCGGCACTTATATGCCCTTGAAGAATGGTAGACCGACAGGCATAGCACCGCTAAAAGGCTTAGACTATAACAATCCAGCAGATAGAGTTTTTTTACGCCAATGGATTATAAAGCTTGTTTCTTCTGAAGATCAAAAGATCAGTGAATCAGAAAGACAAGACATTACGGCGGCTGTTGAGCAGCTTGCCTTGTTGCCAAAAGAACAACGGACGATCTCTGCCTTACAAATGTTTTTTGACACCACGCATAGGGAGGGGATATCGGGTCGTTTAGAAAGATGGTGTAAAGGCAATGCCTTAGGGTGGGTTTTTGACAATCCTGATGACGACATTGGCATTGATGCAAAATTTATTGGTTATGACATGACGGATTTTTTAGACAATGATGAAATTCGTCCACCTTTAATGATGTATCTTTTTCATAGGATTTTGTCTCTGATTGATGGACGTCGTATTATCATTGTCATTGATGAGTTTTGGAAAGCCTTAGAGGATGATTCCTTTAAAGCCTTTGCGCAAGACAGGCTGAAAACTATTCGTAAACAAAATGGTTTGATGTTGTTTGCAACGCAATCTCCCAAAGATGCGATCAATTCAACCATTGCTCACACCATTATAGAGCAATGCCCCACACAGATTTATTTTCCCAATCAAAAGGGCAATCATGGGGATTATGTAGAAGGTTTTAAATTATCGGACAGAGAATTTAACCTGATACAATCAGAATTAAGCCGTGAGTCACGGCGTTTTCTCATCAAACAAGGACAAAGTTCTGTTGTAGCAGAACTGAATTTACGCGGCTTTGATGATGAAATAGCCATTTTAAGTGGCACCACCAAGAATATTGAACTCCTAGAGACCATTATGGATGAAGTTGGTGAATCTCCAGAAAAATGGCTTCCTATTTTTCAAGAAAGGTCAAAACAATGAAAAAACTTTTATTGGCAACAGCTCTTTGCGCAGCTTCATTTGGCTTTCAAACAAATGCCTTTGCACAAATGCCTACATTCGATTTACAATCTTTTACGCAAGGGGGAAAGCAACTTGAACAATTGAAGCAACAAGTTGATAAAGCAAAACAGCAAGTTCAACAAGGTGCACAACAGCTTGAGCAATTAAAGAGCCAACTCGATCAAGCGAAACAATTATATAACTCCTTGAATGTCAAGCCTGACATCTCGGGATTGAAAGACATGTTTAACAAGCAAGGGAGCAGTGGCGCCCTTCCTTCAGATTTTAACCACTTTCAACAATCGATGGGCAGTGGCGGCGGTGGCGGTGGCGGTGGCGGCAGCAAAAACACGCAAAAATGGCAAGAAGAACTTAAATACAAAGAGCCCGCGGGGGGCGCAGACTCAAAAGAGGCAGTAGATGCTTTTTACGCACAAGAAGTGAAAAAAGCCGAACAGCGCGTAGTAGGACAAGCAGCCAAAGGACAAGACGTCTACGAAGAAGCCAGTGAAACACAAAAAAATATTACCAAGCTCCTTGACGAACTTGGAAGTACTGAAGATGCGGGTAAAATTCAAGGCATTCAAGCACAATTAGCAGCGGTACAAGCAGACCTCCAAGCAAAAATACTACAAATGCAAGCTGCCATGATGATTCAACAAGCAGAAGAAAAAGCTGCAGAAAGACGTGAAATAGAAGAATTTAAAGCACGAACCAAAGCTTTGGCCCAAAAAATGCGTGGTCAATAAACAGGAAAAAAGAGGGGCTTGAATATGAACAAGATCATCATAACAACATTGCTACTTTGCACAGGGCTGATCACGGCTGGTTGTGAAAAAACCTACAGCGTAGAAGAACTTAAAAAAAATAAAAAACTGATGGAAGAAGTATTAGTGAAATGTTTGACGTCAGGGGATTTGAATTCGAAAAATTGTAAAAATGCAGAGCAAGCTGAATTTGAAACCCGTAAAAAATGGAGAGGCTTTGGCTCGACAAATGACGATAAACAAGAATCTGAAAAGAAACAGGACAATAAATCATGAATAAAGTTCTCATAACAACATTGCTACTTTGCACAGGGCTCATCACGGCTGGTTGTGAAAAAACTTATAGCGTCGCAGAATTTAAAAAAAATGAAAAATTGATGGAAGAATGGGGAGCAAGATGTGGATGGTCAGGAACTTCAAAAAATTGTGAAAACCTAAGAGTAGCAGCTTTAGAACTTGAAAAGGAACGCCGGAAAAAAGCTGAAGAACATAATCGCAAACTAGATGAAGAATTTAAAGCTAAAATGAAGGCTAAACTTGAAAAAATGAGAGCTGAGAATGAAAAATTCCGAGCTGAACAAAAAGCAAAAGAACAAGCCGAACGAGAAGCAGAAGAGCGCGCTAAACAACAACAGGACAGTCATTAATCATGAATAAAGTTCTCATAACAACATTGCTGCTTTGCACAGGGCTCATCACAGCTGGTTGTGAAAAAACCTATAGCGTCGCAGAATTTAAAAAAGATAAAAAATTGATGGAAGAGTGGAATGCTAAATGTGGATTCGCAGGAACTGCCAAAAATTGTGAAAACCTAAGATTAGCACAACTTGAACTTCAAAAGGAATATTACCATAACCTTGCAAATGAACTTCTTGAAGATAATCAAGAACAAAAAGAGTCCGAAAAACAACAGGACACCCATTAATCATGAATAAAGTTCTCATAACAACATTGCTACTTTGTACAGGGCTTATCACAGCTGGATGTGAAAAAACCTATAGCGTTGCAGAATTTAAAAAAGATAAAAAATTGATGGAAGAGTGGAATGCTAAATGTGGATTCGCAGGAACTGCAAAAAATTGTGAAAACCTAAGATTAGCACAACTTGAACTTGAAAAGGAATATGAAGCGAAAGCTGAAGAAAGAGCTCGTAAAGCTCAAGAGAACCTTGATAAAGCATTTGAAAAAACCAGAATTAGATTGAGAGAGGAGATTCAAAGAAATCAAGCTGAATATGAAAGAAGGCAAGCTGAACAACAAGAGAAAGAACGAAAAGCAGAAGAGCGCGCTAAAGCTAAACAACAACAGGACACCCATTAATCATGAATAAAGTTCTCATAACAACATTGCTACTTTGTACAGGGCTTATCACAGCTGGATGTGAAAAAACCTACAGCGTCGCTGAATTTAAAAAAGATGAAAAATTACGCCTAGAATGGGATGCGAAATGTGGATTTGCAGGAACTTCAAAAAATTGTGAAAACATGCGGTTAGCATTTTTAGAACTTCAGAAAGAGTATGAAGCAAAAGCAGCAGAAAGAAGTCGTAAAATTGAAGAAGAAAATCGCAAATCAATGGAAAAATTGAAAGCTGAACAAGACGCTTGGATTGAAAAAATGAGAGCTAAACGAGAAGCAAGAGAACGCGCTAAAAGAGAAGCTGAACAACAACAAAATAACCATTAAAACATAATGAAGAGCGGAGCATCTAAATGGCAATAATAACGAAAGGCGTATTTACTGACATAGATGATATGTTGATGGATCCCCTTGCAGAGGCAATAGATAGCACCATTACACATCGCTATTGCGCTTTAGCTGCTCAACTTAAAGAGTTTTGTACACTCTATAATATATTTATGGCAACATTATGTCTCTGCCCTAGATTTATCATCACCGGTTATAAAAACCGATAACACAAGCATAATTTAAAGATTGTGCTCAAACCTTGTAAAACTGAAAGGAAAAAGGGGAAATATTGATGAATAAAGTTCTCATAACAACATTGCTACTTTGCACAGGGCTTATCGCTGCTGGATGTGAAAAAACCTATAGCGTTGCAGAATTTAAAAAAGATAAAAATTTACGCTTCGAGTGGGATGCGAAATGTGGATTTGCAGGAACTTCAAAAAATTGTGAAAACATGCGGTTAGCATTTTTAGAACTTCAGAAAGAATATGAAGCAAAAGCAGCAGAAAGAGAGCGTGAAGATGATGAAAAGTTTCAAAAAATGATTAGAGATTCCGAAGCTGAAATGAGAGCCAGAATTAAAAAAATGAGAGCTGAGAATGAAAAATTCCGAGCTGAACAAAAAGCAAAAGAACGCGCTGAAGAAGAACGAAGAGCAAAAGAGCGCGCGGCAGAAGAACAACAGAATAATAATTAAGACATAATGAAGAGCGGAGCATCTCAATGGCAGTAGAAAGCAAAGGCATATTTTCTTATATCGACAATATGTTGATGGAGCCCCTCACAGAGACAATGGATAAAGTCATTAACAACCTCTCATCAAGCTTAGGTGCTCCGCTTAAGCTATCTTGTACAATTTACATTATATTTATGGGCTACAATATCATCTATGGGCGCTCTTCCATGCCCTTATGGGAATTTATAGTAACAACTTTCAAACTCGGCATCGTTGTTTCACTTGCCACAAATGCTGCTCTTTATAATGAGTGGGTCAGTGGTATATTTTTCCATGATCTGCCGAATGCCATTTCAAATGTCACACAAGGAGCACATGTGGATCGAAATGTATGGGACAATATGATAAACAAAGCTGGAGCACAGGTTTTGGACGCAGCAAACCAGTACACAGGTCTGACTCAAATGGGGATGTTTATTGCGACATGGATTGCTGGTTTTATCTGCCTAGTTGCTGCTATCTTATTTTGTCTAGTCGGTTTTGTTGTTTCATTATTTGCTAAATTGGGTTTGTTTCTTGTCATATCAATAGGACCACTCTTCATAAGCCTCTATATATTTTCCTCAACCAGAAAATTCACAGAAGCATGGTTAGGGCAAGTTGCAAACTTCATCATTTTATATGTGTTAGTCGTGCTGCTTGGTGGTTTATATGTCAAGATTTCAATGGACGTTTTTTCAGAAGGTATTAAAAATATCTTCACTACTTTAATTCAGTTCTTGGTTGTTGGTATTGGTGGTATTCACCTTTTCCTCAGACTCCCTGATATCGCATCAGCTTTAGCCTCTGGGGGAGCTTCTCTTACAGGATCAGGACCAGTCGCTAAAACAACGGCTCAACTAACAGGTAAAGCTGCTAAAGCAACAGCCAACACGATAGCAAAGGGCGTTAAAAAACTAGCATCACTATTAAAAAAGGTCTAAGTTCAAATGCGGGAATTTAAAAAAATTGGGATTATCTTACCATTTCTCTTTCTCAGTGGCTGTGTGTCTTCACCAAACACACTGAAGTCACTCCCAAAGTGTGATGGATATTCTAAACGTCCACTCAACAGATCAATGTGGAATTGGGAAGGGAAAAAACCCACGCCCACACCCATTATCATCAGTAACAACACCCCTTCACCCCTAAAAGAAGGGAAGCTGGAAATGCTTCTGGCACAAAAATTAACGGATGAAGAAATCAAATCTTACAAAAATTGCGGGCAAAAAGCATGAAAGAAAAAGACATAGAACAATACATTGCTGAAGCACGCTCGTTTGATCAAGATCGCATGCTCGCCTCACGCCGCACCACCCGCGTCTCGCTTGCCATTGCCGGCATCGCGGTTGCTGTTGCAATACTGTCTTCTCTCGCGGTCATCACCCTCACACCCCTTAAAACCGTGGAACCTTTTGTCATCCGCGTCGACAATTCAACCGGCATCACTGAAGTTGTGGAAGCCTTAAAAGAAGGTCCCACCAATGTCGACGAAGCAATCACACGCTACTTTGCGGCAAAATATGTCCGCTCCCGTGAAGGCTTCACCACAGAAGAAACACAACACAACTTCCAAACCGTCTCCCTCCTCTCTTCTTCTGAAGAACAGGAAAGATTTGCCAGCTGGTATGGAGCAAGAAATCCCCAAAGTCCTCAAATTCTCTATAAACACGCCGCTGTTACAATAACAATAAAATCAATCTCCTTTATCAATGACGATGTTGCCCAAGTGCGTTACTACAGAACCATTCATGACAACGACAACAACAAAGAATTCATCACCCACTGGGTTGCAACACTTACCTTTGAATACATCAATGCCCCTATCTCTGTCCAAAACCGTTTGATAAATCCTCTAGGGTTTATTGTTAGTGAATATAGAACCGATCCGGAAGTGGTCAACTGATCATGACAAAAAAAATTCTTTTTCTCATTCTTAACATCGCTATTACCCTTTCTTTAACGCCTAGCCATGCCAGTATTTTTCCCACCCGCGCGCCAAGCGATAGCCGCATTCGCTTTATCAACTATGATGCCTATAATGTCACAAAAATTATTGGCTCCATACGCTCATCGGTACAAATAGAATTTTCTCCCAATGAAGAAATTGCCCATGTGGCAATTGGCAACAGCGTTGCATGGGAAGTCGCCCCCGCTGGCAATATTCTTTTCCTCAAAGCGCGGGAAGTCCAACCCATTACCAATCTCCAAGTCGTCACCACAAAGCTTGATGGCTCAAAGCGCTCCTATCAATTTGAACTGATGGTCAAAGATGGAGAAATTTCCTCTGGACAAGAAACATATTTCCTTGTGAAATTTCGCTACCCACAAGAAGAAGCAGAACAAAGAAGACTCGCAGCCCTTATGCGACAAGAAAAACAACAAGCCCAGCGCATTGATAATGTCTTCAACGCTTCTGAAACCTACGGACCACGCAATTGGGCTTACACCGCTCAAGGCTCTATCACTCTCGAACCCTCCTCCGTTTATGACAATGGCAAAACCACAACATTTACATTTCCAGACAACCAAGAAATCCCTGCCATTTACATTGTCAGCAATGACGGTACAGAATCGCTGGTTCCCAAAACCACAAGAGGCAACATGGTGATTGTCCATGCCATTAGCGCACGCTTCACCCTAAGACAGGGAAAAAACGTCCTATGCGTCTTTAACGAAGCCTATCAACCAAAAGGCACAAATCCAAATACCGGAACAACCTCACCATCTGTTGAACGTAAAATTGCATCAGATCTTTAAATAAGCGGGAATTGAAGGGGACAACACATGAGTGATAAATCAATCATCGAAGATCGCGGATCTATTGGGGATGGCAAAAACAATAGCGCCAAAACCGCCGGCAAAAAAATAGTTGTCGCAATAGCCTGTATAGGAATCTGCGGCTATGTGCTCTGGAACATCTTATCCTCCCCCACAGAACAAAAAGACACCGCAAAAGCTCATAAAAAACAAGCACAAAGCTTTCACAATTCCCTCGCCCCTTTAGAGCTCGCGCCCTCTGACCCGCGTGCAAACATAGCACCAATAACCTTACCACCCCCACAACCACTCGCACAAGAACCCAAAAAAGATGACCCATTACTTGATGCCGCAAGACGCGCCCCTGTTTTAGCTTTTGCCAAAGGCTCTCAATCTCAATTAAAAGACATTGTCAACACGACTCTCAACCCCTTTGACAAACTCCATGCCCTTGAAAATCTCGCAAATGCGCAAAATTCTCCTGCCCTTCAAGACACACAAAATTTTGCGACCCTCTTAAAGCCTACCAAAACAGAAGAAACAAAAGCAAAACTCATCGGCAATAGAAACTTTATCATCGCCATGGGAACCTCTATCCCCTGTATCTTAGAAACCGCATTAAACAGTGAGCAACCAGGCTTTGCAAGCTGCATCATCAACCGTGATATCCTCTCTGACAATGGGCGCGTTGTTTTGCTTGATAAAGGAACCCAAGTGATTGGCGAATACCGCGGAGGGATAAAACAAGGTCAATCTCGCCTCTTTGTGCTCTGGACAAGAGCAAAAACCCCAACCGGTGTCATCATCGACCTTGCCTCACCCGCAACCGACAGTTTAGGCAGAGCCGGTTTTGATGGCAACATCAACACCCATTGGTGGGAACGCTTTGGCTCTTCCCTTTTGTTGACCGTTATTGATGGTGCCACAACCGCCCTAACAAATAAAATAGTAGGCAATTCCAATAAAGAAGGTTCAAACAACTCTGGAGGCGGCGGTTTTGAAGGCGCAAACAACACTGGAAAAGATGCCGCCAGTATTGCCCTTGAAAATCAAATCAATATCCCTCCTACCTTAGAAAAATTTCAAGGCGAACTGGTCAACATTTTCGTAGCAAAAGATCTCGATTTTTCCTCTGTCTATAAACTAGTCGTAAAGAGCAAAAGAAACCGCTCTACTCCCGGCTATTCCTTTTTTCATTCTCAAGTTCAATAAAAGCCAATAAAGTCACATTATGCCATCAGCAAAAAATGCAGAACGCGCCTCCATCGTCTTAACAAAATTAAAGATCTTAGATGATTTCCTCAATGATGAAAATTTATTTGAAATTGTTATCAATCGCCCCGGCGAAGTAATCGTTGAGGGTCCCAATGGTTGGCAAACCCACATCTTAAAAGAACTAACCTACAGCGAACTAGAAGGGATTGCTAAAGTTGTTGCTGCCTACACAACACAAAAAATCAGTGTAGAAAACCCCGTTCTCTCCGCAACACTGCCAAACAACGAACGCATACAAATTGTTATGCCTCCAGCAGTTGCAGCCAATACCATCAGTATGACCATTCGTAAACCTTCATCACGCACTTTTTCTCTTGAAAGTTTACATGAAAACAATCTGTTTTCTGTCGCCCAAAACACCAGTTTCACACCCGCGCAACAAATGACAGAACGGTTATCCGAACTCTCTGATACAGACAAAGAGCTAACAGATCTCTTTATCGCCAAAGATTTTTGCAACTTTTTAGAAAGAGCCGTTATTACACAACAAAATATCTTAATATCTGGAAAAACCGGTTCTGGGAAAACAACCCTCTCTAAAGCTTTAATTGCAAAAATCCCTGAATATGAACGAATTCTCACCATTGAAGACACGCCAGAACTTGTCGTTCCGCACGCCAACAAAGTCCAACTCTTTTATTCAAAAGATAACCAAGGCTTAGCAAAAGCAGGTGCAAAAGAACTGCTTGAATCAGGATTACGCATGCGCCCCGACAGAATCCTTCTACAAGAGCTGCGTGATGGTACAGCCTTTTACTACATCCGTAATGTCAACTCTGGTCACCCCGGCTCCATTACAACCGTCCACGCCTCAACAGCACTTGCAGCCTTCGAACAAATGACCCTTTTAGTCAAAGAAAGTGACGGTGGTGGTAATTTAGCACGCGATGATATCCGCGGCTTATTAATCTCGATGATTGATGTCATCATCCAATGCAAACGCCTCGAAGGAAAATTTCGTGTAACAGAAATCTATTACGATCCTTTCAAACGCCGTGATGCTTTTTAAAAAACGCGACCCTCACACCCCTTTTATACCAATAGAGCTTTCTTAAAAACACGATTATAAGCGACGGATATCATCGCGTACTAAATTACCACCATAGCTTCAGATTCATTTTCAATAATCGAAAGCAAAAAGAAGTAAAAATATCATCCCCATTCCCAATCACGAATGCGCCCCACACAAAAACCACAACGTGCCGAAAATGATATCTATAACCCAATATCTTTTCTGATTTTTTTTGACATCAACATTTGCAGGAATATCGATACAAAATTTAGTGACATCCACTTCACCTTTAGCTTCAGACAAGAGCTTCACAAACACCTTTTAATATACCAGATCCTGCTTTATTTGTCTTATCCATTATTATTCTTTTCGATATTCATCAAGGCGCAGTATAAAAATTTTCTTCAACGCATTCCTCTCTGATTTTGCCAAATTGCCTCAAGATGATTAACTGTAAACATCTTCAATCAACACCGGAATATTTTGACCACCCCAAAAGGATATAACCCTATATCCCCCCTCTTTTACCCTTATGCTTTTAAACCTGATATTCCCTAGCTTCCTCTCGTACCTTCCACAAGATCACCAGCATCTGAATGAGTAGCAATAAAAGAAACAATATCAAATAATTCTTCAAGCGATAGGCTTTCTTCTTTTGCAGAAATTCAATAAGCTGCCATTTCAATCACTGTTTGCATACATCATTCAATATACGGAAACACCCATAACGATAATGATGTAAATTAAAAGCTAATTTGAAGTGAATGATCAGAAATATCAAATAACCAAATGACGAAACAAATCTTTCTTATCTTTAGCAATACATATCTCTTAACCCTTGTCACTTTTCTCAAAAGTTTTAAGCGTTTCCGCATAAGGAATATACATATCAAACGGCAATCCCTTTTCATAAACAACTTTTATCAAAACAATACGGATAAAATCAGACACCGTAAGTCCTAAATTTGCTAATATTTCACCGGATTTTTTTAACGCCTATCTATGCGGGATCGTATAACATCTTTTGTCACACCCACATTAAACCTCCTTTGATTACCTCTCTTTTACCGTATGGTTTAATAGGGCTTATACAGCATAAGACTTATCCTTGCCCTCACCGTATCACATCTCTTGATCTTGCACGCGCTATTGCGTTGATTTTCTCCTGTTGTCTCTGTTGCAAAAACTTAACTGCCATTTGAAGCTCTTTTATGCGTTCTTTATTATAAGACTGTTCTTTGGGGATTGCTTTTGATAAATCAAAACCATATTTATGAATGGCATCATGTCCAAAACGTTTATCTAAAACACTTTGTAGCTTTAAAAACTCTTGATTAACCTGCTCTGGTATCTTTGAATAACTATCACAACCAGCTTCAACATTTTTCATAAAAGTCACTGCTTCTTGTGAAAGTGAGGGGACTTCAACTTTTAACTGTTCACGCTCCCGTGTAACACTATCCATATGTATCTCATAAGAATTCTTATAAAAGGATTGAAGCGCTCTCATAGTGGAAACAGCAAGAGGAACATGATAAAGCGCTTCTTTTCGTTCTTTTCCTGTAGCCTTCAATTTATCGATAAAACGATCTGACCCACGCAGCTCACCAGCTTTCTCTGGAGACTTAGCTAGAATATCAGGAAGTTTATCGCCTTTACCTGCTAAAATCGTTTGCTCAATCCTAAACGCAGCCTCTTGTGGATCTCTATAAATAAATGCTAAACGACTGTTTAATTTTTTAAACATATCAATGTAAGATTTTTTATTTCTAAGGGCGCTTAGCACCTTCTGTTCTAGATTAGAGTTATCCGTATAAGCCGCAAGGTATGGCTCTCGTTCTGTTGCTTTTAACGTAGCATTAACATCCCTTTGCGATTGCTCAATTTCAAGTTCTTCTTTTTGACGTTTAGCAAAACTTATCTTTTCTCTATCCCAAAGGGTTTCAATCTTCTCTTTTTGTTGTTCTAAGCACTCTTTATTAAGATCAACGCAAAAAGCAATATTTTTGCCAATACCTTGAGAAACATCATCCCTTTTATTTTCTGTAAACTTGGTAAGGTTCTTATAGATGAGTGCAGACAGATATTCTGAATTACCAAAATGTGCTTCAATTGACGCACGTGTCATTTCTTGTCGCTCAATACCCTTCCAGTTGATATGGTAACCAGCTTCACGAGCCAGTTGCACCATAAATTCACGCTGAGTACGCCCATTCCCCTCTCGAAACGGATGCAACGCATTCAACTCGCCCATGTAATACCCAGCCCTTTGGCTAAAGTCATAAGCGCCAAGACCACACAAATACTGTTCTTTTGCAAGCTTTTGTGTAATCTTCGGTGCATAACTTTCAATCTGATTATAACTAGCAAACATACTATTGCCTTTGGCAATATCCACTAAACGAACTTGTCCCGCCCATTCATATATGTCACCAAACAGTCTTCTATGGATCTCTTTCATGTAATTCAGATCAAACTCACCACGAATAGGAGTATGTACAAATTCGAAAGATTTTACATAAGAAATCGTAGATTCTACGCGCTGCAGTGTGGCTTCATCTTTAATACCAAGCCGATTATACATCACACCAGTTTCAGGATCAGTATAAGGATCACCGCTCCCCTTATACTTCCCCACGTTTTACCCGCTCCATATAATCTTTGAGGATATCACTTGTTTCAAGCTCTCCAATAATAACACGTTCCATTTGCGCAACGACTTTTGGATCTGGCTCTAATCCCTCTAAACGTTGGCTTGCCAATGCATTTTCAGCATAGAAGCGACGCAGCTTAATTTCCTCTTCACTCAACATATAAAACCCTCCTTTGCTTATATTTATTATAGCCAAACAGACTACAGAAACAAGATTTTATTCCTTATCTTACCCGCGTTCACATCTTTTGATTTTGTACGCGCTATCGCATTATTTTGCTCTTCCACATGTCTCTGTTGCAAAAACTTAACCGCCGTTTGATACTCTTTTATGCAATCTTGATCATGAGACTGTTGTTAAGGATTTTTTTTGATAAATCATAATTTGTTTGCATAGCAAGCCAAGCACGTGCTGTGCTTACACCAGACATTTCAAGCCTAATAGCAAGATTAGCACTCATAGCGGCTTTTCCATTTAAAACTCTAGAAAGTGCCACTCGAGAATACCAAGCCGCTCTGCTGCTTCATTAACGGATAAACCAAGCTCTTTGATCACATCTTCACGCAATAATTCACCGGGATGTGAAGGATTCTTCATCATTGTTTGGATCTCCTTTTTAATGATAATCCAGATAATCAACCATTTCGACATCTATGCCATTAAAGCGAAATATTACGCGACAATTTCCATTTACGGTAACTGACCAATAACCTTTGAGAACGCCCTTTAGTAGATGTAATCAAAAAGACGGAAAATTGAAATCATTTGGCGATATAGCAACTTCAAAGGCACCTAGAATACGCTTTAATTTTTGAGCATGGGCGGTGCTAAACCCTTTAGTCGTACCAGTATTATAGCAGGCTTCAATCCTTTTATGTTTAAATCTTAAAAGCATAAATTAATATAGAGTGTAACCCTCCAAGATACAAAAAATGTTCATAATTTTTACATCACAGGGCTTTTTTTACTTTATAAACATTAGAACTGTCGTGAAAAAATTGATCATTCTCATTTCTTTCTCATTATTCTACTCATTATCGGAAAAGTATAAGTTTATAATTAGGGAAGCTAAACGTAGTAGGAGCGCATCATATCCCCAATTGGCAGCTGCACTTAGAAACATAACGACGATATAACCAATGACCATTGCTGTTTGATGTTCATAAGGATCTGCCCCCACTGTATATCCAGCAAAAAGAATGAATAACACTAATAAACTCCCCCCTGCTATAAACTCTGTTAAAATAATAACTAGTTTACGAACAAGCAAAAGAAGGCATGGTTTTAATATCTTACGAACTATAGAACACTCTACGCGTTATATTTATGAGAACTCTATTTTTCTCTTTTTTATTTAATTGATTAGTAGATAGAGTATCCATTACCGTTATTACATCACTAACATAGCTACCATACCTTTTTGTAATTGCCAACATCCCGCATTACAATAAGAGCTTTATCAAAAGATGATCTGATAATTTTCTCAAAAAATTCAAGATTCCTCAAGTGCAGTACCCATGCGTACATCATGATGGATAATAACATCCATCAACTCTGTCACGACCGTGTCCAATACTTCTCGTGCATCGCCTTCAGCCATAAGGCGGATAAGCGGCTCAGTTCCAGAAGCGCGGATCACCAGCCGTGCCTCTTTTCCCAATTGTTGCGTTGCTTTATCGATTGCCGCTTTGACTGGATTTTTTTTCAGTACATTTTTATTTTTAATCGTTACATTTTTTAAAATTTGCGGCACAGGTTCAAACCGTTTACACAATTGGCTCATAGGGCTTTGACTTTCTTTCATACAGGCTAAAATCTGCAATGCAGCCACCAAACCATCGCCCGTTGTACCAAAATCACTAAGCACGATATGCCCAGAAGCCTCACCACCAACATTATATCCCTTTTGGCGCATGGCATCGACAACATAACGATCTCCAACATTTGTCCTTACAAGGTGCAACCCTTTACTGTTCAAGAAACGCTCCAGTCCAAGATTTGACATAATCGTTGTGACAACACCATTGCACCGTAATCGTCCCATTTTATGCCAATTTTCAGCAATTACAGCAATCAACTGATCTCCATCAACCGTTTGTGCTTTTTCATCAACAATGAGAACACGATCTCCATCTCCATCAAGAGCAATCCCCACATCAGCACGCACTTCATGCACTTTTCGTTTTAAAGAGCTTAAATCGGTTGATCCACATTTTTGATTAATATTGGTACCATTAGGCTCATCATGAATAGCAAAAACCTCAGCCCCCAATTCCCATAAAGCACGGGGAGCAGCTTTATAAGCAGCTCCATTGGCACAATCCACAACAATACGCAAAGCATCTAAGCGAACATCACGCGGCAAAGTTCGTTTAGCATATTCAATATAACGATAAATATCCCCCTCAACCCGTTTTGCATAACCAATTTCAGAAGAACTTGCTAAAGACTTTGAAAGATCTGTATCGATCAATTGTTCAATTTTCGCTTCCATATCATCTGAAAGTTTAAAACCATCAGGACCAAAAAGTTTAATTCCATTATCATAGAACGGATTATGAGAAGCAGAAATCATCACCCCAAGATCCGCTCGCAAAGAGCGGCAAAGCATTGCAACAGCAGGTGTTGGCACTGGCCCCAATAAAAAAGCTTCCATCCCCGCAGCAGTCAACCCTGAAACCAAAGCATTTTCCAACATATAGCCAGATAATCGTGTATCCTTGCCAATCACCACACGACGCGATTGATGTTGTGAGCGAAATAAAACCCCTACAGCCATCCCCACCTTCATGGCAAAATCGGGTGTCATAGGAAATGAATTGGCTTTCCCCCGAATTCCATCTGTACCAAAATATTTTTGCACCATGCCTCTTTCCTTTAATATATAACTCTTCCCTTGGCTTTTCTTTAAAACCCTAACAAGCCCCCTTGGTACAATAGGCCCCCTCCCCATATAAAATCAGATCATTGGTCTAAACCTTCATGCATTTAGACAATCAAGAACCCTATTCACCATCTACACATCTAAACCCCTCTCAACCAATTATGTTTACACCCTCACACATACAAGCAATATTATCTCCTCAAAATGCTTTACACATCTCTTGAACACAACCAAAGGATAATCTCACACATTTGCTAAATCCGTAAAGAAACCCAGCACCTAACCTCAAACCTTACCAAATCCGCAAGGAAATCTATCGCCTAGCCTCACACCTTGCTAAATCCGTAAAGGAAAATACCACCTCGCCTTATAGCCTGCTAAAACTGTCATCATACAACAGCTTTGCTTAATTTTTTGCTTCCATATTTTTGCAAATATTACATTAAAGGCGCAAGCTTTGCTTGCGCCTTTCTCAAAGAATTTAGAAATTTTCCTAAAACATCGTTACTCAAGCGTTATTAAACAGTTCTTATTTTTCTTTATCATCTCCCGCAGTACTGGACTTCTTTTCAGCATTACTTTTAGAGCGGTTGACTGATTTTGTGGTACCTTTTGTGCTTTGCGCTTTTTTCTCAGTCTCATCCGATTGCACTTCTTTAGACTGAGCCTCCTTAGGCTCAACATTACCGGATTTTGCTGTTTTTTTCCCAACAGCTTCCTCTGCTTTACCTGCCTTGCCTTTATCGGTCTCTGCTTTATGAGGGGCTGCTTCAGCATCTTTTTCATCTACCACTGTTGTCTCTGTCTTCATTTTTCCAGTTTTTGGAACAGAAGATCCCCGTGGCGCAGCACCCTCATCTTTCTGTGTGCGTGAAGGAGGCTTTCCTGCAATAACTTCGTTAATTTCAGCTCCCGTTAAAGTCTCATATTCCAACAAACCTTGTGCCAAAGCAAACCATTCTTTTCTTTTTGTTTTCAAAATGTTAGTCGCATTTTTATAGGCATCATCAATAAGCTTACGCACTTCCATATCAATCATGCGCGCTGTTTCTTCAGAGACATTTTGTGTTCGCGCAACAGAATGACCCAAAAAGACTTCATCTTGGTTATCGCCATAAGCTACATTTCCAAGCAGATCAGAAAATCCCCACCGTGTGATCATTGCGCGCGCCAATTTAGTTGCTTGCTCAATATCAGAAGAAGCACCGGATGTGATATTTTCCTTTCCAAACTTTAATTCTTCAGCCACACGTCCACCCATCATAATGGCCAAACGAGAAATCATCCATCGATAACTCATGGAATAGCGGTCACCTTCAGGCAATTGCATCACCATTCCCAATGCTCTTCCCCTTGGAACGATTGTTGCTTTGTGGACAGGATCAGCAACCGGCACATTAAGAGCCACAATAGCATGTCCTGCTTCGTGATAAGCAGTGAGTTCCTTTTCCTCTTGTGTCATAGCGGTTGAACGACGTTCAGCCCCCATCATCACCTTATCTTTGGCATCTTCGAATTCTTGCATCGTGACAACTCTTTTATTACGGCTCGCAGCCATAAGAGCAGCTTCATTTACCAAATTCATCAGGTCCGCACCGGAAAATCCTGGTGTTCCCCTTGCCAAAATTTTTAAGTCAACGTTAGGTGCTAAAGGCACGTTGCGCACATGCACTTTCAAGATTTGTTCACGCCCAGAAACATCAGGATTTGGCACAACAACTTGTCGGTCGAAACGCCCTGGTCTTAACAACGCGGGATCAAGCACATCGGGACGGTTTGTTGCAGCAATAAGAATAATACTTTCATTGGGCTCAAACCCATCCATTTCGACAAGCAACTGATTTAAGGTCTGTTCACGTTCATCGTTTCCACCACCAAGTCCAGCCCCCCGATGACGTCCAACAGCATCGATTTCATCGATAAAGATAATGCAAGGTGCGTTTTTTTTAGCCTGTTCGAACATATCGCGCACACGGCTCGCCCCAACACCAACAAACATTTCAACAAAATCAGACCCTGAAATGGTAAAGAATGGCACATTAGCTTCACCTGCCACAGAACGTGCTAGCAAAGTTTTACCGGTTCCTGGAGGACCAACAAGCAAAACACCGCGTGGAATACGCCCCCCTAAGCGTTGAAATTTTTGTGGTTCACGTAAAAATTCAACAATTTCTTGAAGATCTTGCTTTGCTTCTTCAACGCCAGCAACATCTTTAAAGGTAACACGTCCTTGCGCTTCATTAAGCAATCTCGCTTTTGATTTCCCAAATCCCATTGCACCGCGTGATCCATTTTGCATTTGCCGCATAAAAAAGACCCACGCCCCCACGATAATAATAACAGGCAATAAGGAAAAGAGAAGATTGAGGAAAATGCTATTTCCAGAGCTTTCAGGAATAGCTTTAACATTAACGTTTTTGCTTTCCAATTTTTGTATCAAACCTGGATCACGAGGAGCATAGGTTGAAATAGCTCTATGTTCAATGGTTTGTCCTGTTAATTTTTGACCTTGAATGGTCACAGATTTCAACTCATTATTCTCAACTTTTTGCAAAAATTCAGAATAGGAGACTTCTCCACCACCAGAACGCTGACTATCTCCATTAAAGAGAGAAAACGACACAATCAAAATGAAGGCAATAACTCCCCAAATGAGGAGAGAGCGGTAATTGGAATTCATATTCAGCCCACTTAATCAAATATAGATTTCAAACAGTTCCCCTTAACATATAACCTTGTCAGCCCCTTGCCAAGGGATGAGAAGCTGTTTATTTTCTTTTAACGTAATTTTCCTTTATCTTTTCACCTCAATATTAAAAAAAGGTTCCACAATATTTACCACAGCAGCATCTTCTCGTGAAGAAAGCCAATCGAAAGGTGCCATAATCCGCTTGATTATAACATGTTTATGAACAACTGCTTGAGAAATCAACTCTGGAATATCATACCCTTTGTGATTTGAGATCATCAGCAGCGATTGTAAAGAGGGAAAATGAGGCTTTTCAAGCTCAAAATCGCTATTTTTCAATAAAAATTTCAGCTGTTCTAAATTTGCGGCTCCAATCTTTATAGCCTCAGATCCATGATTTGTGATCTGATAGCGCCCATCCCATATAAAAGTTTTATCTGGCTCAACGATAGCCTCTTTCATATTCCGCCCTTCACGCCACAAAGAAATTCCGTACTTGTTATATTCAATAACAGAGCCCGCATAAGTAAAACGCTTCTTTTCTGGAGAATCGAGACAGAGTTTTTGAACAAGCATGCTTAATTTTTGATTGGGAAGCAAATAAAATCCCCCTCCCATCAACACCGCAAAGAGCCCCACCACAAAAGGAAAACTGGAATGTTTCTGTAAAAATAGCGCAGGCTTTGCTATGAAACAACGCCCATGTTTAACAGTAATATCCAGCGCTAAGATCAAATCAGCAATATTTTTCGCTTGTTGACGACGCTGCAATGCGGCTTCATTTATTTTTTGAGCAATATAAGCCAATTTTTCAGGATGAAGAGATTGACGCACGCGCACACGTTCAAAATTGCGATCTTCATTGGTTGGATCATCAATCCATGTTTGTCCTTGTAAGCGTAAATAATTCCGTAATGTTTGGCGTTTTACACCAAGGAGCGGCCGAATTAAACGCACTTTTCTATGCAACAACGCCTCACGCGGAATACAGGATAAACCACGCTCATATAGGGGACCATAGTTTTTTTCGGCAATATTTTTTCCCGTTTCTCTGGCATGATCCTCATCATGTATACCTTCGGCTTCACCGCGCAAAACACCGGCAAAACCACTGGAATAAACCTCATCACGCATGGCACCAACTTCACCGTGCAACGCACCTCTATTTTTTTGGAGACGTTGATACCGCATTTGATAGGTTTCAACCTGATCATTGAGTGTATGGCCCGTCATAATAACTGATGCGCCTTGTTTTTGTGCTTCTTTAACCAAGAGATCATAGCGTGCAACACGAGCACTGGAAGCAATATGCGTCTTTGGTTTTTCACCTTCCCACCGCACAGCAATATGTTTAATGTGATGGACTCGACAAATTTTCGCAACAGTTTCTACTTCACGCGTTGATTCTTTACGCAATTGATGATCAACCGTGACAACAATCATTTCTGGAGGAACTGAGAGAGTTTCCAAATGCTCTTTGACCAAAAACATCAAAGCCAAAGAATCACTTCCCCCTGAGACGGCAAGAATCAACTTCTGACACTGAATAAAATCCGATGTTTTAAAGAGATTTCTTGCCAGTCTAACGCACACCGAAAACAACCTCGCTATTTATTTTGCAGGTTTACAAAAAATAGACTCTAATGTTTTTTGATGTTTTGATTTTTTCAAAAAATGAGCACAATCGTCTTTATTTGGCTCAAGAGCGATCATACTTCTTGCTAATTTCAGCAAAATCTCGGAGGTATAGAGCTTCTTTTTATCTGCATACCATGCGGTAAGATAAACTTGCGCTGCTTCATGATAGCGTTTTTGTCCCAACAAAGATTCAGCCAACCAAAATAAAGCATCATCACTCAAAGAATCTTTTTTGTAACGATTTTGAAAAGCGCAAAAGCTTTTTTCAGCATCAACATAGTTGGCAGAACGAATAAAATCATACCCTTCCTTATACAAAGCTTTAGAAGAAGAAAGATTGTCACTCTGATGTGCTTCAATTGGAGCACTTACTTCATGCACTTTGTTAAAATGGTGACTGTTTTCATGATCATGGCTCTCCACCTTAGCTTCCACAGCAGCAACCTTTGTCTGATCACCTGTACTATGTTCCTGCTCCATCTCTTTTTTTACAGTCTGAGATTTTTCATCCACAGCGGACTTTTCAAAAGAGCAAGAATAAACGGACGGGGATTTTTTATCAAAAAGCCCATGAAACTGCTTGTTAACATTTTTTAGATTGTTATGCTCAAGCACCATTCGTATCTTATGCAAAAGCTTATCTAAATCATAATCTTTAAATAAAGCCTGCTGATTCTCTAAAATAATCCCTTGGTGCTCCACAACACTAGTGGCTTTTTCCTCCGCGCTAGATGCTGCTTTATCAGCTGCTTCAGGTGCTTTCTTCACTGCATCAATAGCCTTATTAACAGTGTCAGTGGCTGTTTCCTCCACGCTAGATGCTGCTTTATCAGCTGCTTCAGGCGCTTTCTTCACTGCATCGATAGCCTTATTAACAGTGTCAGTGGCTTTTTCCACCACATCAGATGCTGCTTTATCAGCTGCTTCAGGTGCTTTCTTCACTGCATCAATAGCCTTATTAACAGTGTCAGTGGCTGTTTCCTCCACGCTAGATGCTGCTTTATCAGCTGCTTCAGGCGCTTTCTTCACTGCATCGATAGCCTTATTAACAGTGTCAGTGGCTTTTTCCACCACGCTAGATGCTGCTTTATCAGCTGCATCAGGTGCTTTCTTCACTGCATCGATAGCCTTATTAACAGTGTCAGTGGCTGTTTCCACCGCGCTAGATGCTGCTTTATCAGCTGCATCAGGTGCTTTCTTCACTGCATCGATAGCCTTATTAACAGTGTCAGTGGCT
>NZ_JBHIMN010000002.1:158737-274587 GCF_042194155.1 Bartonella sp. MR63HLJHH
GCCTTATTAACAGTGTCAGTGGCTGTTTCCACCGCGCTAGATGCTGCTTTATCAGCTGCATCAGGTGCTTTCTTCACAGCATCAATAGCCTTATTAACAGTGTCAGTGGCTTTTTCCTCCGCGCTAGATGCTGCTTTATCAGCTGCTTCAGGTGCTTTCTTCACTGCATCGACAGCCTTATCAGCAGTGTCAGTGGCTTTTTCCTCCGCGCTAGATGCCTTATCAACTTCATCAACTTTATCCGTATCATGTGCAGGATATTCGGAAGCCCTTCGTGCCGCACTTTGAACAAGTGAAGTAGAACAAGCTATGAAAACCGCCATATAAAAGAGTGTTTTCCAATTGATTTTACGATACATTCCTTTTTCCCCTTAAGAGCTTATTGAATAGTTGAAACAAACAATCTTCTTTTTAATGACTATTCATGTCACTCAACGTTGTCACAGCACGTCGATTTTGATTCCAACAGGAAATATCATCACAGACCGCTACAGGTCTTTCTTTTCCGTAAGAAATTGTTTGAATCCGTTGTTCAGACACACCTAGAGACACCAAATAGTTTCGCACAGCAACAGCACGGCGCTGTCCAAGTGCCAAGTTATATTCACGTGTTCCCCTCTCATCAGCATGACCTTCGATCATAATAGAATAATAAGGATAATGAAGCAACCATTCCGCTTGGCGCGTTAAAATACGTTCAGCATCAGCATCAAGTGAAGAAGAATCGAGACTAAAAAACACGCGATCACCCACATTAACCGTAAATTCTTGTCCTGAGCCTGGTGGCACCTGATTCAAACCAGCATCATTCATATAAGCGCCATTCATACCGTTAAGTGCACCGACATTTTTTTTGCCACACCCAGCCAAGCATAGTGCGAAAAAAAAGAGGACAGCTAAGGAATAAGAGAGGGTTTTTTGGGTAGAGCGCATAGTCCGTTTCTCCTTGAGTGTCGTAAAGAAGGGTAAATTCTTAAAAATATTTTCAAGAATAACCGTTAATTCCTAATGAAGACGAAATTTTTCTGTTTTTTGGTCATCATTTTTATTTTTGAGTCTCTGCCAATTTTTCTTCTCTCCAGCCATTCCTCTAACATTTCCATAAGAAATGTTTCCCTTATACGTCATGGCTTTTTATGCATCATCTTGATCTTGACGATTTTTTTGCAGCGCGTTCAGCTTTGCAAAAACTTTATCAGCATCAAAAGTCTTATGCAGATTTTCTTCACTCTCATTTTCCTCTAGGGCAGCGTTTTCCGTCACAGAAGCGGGAAGCAACGACCTATCTTCTTCTGCAGCAACAGGGCGATTTTTCGCCGCACGCTGGAGCTCAAAATCTAAATCGATTTGCGAACACAAACCAAGTCCTACAGGATCAAGAGGAACCAAATTTGCACTATTCCAATGGGTTCTAAGGCGGATTTGTTCAATTGTCGCTTTTGTTGTCCCAATCAACCGTGCAATTTGTGCATCTTTCAACTCGGGATGGTTCGTAACCAACCATAGGATACCATTGGGACGATCTTGGCGTCGAGAAAGAGGGATATAGCGCGCCCCTTTGCGTTTTTTTTCAGGAATATGCACCCTAGATTGAGAAATTTTCAAGCGTGCGTTTTGATCAGCCTCCACCCGTGCAATTTCACTGCGCGTCAATTGCCCAGAACTAATCGGATCTAAACCTTTAATACCATAAGCCGCATCACCATCGGCAATAGCTTTTACTTCCAAAACATGCAATTTACAAAATTCTGCAATCTGATCAAAAGAAAGAGCTGTATTATCAACCAACCAAACAGCTGTTGCTTTGGGCATCAAAAGTTGCGTTGCCATTTTTTATAAATCCTCTTCTGCGCCTCTTCTATGAGGCCGGTTACCGCCCACTCAAGAGCACTAGAACTTTTTATATGTTAGGTCTCTCCAACCACTCCTAAAACAAAGCGAGGCATGGAATAAACCATTTTGCCATGAGATTACATTCTGTTATAGCGTTATTTTTGCTCAACGACAAGAGATCTCTCTTGTAATGATCCTCAACTAAGGTGTCTTTACCTTTAAGATGAATTTTCTTATAAAGGATTTATTCGATTACTTCACCTCATGCTGTGGCACATTTATTCTGGTGGGATGCGTGTTTTGTCGCCTTAAATTCTAAAGAGTATCCAACTGGAAAGAAAGCCCTAAAATAGGAAGGAAAACTATGGCTGGCCATTCACAATTTAAAAATATTATGCACCGTAAAGGGCGTCAAGATGCAATGCGCTCGAAAATATTTTCTAAACTTGCGCGGGAAATTACCGTAGCAGCAAAACAAGGTGCTCCTGATCCAGCCATGAATCCACGTTTAAGGCTGGCTGTTCAAAATGCCAAAGCACAATCGATGCCGAAAGATAATATTGAACGCGCGATTAAAAAAGCTTCAGGTACCGATGTCGAAAATTATGATGAAGTACGCTATGAGGGCTATGGACCAGGTGGCGTTGCCGTCATTGTTGAAGCTTTAACTGATAACCGCAACCGCACCGCTTCAAATGTGCGCGCCGCCTTCACAAAATCAGGAGGAGCCCTAGGAGAAACAGGATCGGTCAGTTTCATGTTTAATCGGATTGGTGAAATAATCTATAAGCCAGAAGCAGGGACAGCCGATAACATCATGGATGCAGCAATTGAAGCCGGTGCTGAAGATGTGCAATCAGAAGAAACCGGACATCATATTACCTGCGCATTTGAAGATATTGGTGAAGTTTCCAAAACACTTGAAGCAAAACTTGGTGAAGCAGAATCGATTAAAACGATTTGGAAAGCCACCACCCTTGCACCAATAGATGAAGAAAAAGCTTTGTCCGTTTTACGACTGATTTCAACATTAGAAGAAGATGATGATGTACAAAATGTTTATGCCAATTTTGATGTCAGCGATGAGATTTTGGCAAAATTATCTGTATAATTCCTATCATTTGCACAAGCCCTCTCTTCATTCATGAGGGCTTCAAAAGCATCTGTCACCTCGCCTCTTTATCCGCACATATAAAAGCCCCGCATCAATAGCGGGGACTAACCATTGGTGCAACAAGAAAACCGCCATTAATTCCAGAAAACATAACCCAAAAAAGAAAGCATAAAAAACTCTGTAGTCTCACGCCTTTCTTACATGCCCCAAAGATTATCCCTATAACCCCTCTCTATTTAATCTTTTTGTTCTTTAAGATTAACCTCCCCACCCTCAAGTAATGAAGATGATCTGGTCTGTAAACAATTCGGATTTTCTTGACGTATTCCTATAACGAATCACTCATGGAATTCATTTGAAACTTAAGGCTCAAAAAATACACACTCCCCTAAATATTCGCCATGCACTTAAAAAACACTTAAATATCTCAAGGAAGTTTATATGCCTTATATCGCCACACCTCAAATGACAGTGTTTTTACAACATCACAGAATAAAAATAAGCAAATGGAAAGCCAGAGCTGATTGTTTAGCAAAGTATTATCCCAAAAGCCGATATATCTCTCTAATCCGTTGCGGATAAATTTTTGACTTTATAGCATTAACTTTATGGCATCGTATGTTTCATAAAATAATGTCATTTATCTTAAAAATCTGTCCTTTTGCTATTACCGATCAATCAATATTCTGACCTAAAACAACAGCGTACTTGAATAAAACACATCAGAGAGCAGCAGAAAAACACCCTTGACAAGAGTCTGGACTCTTCGCAAACCAAATCAAAGAGGAAGTCAAAAAAATATAGAGAGACACTTTGAATAAAAAGTTGAAATCTAGAGACCTCAGAATTTTCGACTATATTTTTTCAAGATGTTGTTTTTGAATTTTTTAAGCATTTTCCCCCAAGGAAATTCTATTGTCGATAAACAACCGTAGATGATAGATGAAATCTACATAACTCCCCATGCCCACTATAATCGATTCCTTCTTTTAAATAATTAAAGACAATTGAGATTGTGTAAACTTGAAACTGTATAGACTATATTCCTTCTATGTTCTGTTTTTAAGCATTTTGTTTTACTGTATATTGAGCAATGGCGACCATGCTGGATCCGAAGCATCATTGGGGGTGGGTAATTGACGTTCATTGCGTCCTGTAATGTCAATCGTATAGATTTTTGGTCCCATACCGGGATTTTTGCGAAAGAACATCAGCACACGACCATTGGGTGCCCAAGTTGGTCCTTCATTGTGAAACCCTGTGGTTAAAATTCGTTCTCCTTGTCCATCAGGGCGCATAACACCGATAGAAAATTGTCCGCTTAATTGTTTTGTAAAGGCGATATAGTCACCCCGTGGAGACCAAATAGGTGTCGAATAACTCCCCTCGTTTGAAGAAATACGCTGAATATCACTCCCATCCGCATTCATTTTATAGATTTGCGGCTTTCCACTACGATCTGAGGAAAAGACGATTTGTTTTCCATCCGGTGAATAAGAAGCAGAAGTATCAATAGCAGAAGTTGTTGTAAGTCGCGTCATCGTACGGGTTCGTAAATCCATGGTGTAAAGATTTGCACTGCCATCATTTTGTAACAAACTCATAATGACCTTTTGTCCATCAGAAGAAAAACGCGGAGCAATTGTCATGTTATTAAACGTTCCGATCAACTCTCTTTGTCCCATTTCAATTTGTTGAAGATAAACATGAGGTACTTGATTGTCCTCATAAGCCATATAGGTCATTTCTTGTCTTTTTGGGGAAAAACGTGGTGTAAGCACCAATTCACTTCCATCAGACATATAAATCAAATTTGCGCCATCTTGATCCATCATTGCTAAGCGTTTAATGCGTGCATTTTGGGGGCCTGTTTCATCGATAAAAACAATTCGTGTATCAAAATAACCACTTTCTCCTGTCATCTCACTATAGATCTCATCTGCGATCATATGTGCCACACGCCGCCAACGTTCTGTCGCGGTATAAAAACGCCGTCCTTTCAATTGTCTTTGTCCAAAAACATCCCATAAACGAAAATCGACCCTCAAACGTCCATCGATTTCTCTCATGACTTGCCCCGTAACTAAACCTTGCGCTTTTATTTTCTGCCAAGACGCAAAATGCGGTTGTTTATTAGGATTAGAAATATTTTCAAGAAAATTTTCTTTATTAAGCGGTAAAAAAAGCCCCGACCGCTCAAGATCGGCTGTCACCACAGCAGATATTTTCAACCCAATCGAATCATTGGAAATAAAGTCTGTAATTGCAATGGGAATGGGATTAAAATCAGCGCTCGAAATAGTCCCTTTCAATTGCGCATAGCCCGATGAAATACTTGAAAGCCACAACCCACAAGTGACAATAAACCAAGCAAAAACTTTATGTCTCGTTATAGTCATCATGGAATGTGTCCTTTCGTTAAGCCAATTTATTTTTTCTCATTTATCATCTGATTTCTTGGAGGGGATCAACATTAAAGTCAAAACCTTGCCCCCATAGATCATATTGATCACGTGGGAGATCTGCATAAGGTTGGCATGAAAAGACAGCGGCGTACACCTGCCTTATCATAATAGCTTGTTGACTCTCAAGACCGCTTACGGGATCAATGATAGGATCGCCCACAACCATCCCTTCACGATCTAAATAAAATCGCAACCGCACAACCGGACGGTTTTTTAAATCGCCACCAAGCGCCACAAGTTTAAGCTTCTGTTGAATACATGCCCCCGCAATATTGACCAATGTTTGTGCCATTTTTGTGGTATCATCAATGTTTTTTCTTGCGCCCAAAGCTTCTGGTGTATGAGAACGTTTTGCTCCCCCTCCTTGTGACCGCGCACGATTGAGCAAATTATTTTCCTCCAGTGCTAAAATATCTTCAATAGTCTGTTTTTCTTGGTTTTTCTTGTTAAGCTTTGGCGTCTTTTGATTCAATGCAGCCGCATTCTTCCTTGGAAATTCTTCGTCAAATTTTGGTTTAAACTGTGGAAGAAGAGATTTTTCTGGAAGTGTAATTTTGGGCGCTTGATGAACAATCTGTTCTGCTGGTACCTTCTGTACCGTTGGAGCCAATTCTTTTGGCGATATCATCTCTTCATTTTTGTGCGCAGGCTTGAGCGCATCTTCCGGCGCCTTAAAAGGCATCTCAGGTGCAACCTTGGGGGTATCCTCCGGCGCGCTCAAAGGCATCTCAGGCGCAACCTTGGGGGTATCCTCCGGCGGCGCGCTCAAAGGCATCTCAGACGCAACCTTGGGGGTATCCTCCGGCGGCGCGCTCAAAGGCATCTCAGGTGCAACCTTGGGGGTATCCTCCGGCGCGCTCAAAGGCATCTCAGGCGCAACCTTGGGGGTATCCTCCGGCGCGCTCAAAGGCATCTCAGGTGCAACCTTGGGGGTATCCTCCGGTGCTCTCAAAGGCATCTCAGGCGCAACTTTGGGAGTATCCTCTGTTTTTGCTTCTAATAATTCTGGTTTTGTAAGTTCGGGTGCAAATGTTTCTGACGTGTTCTTGCTTGGTGGTAGCGATGCTGTTTCAACAGGACGCAGTTTTTCCTTTGGTTGAAAAGGTGCTAGACTATCTATTTGTCCCTCTCCAATATGGCGTGCATCTTCTTTCTCTTGTGGTTGCATAGTTGGTTTAACGGCAGGGATTGCACGGATGGGAGCCTTCACGGATCCTTGTTGAGAGGACAACTCGTCCACTAAAGGAGCAAGAGTGATGGGAATTGCTTCCAATGGTTGTGGTAAAGAGACAGAGCTTGTAAACTGAACGGCTCCCCAACTGAGAAAAATGACATGGACCACAAGGGATAAAGCCAAGCCTCGTTTCATGCTATGATAGGAGTCTTTGTTCATTCTTTATGCCTTATTTATGACTTATATTTTTTCATTTTTAATCACTCTGAGCTCTATTAAACACTTTAAAAACAACAGGTTATGCGAAAATTTTATTACTTATTATTTATTGTGCTAGACTTGCTAACGCAACTTGAGAAAACCCCGCTTTTTGAATATCCGCCAGCAGTTTTAATACTTGCTGATATTCAACAGTTTTAGCAACCCGCACAAAAACCCGTTGATCTTTTTGTGTAGCATCTTCTTCCAGAAGAGTTTTAAGGTGTGCAATCAGTGCTTGTGACGTTTCATAATAATCTTGATTAATGGCAAAGCGCCCTTGCGCGTCAAGTGAAACCGTAAGGGGCGTTTTTTGAGCTCGTACGGGACCCGCTTGACTATGAGGCAAATCTAGAGGAACACCGTTCACTAAAAGGGGGGCAGAGACCATAAAAATAATCAACAAGACCAGCATGACATCCACAAAAGGAGTGACATTGATCTCACTCATCAGTTGGCTTCGTGAATGATAGCGCCTGCGTGTATTTTTTCGAGAAGAAGAAGCAACAGAAATTCCCATGGGATAAGCTCCTTTTTATAATGAGGAAGGTGCTGTGCGTGTTTCATCAATACGCCGCGATACAATTGTTGAAAATTCATCGGCAAAATTTTCTATTTGTGCAATGATGCGCGCACTTTCATGAGTCAACTTGTTATAAGCAATAACGGCTGGAATTGCTGCAAACAAACCAATAGCGGTTGCTAAAAGCGCTTCTGCAATCCCTGGCGCGACAATGGCAAGTGATGTATTTTGAGAAGCTGAAATAGAAAGAAAAGACTCCATAATACCAATAACTGTTCCAAAAAGTCCGATAAAGGGCCCCGCAGATCCCAGTGTCGCAAGAAAACTTAATTTTGATTCTATTTTTTCACTTTCACGTCCCAGCGTCAAATCCATAGCCTTATCAATTCTGCTCTGCAAACTTTTCGATGTATGGGTCCCTTTTTCAAGAGATTTTTTCCATTCAATCATCGCCGCCATAAAAACGGCGGATATACTATTGGTGTGTTGACTTTTACATGATGCATAAAGATCTTCTAGCGCTTTGCCTGACCAAAATGTACGTTCGAACTGCTTTATTTCACGCCGTAATCTCCGATACGTAAAAATTTTATCAAAAATAATTGCCCAACTCCAAATGGAAGCGAGCAGCAACCCGATCATAACACCTTTCACGATCCAACTCGCTTGCATAAACAAATGCAACATTCCAATTGTTTCCGGATTCGTTAGTTCACCATGCGGCATAATTTTTGTCCCTCTAAATAAAAGGTGTATTTTTTAAAATTCTATAAAACAGATTATTTTATAGTTTCTAAATTTAAGTAAAAAACCTTAGTTTCACATAAATTCATGTGCTAAAACAAGACTTGTTTCTTAAATTTCTTTAAAAAGTGATGACGAGAGACATCCCTCAACACACGCCCCCCCTCATTTCACAACAGCATTTATGAAAAATATAACGATAAAGCCTTCCCCATAAATGCTATAAAAACAAAAGATATAAAAATGCATGATATCAAATCTATTATGCACCACCACCTTTACGCTCATGAAAAAAAACTAAAACATCATACACGTTTTAAGCTCAAAATGCAGCGATAAATCTTAGCACTTGAAAAGATTCATAAGAGGCATTTTTATTCCTTTCTCAAGTGTTTCTGTATTGTATCCACTCACCAACCCCGCTTGTGACATGTAAGAAAATGTTTTTGATTAATTCACAGCAATAGGGCTTGAAAAGAAAAAATCTTACAAGTTTCAGAATTATCCAAAAGTGACAACGCAATGAATTATCATTATAAATAAATATGTTATAATCATGAAAGATTACGCTTTGCCTCAGACTATTGTTTCTCTCATTTTTCATCGAATTTAATACGGGGATACCCTCGGGCACAAAAACGACAATAAACCACCATAAAATGCCTCACAACAATGCGCCTCACCCATGCACCCCTATTGTAGTCCCATATAATCTATTGTAAGTCTCATATAGTCTCATTGTGTTGTGAATTCGCCCCTTTCAATGCCCATCGTCTCTCTGACACCATAGTATAACGTAAAAGCTTCTATGACGTAAAAAAAGCCTTTTCACATCTTTACTTCATGAAAACCGGCTTCTTCGCTCTCTTTGCTCACTTGCGATATTTGATCGTTATTGCATTGAGAATGATCCATAAGAAACATTTTTACAATTTTTTCAATGATTTATATTGCTCATCTTATGATGTATAAGCAAATGATTTTAATTGTTTCAACATGAACAGATTTGAAATGAAAGTATTTTACTCTATGACTCTATTGGGGTTTGTACCCGTGAGAAGTGATAATTTATCTTTCTAAGTCAATCTATTATATAAAATAATATGCTTTTGAAACTTTAAATCCAGAATACATTTCTGCTTTGTATACATTAATCTCTCACTCATTCAGTGCGTTTAGGAGCACAGATAAAGTCATGCATTATGGATGAAAATGGATGGGACATGCGCTCTTGTGATGCCAAATGACAATCCAGTAAAAAACAAATCAAATTGCTTAAAATACTCTTTGGGTGTTTTGAGAAAATTTTTGACCTAATAGCTTATTATCACTTTATTGCAATATTGTGCTGGGTATGTGCATTTTTATAAAAATAAATCTTAATCCATTTTTTATTTCTTTTTTGTTTTGTACTTTTCTGCTGTTTTCTTATGCCAACGAACCTTTCTTCAAAAGAAAGAAAATATCTTGAGTTTATAGCAGAAAATGGATGATGAGACATTGATTTTGAATCATAACATGGATGAGGCGTGTTTAATTTTGTGGGATATCATCTTCAATTTAGTGTAGTTATTGTAGCAGAGGTGCTTTCTTTTGATGTATCATGTGACCTTGTTGGGAAACATTTAGGCTATGATAAATGTATGGTCTTAGATTGTAGGTTACTTTACATCCCCTGATCTCTCCTGAAGCTGCTCGCTCAATGAATAACACTTTTAACCAAGCATTTTTGCAAAAAGTTCTTTGGGTAAACGTCGCGGTTTTGCCTCCTCATTAATCAGAGCAATTTCAACTTTAGCTGTTACCAACGTGGTCGCCTCATGCAAAATAGATTGCTCCATAAAAAAGCGTGCCCCTTGGATATGAGTAACACGTGTTTTAACAACTAAAAGATTATCAATTTTAGCTGGTCTTGAAAAATTAATTTCCATATGACGCACAACAAAAAACAGTTTTTCCCCCTCAACCCCTGCTGCTAACATCTTATTATTAAAACCGGTATCCCGTAAAAACTCTGAACGTCCTCGTTCAAAAAACTCAAGATAACGCGCATGATAAACCACTCCGGAAAAATCTGTATCCGCAACATAAACGCGGACCTGAAAATTATGAAAAGCATTTGTATGATTGCTCTTAAAAGGAGTTATTTCTGTCATTGGCTTCATGTCCCATAAAATCATCTAATATAGCAAATTATTTATCAATCAAAAGATTGAACACATTTTTGTGTTGAAGTTGTGAAAAGAAAAAGCCCCCCCTTAATCGTGCAAGACCTTTTTGGTCAGAATATACTAAAAGAAGCACGTCTCTTGTATTTTATGACCTTGCTATAAAATATTCACATAGTTTCTTTTAATAAAGAGAATATCTTAGTCATCTTCCCCATCCCATAAAGACGTCTGAAGTGATGAATTGTCTTGAGCATCAGAAAGTTGAGAACGCCTTTGTATAGACGTTGTAGAGGCAGGAGCAGAAAGCCCTAAATGGCTCCAAGCCTTTTCAGTTAGAATGCGTCCACGAGCGGTTCTTTGAATAAAACCTTGTTGGAGCAAATACGGTTCAACAATATCTTCAATGGCATCGCGTGGTTCTGATAAAGCAGCAGCAATTGTTTCAATCCCCACCGGTCCCCCTAAAAAAGTTTCCGCAATCAGGAGCAAGTAGCGACGGTCAAGCGGATCAAGCCCAAGATGATCGACCTCAAGGCGCGAAAGCGCTTCATCGGCGATTTTTTGGTCAATTTGTTTTGCCTGTTTAACCAAAGCAAAATCACAAACGCGCCGTAAAAGCCGCCCAGCAATACGAGGAGTCCCCCGTGCTCGGCGTGCAATTTCATGAGCACCATCATCACTGATCTTGACGGCAAAAAGCCGTGCATTACGCTGCACAATATATTCCAATTCTTCTATAGTATAAAAATTTAGACGAATTGGGATGCCAAAACGGTCTCTCAGCGGTGTGGTCAAAAGCCCCAAACGTGTAGTTGCCGCTACCAAAGTAAATTTAGCCAGATCAATTTTCACCGAACGTGCCGCCGGCCCCTCCCCAATAATCAAATCAAGTTGATAATCTTCCATAGCTGGATAAAGAATTTCCTCAATCGCCGGATTTAAGCGATGAATTTCATCAATAAACAAGACATCACGTTCTTCGAGATTGGTCAAGAGAGCGGCTAAATCTCCTGCTTTAGCGATGACAGGTCCTGAAGTAGAGCGAAAATTAACGCCTAATTCTTTTGCCATAATCTGTGAAAGCGTTGTTTTTCCTAACCCCGGAGGTCCTACAAACAAAACATGATCCAGCGCTTCTTGCCGCGTTTTTGCTGCTTCAATAAATATTTTTAAATTAGCCCGTGCCGCTTCTTGACCAATAAAATCATCGAGAACTTGTGGTCTTAAGGAACGATCTGGATCGTTAGGAAGGGGAGCGGAACCCAGAAGGCGTTTATCTTCATCTTTATGCATTGTTACCTTGATTTTAAGTAGGAGAAGAAAGCAATTTGAGACTATGGCGGATCAGCAGGGCAGAAGAAACAGTTTCCTCCTCAAGAGCGTTCATCGCAAGAGCAAGAGCACGGGATGCTTGCTCCCGTTCAAACCCTAGCTTCATCAACGCGGAAAGCGCGTCATGCGCAGGTTGATTGGTCATCTCTCGCTGAGAAACCGAAACAGTTTTGACCGCTTGTTCAAAGGGGAGTGTTTTACTTTTCAGTTCACCCACAATTCTTTCACTGACTTTTTTACCAACGCCCGGCGCTCGACTAATCATCGCAACATCGTTTAAGGCAATAGCTTGTGCGAGTTCATCTGGCGATAAAGTACCCAAGATTGCCAAAGCAACCTTCGCCCCTACTCCAGGAACATTTTGTAGAAGACAAAACCACTCCTGTTCAGCTCTTGTAGCAAAACCAAAAAGGCGGATTGCGTCTTCCCGAACATGCGTTTCAATAAAAAGGCTTAACGCCTCCCCAACAGAAGGCAAAGAAGGACGCAGCCGATTTGACACAAAAACAACATACCCCACACCGTGCACATCAAGAAGGATATGATCATCAAAGATATGTTCAAGGGTGCCCTTTAATTTGCCAATCATGTTGCCACCCCACTCATATCGCCATCCTTGCCTGATAAGATCGGTCAATACTCTTACGATGCATACTATGACAAAGAGCAAGAGCAAGAGCATCAGCCGCATCACTGCTATCAAATTCAGCCCGTGGGAGTAGAACTTTTACCATCATATGGATTTGTTCTTTAGCCCCATGTCCAACACCAATAACCGATTTTTTCACTTTGTTGGGCGCATATTCAAAAACAGGAAGAGTTGCTTGCGCAGGAACCAGCAGTGCAATTGCACGCGCTTGCCCAAGTTTTAAAGTTGCTGTAGCATCTTTGTTAACAAACACATGTTCTACAGCGGCTTCATGGGGCATAAATTGATGCACAACCTCTGAAAGACCTTTGTGGATCTGACATAATCTGGAAGCCAGCTCACACTTTACATCAGAAGAAACCGTCCCTGCTGCAATAAACTGAAGACGATTACCAGCAACATCGATAACGCCCCACCCTGTACGCCGTAATCCGGGATCAATGCCTATAATACGAATCGTCTCTGCCATAAACTACAGTCTATACACTTTTCCCCCCTGTGAATAAAGATGTGAATAAAGACAAGACCACAAACAAAACAGCAGCACAAGACAAAACCAGTCAAAAGATGGTCATGCCCCCCCAATTTATACAATTATAAAACGCAACGAACAGCATCTTTATGGAACATACTTTATGAAGCATAACTAAAATCAATCAAAATCTTTTATCTGCACATCACACGTGGGATTTCCGTATGGAGTGAAACTGTACAAGAAAGGACTAAACATGCCTCTAATGAACCATCTCAAGAGCCAAGAACTTGTCGCAACACTGGGGACTGGCAAATATGATGATGGTGCCGGCTTGCTCCGTTGCAAGCGTTAAGATGAGGGAGCTCAATGGATGTGAACAAGAACTGAGAGGTGTTTTTGAATATGCCCATTACACCACAATGTCATTGCATAGAGAGGGGACATTGCATGGGGGCACAGAGAACCCCTGAGGCATTCATTATATGGCACTTTATTTTGGATGTTTTATTTTACGCGAAGAAAATAACTTCCATTCAAAACAAGAGAAGCCCAAAAACTGACACAATGTGTATCATCCTCATTAACACACGCTCTACAGCAACTTTATAGGCATAAGTTATAGAGCATAAATAAATTGATATACAAGCCCCAGCTCTATCTAGCGCCTGATCATTATCATAGCCAAAACAAAATCACACGATATATCAACAGAAAGTGTTCCAGCTGCAATCAATCAAAGCCGATTTCCACAAGACCAACCATACCCCATCCCATGCCATAATTCGAAATCAATACCTCTCAGCTATAAGCTCAAGATATTTCCTACGCTCAAATAGAAATTAGGCAGAAAAAAGCACTCTAGATTGGTTTTAGTTGTGACATTTTGGTTGTAAAAAATGGGTAGATTGCTCTAAATATCGCAAGAAAGAAGCAAGGCGCTATTCTTCTCAAAACACCCCCAAAAGCTGTTTTCAGTAATTCGATTTGTTTTCCCACTGGATCGCTTAAACTACAGCCTCCCCTTATTTACCAGAGCGCTTAAACTACAGCCGCATATCTAAACGAAAAAATGCGCGCTTCTAAACGCAATGAATGAGAAACAAATTGGCGGAAAATTTCTGGCAATTCATGCCAATGAGGGGTTTCAAGTTCCAATATTGGTGTATGAAGTGACACTTTTACAATTGCTTTTTTATTTGTTCTGATGACATTTCCCCTTCGCGCAAAGCCAAGAAATACCTCTAAGAACGCCCAAAGGCTGTTTTGAGCAATTCGATTTGTTTTCCTACTGGATTATCATCTTCTAAGGCACAGGAGGCTGCAGTTTCCCACCCAGCACGCATATACTGTATGCGCGCTTCTAAACGCAATGAATGAGAAACAAATTGGCGGAAAATTTCTGGCAATTCATGCCAATGAGGGGTTTCAAGTTCCAATGTTGGTGTATGAAGTGACACTTTTACAATTTCTTTTTTTATTTGTTCTGATGACATTTCCCCTTCGCGCTCTGCCCGAAGAAGAAGGAGTTGAGAAGCGATTTGCATCAGTCGTGTACTTAAATACATAGCTTCTTTCGCATAGATTGCAGAAACTTCTGCCGAAAGGGAACGTGCCACTAATTTCCCTTCTGAGTCAATATACGCTGCGGTTTTTTCAATCAGCGCCATTGTTTCTTCATAGAGACGATTAAAAGCATTTTCAAAAGCATTATGCTCAATCATGATAATAGGTTCATCATATGGACGTTTATGTACACTCACGCTTTTATACTCCAAGTATCAGCACAAAATTACACCACTCAACGAATAGAGTATTAAAAAGTTTCTTTTGTTGCTGTGTAGAACGCTTTTTTTTTAAACTGCTACCTCTTTTAATTTTTTTGCGCAACGCGCTTTTTATACTAAGGTTAACGCACCCAACAAACACTACAGGACCGTTTTTCTTATAAACGGATCAGTTTCCTTGAAAAGGACCACTGCCAAGATCGCCGTCTTTCACAATAATAGGCGACTCCAAATTGCAGAGCAATACCCGTTATTATTAAGAGGGTATCGGAAAAAAACGTTCCTGTCATCACTGTTTTTATAATTTGTCCAAACATCGCAAAAATGGTTCCCGTTACAAAGACCGGTAAACTATGTTTTCCTAAGATTGCTAAAGGATGTTTCTGAGAGACATAAAACCATTTATTGATGCAGGGCAAAGAAAGAATAAAAAAGGCTAATGCAAGAACATGGAGTAAACGTGGCAAGCTTAAAAAGGTTTTATTAAAGTTCAGCAATGGGGAAGACCAGCCAAGCCACCCCAAAATACCCCACCAGTTTAAGCGAACCCATAACAGCGCCAACAAGAGATACGCTGCCGCACAAACAATCCAAAAAGACTGAAAAGCGATTGTTTTTCCTTGTTTAAGCGCTAAAGTACTGGTCAATCCTATGACAAATAAGAATTGCCAAGACAAAGGATTTAAAAACCACTTTCCCTCTAAGGGATAAGAAGGAGGAGCAATTTTATAAAATCCGCAGATAAGATACAGCGTAAACGAGCCCAAAAGCAGCCACTTTGTCTGTTTACAACTCAAATAAAGGATAAAAGGCGCAAAAAACATCAAAACGATATAAAGTGGAAGAATATTATTATATCCCAATTGATGCCCAAAACTTAAGGTACTCAAAAATGCGGTAACAGGCTCTGTAAAAAAGAGTCTCATATTATTCATTGATAAAAGTTTTTCTGTTCGCCATAATAAAAAGGCAGCAAAAAAAAGACTTAACGTGACAAAAGTAGTAAAAAGATATGCGCCATAGAGCTGCAAAGCTCTGTACCACAGTTTTCGGATGATAAAAGCAAAGGATTTTTGCTGTAACCGTCCATGAAAACTTAACCCAAGAGCAATCCCTGAAAGCAAAACAAACACTTCTGCACAATCAGAAAAACCGAAATTTCTATGGGTAAAAGACTCATAGATCGTTCTGGGAATATGGTTGATGAAAATCGTCAATAAGGCTAAAGAACGAAAAACGTCAATACGCGTATCACGGTGAAAAGGTTGAGTATTATGCTCAAGAACACCTTGGTATTTCATCAGTGGACTCCCACACGCCACAAACCCCTTGAAGTCCCATAAAAATGGTGGTTACCCTTATTGCCAACAAGCATCAACAGGATGAAATTTTAATTTTTAAGAGTCAAGTTTCATTTTAAGCGTTTATTTTTTAAAAGGCAAAATTTTTTTAAAGGTAAAAGAACGAAAAGAATCCATACATGTATCACAGCAAAAAGGCGACATATTATGCTTAAAAACACTCTCATTTCTCATAAGCAGGCTCCCACACACCCACAAATCCTTTAAATTACGTGAAAATGGTGGTCACTTTCATCGCAAAATAAGCATAATAGAATGAAACTTTAATTTTAAGCATTATTTTTCTCTAAGAAACAGGGATTTGACATGACAGAACAAAAAAATAAACCAATTGATCCGCCTCTTTTCCCTCAGTTGATTTTAACACTCGATGTTCGGCGCAACACCCCACACCCATTTTTGCAGCAAATTTTGCAAACAAAGTCTTTTGCATGCGTCATCCTCTATGATTCTGAAAAGTTGAAAGATGATAGCTCTTTTTTACAACAACAAGCACAAACTTACGCAGAAGATATTCAACATCATGACGCAGCCCTTCTCATCGCTGATGACAGCCGCATTGCTGGACGCATAAAGGCTGATGGATTGCACATAGAAGATGATCTTAACGCTCTTGAAAGCTTCAAAAATCAGCAAAAGGAACAAAAAATCATAGGCTTTGGCAATTTACGCAATCGCCATAGTGCTATGCTTGCAGCGGAAACAGGTGTTGATTATCTATTTTTTGGCAAATTAGGGGCTGATAAAAAACCCCATGCGCACCCCCGCAATCTCCAGTTAGCAACATGGTGGGCAGAAATTATGCAAACCCCCGCCATTATCCAAGCAGGAAGCGATTTTTCAACTTTTGATGAAGTCTTAAAGACTGGATGTGAATTCATTGCTGTAGAAGAAGTGATTTTTGGGAACGACAACCCCTTAATACTGCTTAAAACAATGCAAGAAAAATGTGAAAACACCCCCTTGTAATATAGGAGGAGAATTTATAATAAAGCGTTAACTTTCGTGCTTCTTATATAGAGCACATAACGGCATATACAAATAGGAGAAAAATTCGTTTCGTTTATTCACAATTCAATCAGATCGCTTCATCACGCAGTAAAATTTCCCATCATTTAGTCAAGTTTTCCCACGTTTCAATCAATTGAATGGAAGATGACCGTTTCTTTTTGTGCATCGTATAAGAACATGAAATCATAAAGCTATTTAAATTCAAATAGTTATAAAAATAAACCAACATTTTATATTAATAGCCAGCAATATTGAAAGAATATAAACAGTGAAATATAGCGGAACCTTCGAAGACCTTAAAGATATAGTTAAAACAGCTGGATATAAAATCATAGAAATTAAGTCTCTATCACTTAATTCTTCTAAAGGATATCAGATCAAAACCTCCGAAGGAGGCGTTATTAATTGGTATGAAAGCACAGGAACAATCAACGTTCAAGGCAAAGAAAACATAAAACAAAAGTTAATAGAAGATTTAGCAAAGCATCTAGAAGAAACATCAACGATTCCTTCCTCAAAAACTGCCCCCAATACCTCAAATAAAAAAATCTTTATCGTTCATGGTCACGATCGTTATGCCTTAAAGGAGCTTGAACTTATTCTTCTCAAGCTTGGTCTCGAACCATACATCTTACAAAACACGAGTGGTAATGGTTTAACCATCATTCAAACTTTGAAAAAAGAAATTTGTGACAGTTCTATAGGTTTTGGTATTGTACTCCTCACGCATGATGACATGGGTTATGCTATATCTCAAGGTGCAGAAAAAGTTCAACCCCGTGCACGACAAAACGTTATTTTCGAAATGGGCATGTTAGCTGCCGCACTTCCTCTTGAGAGGATTGCTATTCTACAAAAAGAAGGCATTGAAATGCTTTCAGATGTTGGTGGAGTTTACTACCTTTCTTTTTAAGAACACGTAAAAGAAACATTTCCCAAACTTATAGAGCGCTTAGGAGAAGCTGATTTCTCTTTTAATATAAATGAAATTACTCGTGCATTAAATTAAATTTGAATAATGCTTATGTTTATTTTTTAAAGCGCACGCCCAAAACCACAAGGCACCCTACCACATTCCACAGACACACACATCCTATAGGCTCAAAGAAACGATCACCCCCCACCCTTCCTCAAACAGCAAGCAATTGTGCAAATTTAAATGAAGAGACTGCGTGTGAATTCATTACCATAGAAGAAATCATTTTAGTCTCTTTGATAAACGCGGGGCTGTTGTCATAATTTTGGTAATTGTTCCAGAAAGGTTTAAGAGGCAGATAGCCTCTGATTAGATTAAAGAAAAATAGGAAATTCACGTCAGGCATGTACTACAGCTACAATTTCGATTTGATTTGCAGCTACTCGATACAATATAAGGTAATTTGGATGCGCTACAATTTCTCGTAATCCTAATACCTTCTCACTCTGTCTGTATAAATATGGATGTTCTGCCAATGGCAGTACGGAGGCTTCTAAAAACCTTTTCATTCGGCGCGTAGCAGATGAATTTTCGCGAGCAATGTACGTTAAAATCTGACGCAAATCGTCGCGCGTCGAAGACAACCAAACAACCGGAAGCATCACTTTTCCTGTTCAGCTTCAAGCTGACTGATTATAACTTCCATTTCAGCCATAACCTCATCATGCGGAATAGGAGGATATGGATTTGCAAGACTTCTCGCTACCTTATCGCGCAGCCATGCAGTGTAGCTGCTTTCCTGTTCAACAGTTTCGAACTCTGAAATTAGCGGAGAAAGGGTGGTCTTCATAATATATGTCCTTTCTATTCCTGAATATTGAAAATAATTACTCTTGGCTATGTTGTCAATACTAGAGAATTGAAAATGTTTAACTTTTAAGCGTCCAAAGTTCTTTTGATCTTAAAACTTAAGGCTTTTTAACCCTCTCAAAAAACACGGATCTGATATCATGATTTTGGTAATCGTTCCAGAGAGGTTTAAGAGGCGAATAGCCTCTCATTAAAAAACAAATTTTGTAAGTAAAAAACTATTTTTATTGTAAATTTCCTGAAATTACTTTATGAATTAAAAGATGTTTTGGTCGCATACGCAACGACCAAGAGGGTCTTGAAAGCCCGAAAATCTAAACATGAATTTACCCCACTTTGTGGGTGTCCCGGAATTCCGGGAGTTTTTGCTATGTCCAGGTGCTTTAAGCACTAAAAGCAAAAAAAGCTGATTAGATTTCAGTACTTTCAAGCTCCCGGAATACTCATGCGAGGGCGCTCGCAACCGGCGGGGAAAAATGCAATCTCAGAATCTTGATATTGACCTTTTTATTGGCAAAAAAATTCGCTTAAAACGAAAAATGTTGAAGATGTCTCAAAAAACATTAGGTCAACATTTAGGCGTCACTTTCCAACAAATCCAGAAATATGAAAAAGGCTTAAATCGTGTCAGCGCAGGGCGTTTAATGGAAATTTCTGATATTTTGAATGTTCCACTTTCCTTTTTTTATGCGGATATCTTAACAAAACAACAGCCCCCATATCATCATGATGAAATCGCATCAAGCACAGAGGAATATCTGCTGCTCAAAAGATTTAGAACTCTCACAACGGTAAAAAAGAAAGCCTTTTTACAGCTCATCGCTGATGAGAATGCAAGCTAACATAACGCGATAGTGTGTGCTATTCAAAGTCCCCTTTGTGAACGCTTTATTGCTTGAATGCAAAACATGCCACCCCTCCATTTTAAGAAACGACACGGTAAGAGACACTATTTTAATTTTTATTGTAAATTTCCTGAAATTACTTTATGAATTAAAAGATGTTTTGGTCGCATACGCAACGACCAATAGGGCTCTAAAACCCGAAAACTCAAACATGAATTTATCCCACTTTGTGGGTATCCCGGAATTCCGGGAGATTTTGCTATGTCCAGGTGCTTCTTAGCACTAAAAGCAAGATGCTGATTTGAGTTCAGTTTTAGACTCCCGGAATACTAATGCGAGGGCGCTCGCAACCGGCGGGGAAAAATGCAATCTCAAAATCTTAATATTGATCTTTTTGTTGGCAAAAAAATTCGTTTGAGACGAAAAATGTTGAAGATGTCTCAAAAAACATTAGGTCAACATCTAGGCGTCACTTTCCAACAAATCCAGAAATATGAAAAAGGCTTAAATCGTGTCAGCGCAGGGCGTTTAATGGAAATTTCTGATATTTTGAATGTTCCACTTTCCTTTTTTTACGCGGATATCTTAACAAAACAACAGCCCCCATATCATCATGATGAAATCGCATCGAGCACAGAGGAATACCTGTTGCTCAAAAGATTTAGAACTCTCACAACGGTTAAAAAGAAAGCCTTTTTACAGCTCATCGCTGATGAGAATGCAAGCTAACATCACACGGATAGCGCACTATTCATAAGCATTCATACGTATTTTAAAAAGCAGCCCCCATTGTAAGCATTTTTTCATTTTAGGAGGAGATGCCCTTAATATAATAGAAGATAAGCATTTTTACACACGACACCCCTTCATTATTATTATTTTTAACAGGATTGTTTTAAACAGTCTGGCTCTCGTCGACATTTATGCTATTTTTTTAACTTACCCACCCCTACCCTAACTTAAGACGAAAAACTGAGAAATAAAAAGTAATATAGAAATGAGATTCTTATACGGCTTGTAATGATGAAAGAAAAATGTGAAAATTCTGATCGGTAATGAGGAGAAAACACCATGATCAAGAGAAGCGTGAAGCTGCTTATCTTAGGCGTGATTGGACTTGCAAGTTCTGCTGTCAATTCAGCTGGAAACACTGAAGAATTCTCAAGTTCTGAAGGCTCTTTCAATACGATTCAAGAAGCTTCAAACACTCAAGAACCTTTTCAGCCCTTAAAAGCAGGAGACTATGATCAAGCCTATGACTATTACATCCAAGGTTATTATTTAAAAGCTTTTCGTGAAGCACTCCGACGTGCTGAAAAAAATGATCCTTTTGCACAAACTCTTCTTGCCAGAATTTATATGGAGGGATGTGCTGTCCCTATTGACGGTGCGCGTGCTGCTTTATGGTTTGAACGCGCCGCAAAACAGGGGGAACCCCAAGCACAACTACGCTATGGACTTATGTTGTTTGATGGTCACTTTATAAAACAAAATCAAGAACTTGGTGAACAATTCATTCAAAAAGCTGTCAATGCAGGCGTCAAGGAAGCCTATTTTTATTATGGACAACTGCTTCTTTATAAAGCCTCACAGGAAAAACAAGCTCTCCCCGGTGTTTCTTCCCAAAGTCGTGAAAATGAAGCAATCGAGCAAGCCTTAAAATTGTACTTAAAAGGTGCTGCTCTTGGGGATGCTGAAGCTGCTTTTTCTGCTGCAAAAATTCTTGCCTTAGGTACGTTAACACGACCCAAGGATGATCGCAATGCCCGCAAACTCATGGAGGTAGCGGCTCAAAACAACCACTTAAAAGCTCAACTTCATTTAGCACAATGGCTTATACAGGGGCGTGGAGGAGAAACAGATCTTCCCCGTGCTTTTCATTTACTTCAAAGAAATGCTATCAACATGATAGCACCAGCACAGATTTCTCTTGCTAGGCTTTATCGAGATGGCACAGGAACAAAAGGCGATATAATAATGGCAGCGGCATGGTATATGCTCGCAAAGGAAGCAAAAATGCAAGCCCCTGATCTTGAAATGATGCTCCAAGGCATGGACAAAACACAACTAGAAAAAGCGCACAAAGAAGCAATAAAGCTCCTTCCTGTTTTTTAAAATACTCCTCTCTGCTTCAAAAAGATAAAATTTATAGAAATTCCGGAAGATTTTGCACTGTCTAGGGGCGATAAGCCCTAAAAGCAAAATGCTGATTTGAGGTCAGTGTTTTTAGACTCCCGGAATACCAACGCGAGGGCGCTTGCACCCCGTCGGAGGGAAATGCAAACCAAAGATCTTTATAACGACATTTCCATTGGTAAAGAAAACGCACTGATGTCATTTGCTTAAGCAAACAATATCCAATAAGCAAAAGAACTAGGCTATCACGCAAATTCCAAAAGCTCTATTTTTTCATTCTTTTTGCTTGGATGAAAAACACGCCGTCTCTTATAAAAAAACTATTTTTTATTGTAAATTCCCTAAAATTACTTTATGAATTAAAAGATGTTTTGGTCGCATACGCAACGACCAATAGGGCCTTGAAAACCCGAAAACTCAAACATGAATTTACCCCACTTTGTGGGTATCCCGGAATTCCGGGAGTTTTTGCTATGTCCAGGTGCTTTAAGCACTAAAAGCAAAAAGGCTGATTTGAGTTCAGTATTTTCAAGCTCCCGGAATACCAACGCGAGGGCGCTCGCAACCGGCGGGGGCTTTAAAATGCGAGCTAAAAATCCTCATATTGATCTTTTTGTAGGCAAAAAAATTCGTTTGAGACGAAAAATGCTAAAAATGTCTCAAACAACTTTAGGTCAACATTTAGGTGTTACTTTCCAACAAATCCAGAAATATGAAAACGGCTTAAATCGTGTCAGTGCAGGGCGTTTAAAAGAGATTTCCGATATCCTAAATGTTCCGGTTTCCTTTTTCTATGCTGATATCGTCACAAAACAACAGCCCCCATACCACCATGATGAAATCGCATCAAGCACAGAGGAATACCTGCTTTTAAAAAGATTTAGAGTTCTAACCACTGTAAAAAAGAAAGCCATTTTACAGCTGATCTCTGATGAGAATGCAAGCTAACATCATACGGATAGCACACACCACACTCTATCCCATGAGACACTATAATAAACTCCGTATTCAAATATTCATCACATATTCTCAATTAAAAACACCTCATGGTTTTACGGAACTTATATCATTGCCATCAATTATATCATTGCCATCAATGATGATATTTTACGACACAACGGGATAAATTCCCCTAAAAATTCTAAAAAATTTTTGTGCAATTTTTTAAAAAGCTTGCGTCTGAGCGCTTTTTATGGTCTTGCAAAGAACTGAAAAGCAAAAATACATCAAGGTCCTTTTTTACTTAAGCTTTTCTCTTTGCAAAAAACATGAGAAAACCTATGGAGCACACAGGACCATGAGAGAGCCACAAGGCTAATCAAAGGAATTTGAGCCCGAAAATAACAAAAGAGCTCACCGTTAAAGGCAGCAAAGAAAAGCGCCATAACGACAACAAAAGAGTTCTTTTTGCAAGAATAGAATTGGATAGAAACGATGAAAATTAATGGCAATGAAATTCGCCCTGGTAATGTGATCGAACATCAAGGAAGCTTATGGGTTGCTGTTAAATGCAACGCTGTAAAACCAGGAAAAGGTGGTGCATTTAACCAAGTTGAAATGAAAAATTTAATTGATGGTACAAAACTTAATGAACGATTTCGTGCTGCTGAAACGGTTGAACGCGTGCGCCTTGAACAAAAAGATTTCACATTTCTTTATCAACAAGGGGATGCTTTGGTCTTTATGGATTCAGAATCTTATGAACAACTTGAACTTCAAAAAGATTTTGTTGGTGAACGTGCTGCGTTTCTCCAAGATGGGATGACTGTCACAGTTGAACTTTATCAAGAAAAGCCTATTGGCATCTCACTTCCTGATCAAGTTGCTGTCACGATTGTGGAAGCCGATCCTGCCATCAAAGGACAAACGGTTACCTCCTCTTATAAACCCGCCATTCTTGAAAACGGGATTCGTATTCTTGTTCCCCCCTTTATGAATGCTGGTGAACGTATTATTGTAGACACCAATGAGTTGATTTATTTGCGTCGCGCAAATGAAAAAGATAAATAAAGGAATAAAAAATGGCCCATTCTGCAGTCATGAATGTCATGGTGCAAGCTGCAATGAAAGCAGGACGCTCGTTGGTGCGTGATTACGGTGAAGTGCAAAATTTGCAAGTGTCTTTGAAAGGACCAGCAGATTATGTCAGCCAAGCAGATCGCAAAGCGGAAAAAATCATTTTCAATGAATTAAGCAAAGCGCGCCCCAAATTTGGTTTTCTAATGGAAGAATCTGAAGAAATCATTGGCGAAGATTCCCAACATCGTTTCATTATTGACCCTCTAGATGGCACCACAAATTTTCTTCATGGCATTCCTTTTTTTGCTGTTTCCATTGCCTTAGAAAGTCAAGGGAAAATCGTTGCTGGTGTCATTTACAATCCCGTAAGTGATGAACTATTTACCGCAGAACGCGGTTGTGGTGCTTTTTTCAATGACCGACGCTGTCGCGTTTCTGCACGGCGCAGACTAGAAGATTGTGTCATTGCCACAGGTATGCCTCATTTTGGTCGCCCAAATCATGGAACCTATCTTATTGAATTACGCAATGTGATGGCGGAAGTTGCCGGACTTCGCCGTTTTGGCGCTGCTGCTCTTGATTTAGCTTATGTTGCTTCTGGCCGAACCGATGGCTTTTGGGAAGATAACCTGCAAATTTGGGATATGGCTGCTGGAATATTGATGGTTCGCGAAGCCGGTGGTTTTGTCACCGATAAAGAAGGCGGCAGCGATATATTCCGCAAAAAAAATATCATTGCTGGCAATGAACACATTCGCATCAAACTAGAAAAAACCCTCAAAAAAGGCATTTAGACCTCAGAAGTAGTGTCATTTTAAAAGGCAATGCTAAAAGTGCAACTTTGCAACATCCCCATAGAGATATCTCTCATCACGCAACCTTATCTCTTATTGAATTGCGCAAGTAATGATGAAAGTTGCTGGACTTCGCCGTCTTAGCGCTGCTGCTCTTAATTTAGCTTATGTCACCGCAGGAAAAACCGATGGCTTTTGGGAAGATAACCTACAAATTTTTGATAGAACTACCGGCATACTGATGGTTCGCAAAACCGGCGGTTTTATCACCGATAAAGAAGGCAACAATATATCCCGCAAAAAAATATCATTGCTGGCAATGAACACATTCGCATCAAACTAGAAAAAACCCTCAAAAAAAGTATTTAACTCTTACAGTTTTTTACAAAAACCTTAGAACCTTAAAAAACCACGTGGAGAGAGAGTTTTAAATTTTCTTTACATAAAACGATAGGAAATAACTGATCAGATAGTGACAAAAACATCATCACAAATAAAAAATATACTCGCTATACCCCCCACAAAAGCAATCCTCAACAGCTTACCTTATTGACGTTTCTGTTATTCAAATCCCCCTCCAAACAAGCTAAAAAAGGCAATAAACAAAAAAACATCATAACAAAAAGCTACAAAAAGCAATTATCGAACCCAAAACAAAAACACAATCCATTTCCTCCTCAATATATGCTCTTTATAGTGCGCTATCCATTGATCGAAAATCTCCTCCCTCAAAAATCTGCCGCATATACCTCTATTTGCTTTTCACAAAAATACGCAATTATGTCAATTTCCATTAATATACTAATTCATACAATTGTTACCAGCTTCTCCCTCTTTTCAGCATTATTCTAAAGTATGTATCAAATAGGCATGGGATTTATGAAAATGCACATTTTTGTTCTCGAGAATTGCTTTCTGCACTTCACTTGCAAGCTGCTCTTTATCTTTTTCAATAGCCTCTTCCAATGCATTTACCTTTTCATCACCGAAAATGATTTTTAATTTTTCTTTTGAATTTCCTATTTTGACAAGCATTTCCCAAAAGATCCATTGATTATCACATTTCTTACTTGACCACTTCATCCATTTTATGACTCCTAATTTATAGGCTTTTTCAAATTTTGGAGTCTCTTTAGCAATACGCAACCCCTTTTTCTTTTCTTTATCTTTCTCTCTACAAACATCAATGTCATTTCTAACCGCGGAGTAGCAACAATCCTTATCAAAGGCCATATATCCTTCTTTTACCGTATCAATAAGCTGCTTATAGTAAATGAAAGTTTCTCTTGCCGCCTTATAATCACTGGAAATATCATACAATAATGCTAGAAGCTCTCTTTTACAAATGCATAGTAATTCAGCATCTCCAGGCAGACTAAGATACCAACGAGACAGTATCTCTTCTAGCGTTTCATATTCTGTATATTTAGGTATATCTTCATAATAAATTTCCAAAGATTTTAACTCTTCATAGTATCCTGAAGCCTTTTCTTGTAGTTGCTGTTCATATTCAGCCGTAATCATATCATCAACCATATATAAACACCAATGAAGCGACAACATTGTATGTTTATATCGTTTTTTTTTCGTAAGAGGATCTACAAACTTTCGCAAAGTGATCCTATTCTTTCTCATCAATCGCACTGCTTTTAGATAAGTTTCCTTAAAAGTGATTATGAACGCATTTATTTTTTTGATATGTTCATCAGTCAGTTCTTTTGTCAGCGCCGTTTCATACAAAAACCACGCTTCTCCATATCCTTGCATACAAATATCTTTTACCATCAAAGGCCATTGTCCGCTCGATTCAGAAGATAGCCAATGTTCAGGATTTTTTATCTCCAGTAAATCTCTTTCCCATTCCTTTACTTCTTTATCCCATTGTTTAATCCATTTTGGCGATATTTTTTGAGTTTTTTTAACAAGCTTTTGTTCCCATTGAGCAATAATATTTTGGTATATCGCGCACTCTCGATCTTTTAGCTGCAGTAATTTCTCAAACTGTTCAAGTTGTTCACTTAATTGCTTTTTCTGATAATTTACTAACCAAAGACTATAGATTATACTCCCTGCTATAAATATTCCCCCTATCACTATGACAGCTTCACTCATTCTTGCTCTCTTTTATTCTCACCAACATTTAACGCAGCTCTTTTATCGATTTCTCGATATTGTATCATTGTGTGTACATCTGATTTGAAAATCACTACATATTATATTTTAATAAAAACAATACACAAAATATAGATATTTTTGTTGGTAAAATAGAACAATTTGTATTTAATAATGCTGTTTTAGTGATTTATGTACTTTAAAGAAAAGCCTTATAAGCCCTCAAAATGCATGATCCATGAAATATTGATTTTCAAAGTAATAAAAACCTTAACTCAACCAAACAGCAAAACAAACTGCGTGCTTTGTTCGCACTGTTTTATAACATCGATAAAAAGCGCCTCTCTGCCTATTTATCAGTTCTTCTTTAAGTAGCCCAGCACCATCATACTCTTATGCCAGCGCCCCCCGTTGTGACAGTCCCTAAAACTTGTGACGATTCATGAAGAGGACTTATTCTTTCTAAAGTGTTTTATTCACGCGGGCTCTCTCTGCTTGCCACATACAAGAGACATGGTTTTGATTGATTTAATATAACTAAATTTGACATGAGAAAATCCTATAGTATTAATAATCTCTCATAAAAAACAATGAATTATCCTTATAAATCAACGTAACAGTGCTGTTATGAAGAGAACTCCTTGCACATCTTAATAGTTCATAGAGATTAACTGGGTGTCATTTTATATTCTGTACACAGATGAAGTATTTTTATAAAAATGCTCCGTCTCACGCAGAAAAAAACAGCCCGTTAAGACTTTAAAAAGAAAAACCTCTCAATGCTTGCCCTCTTTTTCCATGAGAGATTCAAATTGATAAGCCTGTCTGAAAGGAGTGCTGGTTATGTCCTTAAAGATACTGCTCTTGTATCAAGATCACTTACTCCGGTGAAAATTGGAGTTTTGCGAGGTAAGCATAGACGCCATTTTTTGCCACAAGTTCTGCATGGGTTCCTTCTTCCACAAGAGCGCCTTTATCCATCACGAGAATACGATCAGCTTTTAAAATTGTTGCCAAACGATGTGCAATTACCAAGGTTGTACGATTTTGCATCAATCCTTCTAAGGCGTCTTGCACCAACTTTTCACTGTTTGCATCTAAAGCAGATGTTGCTTCATCAAGTAGCAACAGGGGTGCATTTCTTAGAATTGCCCGTGCAATACCAATGCGTTGTTTTTGCCCCCCAGAAAGCATGGTACCACGTTCTCCTACTTGCGTATCCAAGCCATCTGGTAAAGCTTGAATAAATTCAAGTGCATTAGCCGCCTTAGCGGCAGAAAGGATTTCCTCTTCATGAGTATTTTCAGTTCCAAAAATAATATTATCACGCAATGTTCCATCAAAAATGGCGACATCCTGTGGAACATAGGAAATTGCGCTGCGTAAATCTTCTAAAGAAAGGCGATTAATTTCCATGCCATCCAACCGAATTGTTCCACTTATCGGGTCATAAAAACGAAGGATCAAAGAAAAAATGGTGCTTTTTCCTGCTCCTGAAGCCCCAACAAAAGCAACCGTTTCGCCTGCCTTCACAGAAAACGAAAGCGAGCGTAAAATCTTCTCTTGTGGTCTAGAAAGATAAATAAAATCAACCTGATCAAAAACAAGTTCGCCTCGAACAGGTTGTTCCAATGATAAAGGATTTTTAGGAGCTACAATAGTAGGTTGTTCTTGTAGCAATTCGGAAAGCCGCTCAGCAGCGCCTGCTGCTTGGATTAACTCTGCCCCCAGTTCCGATAATTGCGCAAAAGTAGAAGCTCCAAAAACCGCATAAAGGACAAATTGCCCTAATGTCCCACCTGTCATCGTTCCATTCAAAACATCGCGCGACCCAATCCATAAAACAGCAACCACACTGCTAAAAACCAAAAAAATTGCAAACCCCGTAAAAAAGGAGCGCAGGATCACAGAAGCACGTGCTGTTTGAAAAGCCCGTTCTATCAATTGTGAAAACCGTGTTGCAACGAGTTTTTCTGCGGTAAAAGCTTGCACAGTGCGAATAGCACTTACCTGTTCTGTAGCAACAGCATTGGCATCTGCCAGACGATCTTGCGCCGCACGCGTACGAGAGCGAACTTTCCGCCCAAAAACCACCAAGGGAATGGCCACAACAGGAATAGCAACCAAAACCAACAAAGACAATTTAGCATTGGTAATCACCATCATCACGACGGCTCCGATCACTATAATCAACTGACGCAAAGCAGTAGAGGCGGTAGAACCCACAGCTAATTTTATTTGTGTGGTATCTGTTAGAAGCCTTGAAACAATCTCTCCTGAATGCGACCGATCAAAAAAAGCAGGAGAAAGTTTCATAATATGAATAAACACATCACGCCGTAAATCGGCAACAATCCGCTCTCCCAATGTGATAACACAATAATAACGGCCAGCAGAAGCAAATGCGAGAAGCAAAGCTAAAATAAACAAAATTCCGAAGTAAAAATTGATATGTCCGTGGCTTGAAGTAGAAAACCCATGATCAAACATTTGGCGGATAGCCACAGGCAAAGCTAATGTGACAAGAGCAGCAACAGATAACGCTAGAAAGGCAAAGATAAACAACCAACGATAGCGCAAAAGATAAGGAAAAAAAATTGCAAGCGAAGAGAATGAAGATTTTTTAGGGGAAGACTTTGTAGATTTTTCTGAATGATTGAAGAGATTCATAAGGTTTCGCTCACTATATTGAATTTATAACACTTGATACAATGATGCATCTTGAACACTTGTTTTTTTATGCATGCTCAGCTATAGGAATAAATACTTTAATCAATGTATCAAAAAGACAAAGGAAGCGCACTTAAAAAATCGAGCAAGTGCTGTTTCATTCTGTAAACGCAAAAGGTTTTTACGCATGAAAGCGAATATTCATCCCAACTATCACACAATTACCGTTGTTATGACGGATGGAACCCAATATAAAACGCGCTCTACTTGGGGAAAAGAAGGCGATACTCTTAATCTAGATATTGACCCAAGAACGCATCCAGCATGGACAGGTGGCTCCCAGACACTCGTAGACCGTGGCGGTCGTCTTTCTAAATTCAAAAATCGTTTTGGTAATATTGGCATGTAAAAGCCTATTCCTGATTATAAAGAGCACAAGTTTTAAAAAATGATTGCTCTATTGTAAGTGATTGGTTTTTTTATGCTGTAAAGAGTGCACTTTAAATATTAATTCAAAAACGCATCCAACATAAATAGATGGGATCTTAGGCACTAATAAATCTTGGTGGCTGCGTTTTTTAAATTTAAAAATCAGTTTGAAATACGAGCATAAATCCTTCCTCGTAGAGTATAACGACCTGAAATAAAATAATTGCAAACCATTCTTCTTTTTTTGGAACTGAAAAATACCCGTGAAGAGAGTATTCTTGTCGCCGCTAAAGCGGCTAATGCGCTTGAACTGATTCAAGCTTTACCAGATAGCTTGATACGTGAATAGGAGAACGTGGTACCATGCTTTCTGGGGGACAAAACAACACATTGATATTGCACGTGCAATTCTAAGAAATGCACCCCTGTTGCTGCAAGCCGGCACCATCATTATATTTGCCAGCTCATGGGTATTGCTACAGCCCTTGGCACTTGAGAGGATTTATTATAAACATTTTAAGTCCTTCCTTAATATTTTTTTATTCACGCGGTCTCTCCCCACTTGTAACGTACAAGAGACATGGTTTTTGTTGATTCAACATGGAACAGGTTTGAAATGAGAAAATCCTGTAATATTCGGGATCCCCATTCAACATACAAAACAGTGAACTATTATTATAAATCAAAGTGTTGCTGCTTGATGAAGCAACATCTGCTTTAGATGCAAACAGTAAAAAGTTGGTGCAAGACGCCTTAGAAAGATTGATGCAAAATCGTACAACCTTGGTAATTACACATCGTTTGGCAACAATTTTAAAAGCTGATCGTATTCTCGTGATGGATAAAAGCGCTCTTGTGGAAGAAGGAACCCATGCAGAACTTGTGGCAAAAAATGGCGTCTATGCTTACCTCGCAAAACTCCAATTTTCACCTGAGTAAGTGATCTTGATACAAGAGCAGTATCTTTAAGGGCACATAAACAGTACTCTTTTCAGACAGGCTTATCAATTTGAATCTCTCATGGAAAAAAGAGGGCAAGCATTGAGAGTTTTTTCTTTTTAAAGTCTTAACGGGCTGTTTTTTCTGCGTGAGATGGAGCATTTTTATAAAAATACTTCATCTGTGTACAAAATATAAAATGATCCCAGTTAATCTTTATGAACTATTAAGATGTGCAAGGAGTTCTCTTCATAACAGCACTGTTACGTTGATTTATAAGGATAATTCATTGTTTTTTATGAGAGATCATGAATACCATAGGATTTTCTCATGTCAAACCCTCATAGTGAATCAAACAAAATCTCTTGGCTTGCACATCACAAGCAGAGTTAGCGTGTGGAGTGAAGCTTTACAAAAAAGAACAAAATGCCTCTCTTATCCCTTTAAATACCAAGGGCTGTCACAACATTGGGGCGCTGGAAAGAGTATACGACTGGCAAAGAGTATAATGGTGCTCGCCTTACCGAGGAAGCCCTTATGCGGCCCACTTTATAGGCTGGATACAAGCTCTACCCTAAAGACTGATCACACTCTTAAAAAACTGAATATGAAAAATTTTTCATGCCCTCTATCACCGCCCTAAACAATAGTGTTTACCGAAAATCATGACAAATTGTAATTCACAAATAGGCTTTTCTCATCTGCAAGAGTATCCTTTTATTCTCTTTCAAAAAAACGAACACTTTTTGAACATTGTTTGCAGATCCGTACTATTGAAAAAGAGCAAAAACTCTTTTAGCGCTTTTGGGCTTCTTATAACTTTTGTGAGCGCGTATAAGCAACAGCTTTTATAATAAACCAGCTGTTGGCAAAATCGTAAAATTTTATCAAATTTATTGTTTGTAAATATCACCACAACCACTGTTCTGCTCTTGCAGACACGCATCCTCAAAACACTTTCTCTTTGCTCACAAATTGTCTCTCCAGCTCTTTCTTCCAGTCATAGCCTATAAAAATAAGGATAGCGTACTTTAATTGGACACCATCTTCCCACACCACCACCAACGCCATCATTTATATTTACAGCCCTCAATTTTATAGCCACCCCCTGTCGTGCTTTAAGAAGGCACATTAACGATGATAGAAACATGTACAAAGAGGATATATTTTTAAGGTATTTATGTTTTAAAGCTTACACCAAATCATAATTTTTTTATAGCTAGTCAAGCGTCTGCAAAACTGACACCCTAACCCTTTCAAACCGTTCAGCTGTTTCAGTAACAGATAAGCCAAGTTCTACAATTATATCTTCAACCACGAGTTCACCGAGGTACAGAGGATTTTCCATCATTTTTTAGCACTCCCTCTTCAGTGATCCTCTGGATAATTAACTCATTCAGCATCTATACCAGCAAAGCTAAATATTACGTGCTAATTTTCCTTTACAATCATTAACCAAGACCCCTCAAAATGACCTTTTCGTGAATAGAGCTAAAAGGATAAGTCATTCAAAGTCATCTGGAGATATAGCTATATCAAAAGCACCTAAAATACGCCCTAGTTGCTAAGTATAGGCGATTTTCCCCCTTTTATCGTATCAGTCTTGTAGAACTTTAAATCCTTTATGTTTAAATAAAAAAATCATAATTGGATTATATTGCATAAAGATGCTTTGTCTGATTTTTCCATTTAACACACGATAAGGTACCATTTAGGCACCATGAGAAGCTTTCCCCTTATATCATGATTTCAGAGCCGCATGAGAAAAACAAAATAAGCCGTTTGGGTGTCTTAAGGTCAAGGATGCCGTTAGACGCAACCTTTAAAGGATTTCCTTGAGCTTAAGGACCAAGGCTTGTTAGTCCTCTCATTAAACGCAGGTCTAATGTTACGATTTTGGAGAGCGATTATTAAGAATTTGAGAGGCAGACAGCCTCTCATCTTGATTTATACACAAACGAATTGCACTCTATTTATTCAAAGAGAATAATTTCATACTCAGGAGGTGCTAAACGGAATAAGAGAGCGTCGTAACCCCATGCAGCATACATGCAGCAAATAGAAAAAACGCCTTCACCAATTGCTAAGATTAATGTGAACGATATACCGGCTTCATCTGCTGTTGCTTCGCGGCGTTCCAAGTAGTATCCGACAAAAAAGAAAAAGCACGTTAATCCGCTCGCACCCGCAAAGAAGCTTAGTACGGCATGAACCAATCCACGCATGCGGAACAGGATAAGAAAAATTATGAAAGTAAACACTCCAAATATTACAGCGAATACTCTACGCACCATATTGCACAATTTTCGCATCATAATTACAGAAAAGCTCTGTTCTGCGTATCGATTTTTTCTTTTTGTGCTTGTATTCTTAGAAGATATGCTGTCCACAACTCCCCCCATTTTAAACCAAAATGCTGTAAAATTAGCTATTTGTAATTATATCATCATAAAATACAAGAAAAATTTATTCATTTTAACGAAAAATAGGTGTTTTATTGAGATGCAAATCTATTTTGTTAGCAAGAGTTATTCAATCCGTTCGTCAATAAAAAGCCACCCACCTTGCAGAGGAAGCTATCCTGACGCACAAAAACTTCATAAGCTGTATATTAAAATCCACTCAGACATCGCAACTCTCTAATCTACCCGCTTAATCCACCTTTGAAACTGCAATCAAATGAATTCTGCTGATGACAAGTAATGATAACATGAAAAAGAAAAAATATCACAAGATCAAACTATTCAATACAGTCTTAGCTTTATGATTTTCATTCAAAAAGCAAGTGCCCACCCATGAACGACACCATACTAAGATGCTGCGCATTCACAAATTTCCTTTAAAGCACCATCTCCCCTTCCCGAAATCGGACCTCTTGCGCAATCTTATCTTTTGATAGTACCCATTAGAGACTTTTAAAAGGTCCAAGGAGAAAACTCTCTGAGAAAGCTTTCAAGCCTAAAACGCCCCCGCCATTTTTATCATGATGAGGGCACCCAAAATCACGCAGAAACATGTAAAACCTCTCCGCATTTAGGTATAAGGCTTGTGCTTCAAGCGCAGGCTTTTTCTCGTTCTGTTGTCCATTGTCCCAAAGCCGCAAGATGATTCATCAAAGCCCGATGACTAAATGCCTTCTGTGCAACAGCAATATTCTCATCTTTTCCAGCCCATGCTTTTAAAGCAGCTGCTTGCAATGCCCGTCCATAAGAAAAAGTCAATTTCCAAGGCAATGCGCCCAAAGAATTCATGGCAGATAAATGCGCCGTTGCTTCCTGATCAGACTGTCCTCCAGAAAGAAAAGCAATTCCTGGAACAGCGGCAGGAACAGTCTGTTTAAGCACCTGGACGGTCTTTTCAGCAACTTCTTCAACAGAAGCGTTGCGGGCATCCTTTCCATCAATCACCATATTGGGCTTTAAAATCATCCCCTCCAAAAGAACACGAGCTTCAAACAATTCTTTAAAAACGGTCTGTAAGACAGCTTTTGTCACCTCAAAGCAGCGTGTAATGGAATGCCCACACGATGGTCCATCCATCAACACTTCGGGCTCAACAATCGGCACAATCTTGAACTCCTGACACAAAGCAGCATAGCGTGCAAGAGCTTGTGCGTTTTGTCTTATTGCGCCTCTTGTTGGCAAAGTGTGTTCATCAATAGCAATTACCGCACGCCATTTAGCAAAACGTGCTCCCAAAGCATAATAGTCTTTTAGCCGCTCACGAAGACCATCCAACCCTTCGGTAATTGTCTCTTGTGGAAAAGCGGCCAAAGGTTTTGCACCGGTATCAACTTTAATCCCTGGCAAAGCGCCTGCATCCCGAATAAGATCCGTCAACATTTTCCCAGTTGATGCTTTTTGCCGAATGGTTTCATCAAATAAAATAACCCCAGAGATGGCGCTTTCCATTGCTTCTTTTGTACTAAAAAGCATTTCACGATAAGCACGGCGTCTATCTTCATTGGATTCAACACCAATGCTTTCAAATCGCTTTCCAATGGTCGCCGTACTTTCATCTGCCGCCAAAATACCTTTACCCGCATGCACCAAAGCAAGTGCAATATCTTCAAGCCGTTCATTCATAAAAAATTCCTCTTTATTTTGTCTTAAAATTTCATTTTGTCTTAAACTTCCAAAAGTGCGCAACACGTTAAACACAGCCTACACAACGACACACAGCTCTTTTTTAAAGCTGCTCTTTCAATAAACTCTCTAAGCCTGCATAAGGGCAAGAATGCCAGGCAGAACCTTACCTTCCATCCATTCTAAAAAAGCCCCTCCAGCAGTCGAGAGATAAGTAAAATCATTGGCAACACCAGCATGATTAAGAGCAAAAACTGTATCGCCCCCTCCCGCAATTGAAACCAACTTTCCCGTCAAACTACGTTCTGCTGCATGGCGTGCAACTGCAATGGTCCCCTTATCAAAAGGAGACATTTCAAAAACACCAAGGGGTCCATTCCACACAAGAGTAGCAGCTTTATCTATCACAGTATTGATATGCGCAATAGAGCGTGTCCCAATATCCAATATCATGCCATCTTGTGGAATATCTTCAATGTCATAAAGACGATGCGGTGCATCTTTTTCAAAGCGAAATCCAACGACAGCATCCTGAGGAAGCAGAAGGGTACATTGACACTCTTGCGCTTTTTTGATGATTTTTTTTATCGTGTCCATCAGCGCATGTTCACACAGTGACTTACCAACAGACACACCTTGCGCTGCTAAAAAACTGTTAGCCATGCCCCCACCAATCACGAGATGATCAACCTTTTCCACCAAATGATTGAGCACAAAAAGCTTGCTGGAAACTTTCGCTCCTCCCACAATGGCAACCACAGGGTGTGTTGGATTGCCAAGTCCTTTTTCTAACGCCTGCATCTCACCTTGCAAAGAGCGCCCTGCATAAGAAGGCAACAAATGCGTTATTCCCTCCACCGAAGCATGGGCACGATGAGAAACTGAAAAAGCATCATTGACATAGAGATCCCCATTATGAGCCAAAGCTTCCGCAAAAGAACAATCATTCTTTTCTTCACCAGCATAAAAACGAACATTTTCAAGCAGTAAAATACCCCCATTTTGTAATGACTCAACCGCAACCTGCACCACCGAACCGATGCAGTCAGGAGCAAAAGAAACAGGCTGATTAATGATCTTTTCCAGCACTTGCACAACAGGACGGAGTGAAAACTCTGGCTCTACCTTTCCTTTGGGGCGACCACAATGAGAAAGCAGAATAAGTTTAGCACCCCGCTTTTGTAGCTCAACGAGTGTCTCTTTATGTCGCTCTAAGCGTGTCGTATCACAGACCTTGCCCTGCGCCATTGGCACATTAAAATCCACCCGCACAAGAACACGTTTTCCAGTGACATCAACATCATCAAGTGTACGAAACCCCATCACTGCTTCCTCTTCACTTTCCATTGTTTCAAATAAAAACGCATCCAACAACCCTGCCCACTTTTCTTTCCATTTATCCCCCTCTTTGCTTTTACAAGAGATCCACGACAGCCTATCTCTCACCCTCTGCTTGAAAAGCCAAAGCTTTCATCATCAAATGTACAAAAGCCCACCATTGTTCTTAATCTTCATATCCCATTGTGGCAAACAAATGCATTGGCTCAACTTGATCTCTATTAAAGCTTCCTTTTACTTCTAGGCAAAAGAATTTACATCTCCTAATTTTCTAATGTTTTCTCAAAGGATATCTCATTCAGATCTTACTTTTTCAAAGTTTACTCTTTCATGCAGCTTTTAAAAGCACGTATTGACCCAGTATTAAAACAAAACACATCATCAATTTTTCAATAGTCTCTTTTCTCCAGCGCATGAGAACAATATCCTCTATCTGTTTTTCTCAAAATTGTACAAAAATGAGACTTTTTCCTATAAAAAGGAGGACCCTGAGGTCCTCTTATATTGTCTTAGCAAGAGCCACAGCCGTATCACTCATACGGTTAGAAAAGCCCCATTCATTATCATACCAAACCAAAACGCGACAGAGCTTACCATCAATCACTTTTGTTTGATCATTGTGGAAAATAGCTGAATGAGGATTATGATTAAAATCACAACTCACAAGTTTTTCTTCTGTATAGTCCAAAACGCCCTTCAAAGGACCTTTTGCAGCAGCAGCAATGGCTGTATTAATTTCTTCGATTGTTGTGGAACGCTTAGCGGTAAATGTCAAATCAACCACAGAAACATTAGGGGTCGGAACACGAATCGACACACCATCAAGCAATCCCTTTAATTCTGGCAAGACCAATCCCACAGCTTTTGCCGCTCCTGTTGAGGTAGGAATCATAGAAAGAGCTGCCGCACGTGCACGATAAAGGTCACGATGCATTGTATCCAACACAGGTTGATCACCCGTATAAGAATGAATTGTTGTCATAAAGCCCTTTTCAATGCCCACCGTGTTGTGCAAGACTTGTGCAACAGGCGCCAAACAATTGGTTGTACAAGAAGCATTTGAAACAACGCGATGCTCGCTGCTTAAAGATTGATGATTAACCCCATAGACGACCGTAAGATCTGCTCCTTCAGAAGGCGCAGAAACAAGAACACGCTTTGCCCCCGCATCCAAATGAGCACTTGCTTTATCACGCGCAGTAAAAATGCCTGTACATTCTAAAGCAATATCAATATCCAAATCTTTCCAAGGCAATTGAGCAGGATCACGCTCTGCGCATACCTTTATTAAACCACTCCCCACATCAATGGCATCCCCTACCACCTTAACGGTCCCAGGGAAACGCCCATGAACTGAATCATAGCGCAATAAATGGGCATTTGTTTCCACCGATCCCAAATCATTAATTGCGACCACTTCAATATCTTGCCGTTCACTTTCCACAAGCGCACGTAAAATATTGCGACCAATACGACCAAACCCATTAATTGCAACACGAACTGTCATTTCACATGTTTCCTCATCAATTTTTTAAGCACAACATTTAAAACACAATAAATGGGTATTTCACCAATCCCAAATCATTAATTCCCACAATGTCAATATCTTGATCACTCACTCACTTATCCACAATAATGCACAAGATCATCCAGAACACTGCACAGAATATGATGTCCTAAAATCACCCCATTCATGACAACACAAGCTGTCATTTTGTCTTTTTCTCTTTGATCTTTCCAAGCTCTTTTTCAACAGTGGCGACCACATTCTCACAAGTAATACCAAAATGCGCATAAAGGGCATCAATTGTTCCACTTGCCCCAAAGCCCTCCATACCAATAAACACACCATCACAGCCAATAAAACGGTCCCATCCTTGGGCGACAGCAGCTTCAATGGCAATTTTAATCGGCGCATCTCCAATGAGAGCACGCTGATAGGAGAGAGATTGTTGAGAAAAGAGTTCAAAACAAGGCACAGAAACCACACGCGTTGGAATGCCTTTTTCTTCTAACACCGCATGTGCCTCCACCGCAATTTGCAATTCTGAACCAGAAGCAAACAGCGTCACTTGTGCATCATCGCTAGCTGTTAGGAATTCATAAGCACCGAGCATACAGAGATTTTCTTCTTCATACTCTTGACGCAAAAGCGGTAGATTTTGTCGACTCAAAGCCAAGGTAGAAGGCGTTTTGCGTGCTTTCAAAGCCAATTGCCAACACTCAACTGTCTCCATAGCATCAGCAGGGCGGAACACAAGATGATTAGGCATTGCGCGCAGGCAAGCCAAATGCTCCACGGGTTGATGGGTAGGACCATCCTCACCAAGACCAATGGAATCATGAGTCATGACATAAATCACCCGCAATCCCATCAAAGAAGAGAGCCGCATAGCGGGACGCATATAGTCAGAAAAGCATAAAAAGGTTCCCCCATAAGGAATAAAGCCGCCATAAAGGGCAAGACCATTCATCACGGCTCCCATTGCATGTTCGCGAATTCCATAATGCAGATAGCGCCCTGAAAAATCTTCAGCAGAGATACTTTTCATCTGACTGCTTTTGGTATTATTAGATCCGGTTAGATCAGCCGAACCACCAATGGTCTCAACAACGACTTCATTGATCACTTCAAGAGCCATTTCCGAGGCTTTACGCGTAGCAACAACGGGGCGCTCTTCAACCAGTTTTTGTTTATAAGTATCAATAGCGCCATCAAATCCACCCACGAGATCGCCTCGCATCAATCTTTCGAACTCCACACGCTCTGAGACAGGAAGATCAGCAAATTTTGCTTCCCACTTTTGACGTTTTTTAGCAGCATTGAGACTAGCCAAGCGCCAACTATCGAGAATATCGGCTGGAATAACGAAAGGCTCAGCCTCCCACCCTAAAGCGATACGGGTTTCAGTGATTTCTCGTGCGCCCAAAGGAGCTCCATGAACTTTATTGGTACCCGCTTTATTTGGCGCTCCAAAACCAATTGTTGTTTTACAAGCAATCAAAGTTGGTTTATCGGAATTTTGTGCCGCCTCAATAGCCCGCGCAATTGCTGCTTGATCATGCCCATTGACTTTATGGGTCTCCCAACCAGAAGCTTTAAAACGCGCAATCTGATCAGTACTATCAGCAAGTGAAATCTCTCCATCGATGGAAATATTATTATCGTCCCACAACACAATCAACTTATTGAGTTTCAAATGGCCAGCAAGGGAAATCGCTTCTTGAGATATCCCTTCCATAAGGCATCCATCACCCACCAACGCGTAAGTGTAATGATTGATGAGATCACCAAAACGGGCATTTTGCAAACGCTCACCAATCGCCATTCCCACAGCATTTGCCAACCCTTGTCCAAGTGGCCCAGTGGTTGTTTCGATTCCTGCAATATGCCCATATTCTGGATGCCCAGCAAGTTTAGACCCTATCTGGCGAAAATTTTTGAGATCCTCAAGAGAGAGATCTTCATAACCAGAAAGATACAAGAGAGCATAAAGCAACATAGACCCATGCCCCGCCGATAACACAAAACGATCACGGTTAGGCCAGCGAGGATTTTTAGGATCATGAGCAAGGAATTGTGTATAAAGGACCGTAGCAATATCGGCTGCCCCCATTGGCAAGCCCGGATGACCAGAATTTGCTTTTTCAATCGCATCAATAGCAAGAAAACGGATAGCATTGGCCATCTGATTCTGTTGGTGGGTATTTGTCATGAATAATCGACCATTTCGTTAAATACGTTATTCTGTTGCTTTTTCCGTATTCTCTTAAAATTCTCAAGGAATACTATTTTTTAACCATTAGCGTGAAACTTTTTGCCACCACTTCAATAACATTAACAACATTCCCCTCACGCGTCCTGTATATCCATGTCATTTATGTCAATACGCGCAAAAAATCCAGCTTTTAATTTATATCTATCCCCTGCTTTGCTTGCTAAAATATCCTACATACTTAAAAATAAAATGCACACAATACAAAATTGAAAGTGATTCGTTTTTGCATAACACATTGATAAAGGATACAATTACCCAAAGGATAAAAGCAATGAACCAAGAAACGACGGTTCTACAAGATGCTCTAGAGCACCTAGAAAAAGCACTTAGAACTTTAGAGATCACCATAATAAACCGCAATGCCGTTATTGATAAAAATAACGAATGGGAAGAAGAAATTCAACGAATGAATGCTGACCGCAGCCATCTTGCTCAAGCGCTTGACAAAGCTGAAGCCCAAATTGAACGCTTAGAGTCCGTAAACAAAGAAGTTTCCAAACGTCTTATTAAAGCAATGGAAACAATTCGTGTTGTCATTGATAGATAAAGGTTTGAATGTATGGAAACTGTTTCCGTTACCATTGATGGTAAAATTTATCGCATGGCTTGTGATAAAGGACAAGAACGTCGTCTTATCGCGCTTGCTGCTCAATTGGATCAATATATCACACATTTAAAGAACAATTTTGGTGAAATTGGCGACCATCGTTTATCGGTTATGGCTGGCATAATGATTATCGATGAAATGGAAGAAATAAAACGAGAAAATAAAAAACTACAAGAAGACTACAATGCTCTTTTACGACTCCACAACGAAAGAGACCGCACCATGGGGAAAATTATGCGTGACACCACACAACGCATTGAAAATCTCACCAACCAATTGCTCAAAGATGATCAAAACAGCACAAACTTTCAAGAACAGGAAGATTTCTAAAAGTACATCAGCGCGTAACAAACCAGTGATTTTACTTGTCCGCTACACCTCACAGGATAAAAACTCTTAAACCCACACCAGTCTGTAAATGGTCCAGTTTTTTATAGAGAGGATTCCAGCTACTCACCACTTATGGGATAAACTTAAAACTCAACAAGAAAAACTCGGCCCTGAATATTTCACCCCTGCACAAACACTTCTTATATCAAAGAGGAAACCTTATATCACCACCCTTCAAATGAGATGTCTTTTAACAGCACAACAAGATAAAAAACCAACATCATTGTAAAAAAATCATATAAATGACAACAGAAATAAACAAATAAAGCATCCTTCGAGAAAAAGAACTATATTCATGTTCCCTATGAATGCATACCAAAAGTCCTTACCCCTAGATAATATCAAGCAGATTTAAGATATATTTAAAAAATAACCTTATCTATTATACCGTAAAACACCGCCATTTGATAATATAAGCACTATGGAGTCTTTGCACCTAGAATGTCCATCAGATGAAACCCTCCTAAGAAGAACCGTATCATTTATAAACCAGCGTGAACTTTAGTATTTTCATCCTTTAGAGCAAGAAGAAAGCCAAACCCGAAGATTATGTTAATCTGCGACAACTTCAAACATCATAAACTACAATAATAGCTCTTGAAAACATTCTCTACCAACATCTTTATCCTTATAACAAACAATCCATCCATATCTCTCTCCCCAGTCCTCAAAATCTCCACGCTTAATAAAAGAAAGAGCAAACCAGCACCATCATAACCAGCCTCCAATATTGCAACAGCCCCCCCTTGGCTCTTAAAAAGATTCATACGAGGGGACGCCTTTCTTGTACAGTTTTTCCCCACAAGCCCCCCCGCTTGTGACGTGCAAGCAAATAGTTATGATTGACAAAACATGCACAAATTTAAAATAAAACAATCTTGCGGTATTCGGGATTTTGATAGAATATAAAGAACGCTATATTATCATTATAAATCAATATGTTGCAAATGCGCCAACAAAGTATATTTTTAAAACACATTCACCCAACACTTTTTTTCATGACATACCAGCATGACTTTTTAGGCACATAATTTTAATTTTATTCAATTCTGTTTGCAAAAGTTTAAAATGAGAAAAATTTCAAGGCTCTCATTCAAAAAGCAAAAGAATGAACTCTCATTATTAATGAACATCTCGCTCGTATAAACATCAATAAAGCAATCCCCACTATGCCTGCCTCAATGAAATAAAAGGGAGTCTCCCATTAAATGCCCTACCGTAAAAGCAGCTTCCTCAGAACTAAAACAAAATCAACAGACAACATCACCGCATCTGCTCCCATCCCCAAACCTGACAACCTAAAGCAACGCCTTGCTATCTTTACAATGGGAGATAAAAGAATAATAGGTCTATGGAAGCATTCACAAAAAGCGCACACGCGTTGTGTTTAAAGCCTGTTCAAAGGCGCATGAAAAAACACCATGCGTAAACGGCTCAAATCCCTTTCGTTCCATCTTGAGAGACAGAAGCAATACGCAAGAGATTTGTCGCTCCAGGCGTTCCAAGGGGAACACCAGCTGTCACAAGAAAGCGATCTCCCCCTTTGCAAAAACCTTCCTGAAATGCAATGGCTGCTGCACGATCAACCATATCCTCTAAATTCCGTGCATCTTGCGCAACCACACAATGAAGCCCCCAAACTAAAGCTAAACGCCGTGCTGTTTCCACAATGGGAGATAAAGCAATAATCGGTCTATTGGGACGTTCACGAGAGGCGCGCACCCCCGTTGTTCCTGAAGCCGTATAGGCAACAATAGCTGCTAATTCAAGTGTTTCAGCAATCTGACGCGCGGCAAGAGAAATCGCATCTGTTCCTGTTGATTCTGGTGCTGGATGTTGTGCCCCAACCTGAGCTGCATAAGTGTGATCTTGTTCGATTTGCCGCGCGATTCGATCCATCATAAGCACGGCTTCTTCAGGATAACGACCAGAAGCAGATTCAGCAGACAACATCACCGCATCTGTTCCTGCATAAACTGCTGTAGCAACATCCGACACTTCTGCGCGTGTCGGAACAGGAGATGAGATCATTGATTCGAGCATTTGTGTTGCCACCACAACAGGCTTTCCTGCTAAACGACAAGCTTTTATGAGCTCCATCTGAAGTGCAGGAACCCTTTCCAAAGGCATTTCCACTCCAAGATCACCCCGTGCAATCATAATACCATCGGATACATCAATAATTTTCTCTATATGCTCCAAGGCTTGAGGCTTTTCGATTTTAGCCATCAAAGACACCTTGCTTTTCGTCAATCGACGTACCGCTATAATATCTTCTGGACGTTGAATAAAAGAAAGAGCAACCCAATCAACAGGCTGCTGTAAAAGAGTCTGAAGATCCTCTTTATCTTTTGACGTCATCGAATCAAAAGGCAAAATTGTATCGGGAAAACTGACACCCTTTCGATCAGAAATACGGGTTCCAGCAACCACGCGACACTGTACAGAATGACCATCACAAACTTGCGCACGCAGTTCCAGTTTTCCGTCATCAATCAACAACCGATCCCCTGGTTTAACAGCCGAAAATACATCCTCATGAGGGAAAAAAACACGCTGTGCATCACCTGACACATCGCGATTATCTAACGTAAAGCTTTGCCCAACACGCAAATCTTCTTGACCCTTAGTAAAACGACCCACACGCAGTTTTGGCCCTTGAAGATCGACTAAAATACCAATGGGTCGCCGAACTGTTTTTTCAACTTCTCGTATAGACTTGACCAAATCAACCATCATATCACGGTCAGTATGGCTCATATTAAGACGAAAAACGTCTGCTCCTGCCCTAAAAAGCTTCTCAATCATTTCACTGGAAAAAGAAGAAGGACCAAGAGTCGCTATAATTTTCACTTTACGTGCACGTTTCACGGCGGAGCATTTCCTGAAAGAGAAGGGACAACAGAATTGTTTAACAAAGACTCATCCGTCAACTGTACCATCCAACTGGTTTGATTTCCGGTATCGATTTCTTTAAATTCAGCCTTTTGATATCCTCGAGGGAAACAATCATGAACCCCTTGAATGGTAAATTGGCTATCTTGCACACACATGGTTACAGAGCCTGCCCAGTTCCCTTTTTTTTGTGCCCCTTCCGCATAAAAATAATAAAACCGTGAAGCAAGAGGCCCCTCAATTAAGGTTTTACACTCCGTCACGGGTACCGTCCACCAGCCTTCGCTCACCCACCCTGAAAATGTACGATATCCAAGAGCAACCCCTACAGACTGTTGGGTTGTATTACAAACCCTAAAGTCAGCTTTTGCAAAAACAACAAGGGGAAACAAGAGCAAAATGCTCAAGAGAAAAACCTTTAATCCTTTTTGAAACACCCAATATCGTTTTTTTAAAATCACAAAACTTCCTCTATGATGTCAAATTCTCAAAACAAATTACACACTTCTTTTTCAAAAGCTTTTCAAGTCTAAAACGTATATTTTTATATTTTTCTTTTTATAGCCCTTTTATCAATGCATATATCTTAAAAATTTTACAAAATATTTAAAGTCAATTTGTAAAAAAACAGTGTAGCTTGATTTACTTTTTGTTTTTCAAGCTTTTTCAACATAAATTCGTCGTCGAAAAACAACTTAAAATATATAACTTGGAGAAAAATACAATGAACGATACAGTAACCGATCAAACACACGCTATATCCGTAAACCAATTACGCTCTTTTATCGAACGTATTGAACGACTAGAAGAAGAGAAAAAAACCATTTCTGATGATATTAAAGACGTTTACACTGAACTTAAAGGCTCTGGTTTTGATAGTAAAGCTGTTCGAAGCATTATACGGTTGCGTAAAAAAGAAGAGCACGAACGAATGGAAGAAGAAGCAATCATTGAGCTTTATAAAAATGCGCTTGGTATGAATTAAAATCATTGATACCATTGGAAATTTTCTTAAGAAAAGAAAACGCAAAATGCAAAAAAAAAATGAATGTATAAAAATTTCACCCAACAATAAGCAGTTTGTGTAACTTGTAACGAGACTATCGGTCACAGAATACACAATATTGCAACAGCCCTCACATTAAAAGGATTTATACAGAGCATTTTTATCCTTGTCCTCCAATCATTTTTATCCACACAAACCCTCACTTGTACGCCAATCCAGTTTGTGATGTGCAAGAGAGGTGATTTTTATGATTAAACATCTATAGATTTGAAATGAGAAAGTCTTACGATATTGAGGACTCTCTTCCTTCAAATTGAAAAAATGAATGATGATGATAAATCAATTCATTATCTACGAAAAGAAACATATAAAGTGGTCAGCAGTTGAAATCCGCTAAATGAGAGTCTGAACTGTTTACAAAAGAAGAGGTGGTTAAGGATCTTCGTCTTTTAGGATAGGCAGAAATTCGGCATATTTACACATTTGATAAAAAGCCCCTTGATAGAACTTTTAACAAAACTTTATTCGAATCTATTAACGGGCTCATACAGATCATTGATTCGAGAGGTTAGAATGTGGTCTCTCCATTTTCCAGAAATCATCAAATAGTCTTTGGCATAGCCTTCTTTTTCAAAATGAAGGCTCTTTAATAAACGTTCGCTTTTTATGTTCTCAGGTATATAATTTGCCATCACTCTATGCAGATGATAAACATGAAAGATATGCCGTATTAGAGCCGATAAACTCTCAAACATGAGACCTTTGCCTTGTTGTTTTTCATCAAGAGAAAAACCAAGATGACAAGCTTGAAAAACACCCCGAACCACATTTGTAAAATTCACAACACCAATGACTGTTTTTTCATTTTTTAATCGTACGGCATATCGGTATGCTTGTCCTTGTGCACTTTCATAAGCAAATGCATTAGCTCGTATTTCCCAAGCTGTTAGGCTGTGGTAACCATCAGATCTAACAGGTTCAAAAGGACGCAGATGATTCGCATTACGGAGGTAATAAGAAGACAGTTCAGCTGCATCTTCTAAACCGATCAATGTGGAAATTGTTCGCTTTGTTTTAATTGCCATCATTTTCTCCTCCTCGAAATGTTACAATAACACGTTGATTTATCCTAACAAATCATCATTTTTAAACTTAAATCATAACGTCGAATACAGTAAGCTTTCCCCATCACAACACTTCTCACGTTAGAATCAATGAAGATCATTTGCTTTTCCGTCAGAAGCGGGGTTGGTGCATTTAGGATATAAGGTAAAGATAAGGGAATGTTTCTTATGAATGCTCTCAAATTCCAAGGGGGCTGTAGCAACATTGGGGACTGGCAAAGTATGCAATGGAACTAGCGTACTTCCATATACGAAATTTTGAAAAAACTCACGGCAAAGATAGTTTTGTTTCTTTGCCTTGTAAACTCAGAGCATGCTTGTTTTGCGCTATCATATCACTGCACCCGCATACAAATCCCAATGACCATCACCTTGAAAAGCTATATGTTACAGTGCGATCTAAAAAGTTTCTGCCATAACTCATCAACAACACTGTTCCCGCTAAATCAGCCACAAACTCTTGTAACAAATCCAAGAAAAGCGATGATGCAATACAAATCTTTTAAAATTTTTTAGATATTACCGTGAACACGCTTCCATTTCTTCGCGTAAAATTTCAAGTTCTAACCATTCTTCTTCTTTTTGTGTGCAAGTATTTTTCTTTTTTTCCAACGCTGTTGATAAACGCTCAAAACGCTCTTTATCACTGCGATAAAGAGCTGGATCAGAGAGCTCTTGTTCAATTTTTTTGATTTCATTTTGCAAAACAGCAATTTCTTCAGGCAATCTTTCCAATGCATAAACCTGCTTATAAGACAATTTACCTCGTGTTTTTTTCTCCCGCACTATCAAGCTATGATCTGTTGATGAGTCCTGCTTTGAAAGCTCTCCCACATGAGATTTTGAAGGTGCTTTACGCTGCGATAATTCTGTTTTTTTTCGTTGTAAACTCAGAGCATGCTGGTTTTGCGCCATCATATCACTATAGCCGCCCGCATACAAAACCCAATGACCATCACCTTGAGGTGCCAACATATGCGTTACAGTACGATCTAAAAAGTCTCTGTCATGGCTGACCAACAATACTGTTCCCGCAAAATCAGCAATAAATTCTTGCAACAAATCCAAAGTTTCCATATCCAAATCATTGGTCGGTTCATCAAGTATCAAAAAGTTTGCAGGACGTGAAAGAAGTCGTGCAAGCATGAGGCGTGCTCTTTCTCCCCCCGAAAATTCTTTAAGGGGAGTGCGTGCTTGTTCAGGCAAAAATAAAAAGTCTTTCATATAAGAAACTACATGCCGCTCCAGCCCATTGATCACAAGAGTATCACCTCTTCCTCCCGTTAAATAATGCGCTAAAGTTTCTTCTTCATTTAAAATACGTTGCTGATCAAGCAATGCCATAGAAAGGTTATAGCCATGACTCACCGTTCCACTATCCACGGCTTCTTGCCCAATTAATGCAGAAAGGAGCGTTGTCTTTCCGATACCATTGGGTCCTACCAACCCGATTCGATCACCACGCTGAATACGCAAAGAAAAATCTTTCACGATAATGCGATCACCATAGGATTTTGAAATTTTCTTTGCTTCAAGCACCAATTGCCCAGACTCATGACTTTTCGCTGCTGTCAAAAGTGCATTTCCAGGCTGCCCTTTATAGGTTTGATGACGCTGTCTTAAGTTTTTTAATTCGCCTAAACGCCGTACGTTACGCTTACGCCGTGCACTCACGCCATAACGCAACCATTGTTCTTCACGGGCAATTTGGCGCCCCAATTTATGCTGCTCAATGGCTTCTTCTTGCAACGCCTTATCACGCCAACTTTCAAATTCTGAAAAACGCTTTTCCAGTCTTTTGGTTGTGCCACGATCAAGCCATACCGTTGACCGCGTAACATTTTCTAAAAATCGCCGATCATGGGAAATCACCACAATCGCTGAACGCAAAGACGATAAAACAGCTTCCAGCCATTCAATGGTTGGTAAATCGAGATGATTGGTTGGTTCATCTAAGAACAAAATATCGGGTTTTGCAGCAATGGCCTGTAACAATGAAACACGCCGCTTTTCGCCTCCCGAAAGCGTTTCCAATTTTTCCGCCCCCGAAAACCCTAAATTTGTGCGAAGCGTATTGATCCACTGAACATCAGATATATCGTCCAGCCCCGCTTCCATATAAGCGTTAATATCTTCAAATCCTGAACAATCCGGATTTTGTGAGACATAACGGAGCGTCACTCGCGGGTGGCGAAAAATTTCGCCACCATGAGGCTCTAATATTCCTGCGGCAATTTTTAATAGGGTTGATTTTCCACAACCATTACGGCCAACCAGCGCGATACGCGCCCCCTGCTCAACCGATAAACAAGCTTGATTGAGCAAAGGCGTTTTTCCAAAATTTAAGAAAATGCGGTCAAGCCGCAGGAGCGGCGGCGCCATTAACGAACGCGGTGCGGACAAGGTGCTTTATACATCACCCCTCTTGCATCACGGTAAGCACACAATTGCCGTACAGGGACTCTTTGTGCACAAGGTGCTTGGTAAACATGCCCTCTACGACCACGATACGTGCACAATTGTGATGCCTGTCTTTGTTGTTTTCTTTGATTTGCAGCCGCACCTGTTACTGTTCCAGCCAAAGCACCAAATGCTGCACCGGTAAGTGCTGCTCCAGGAGTACTTCCAGCAATAGCAGTTCCAGCCAAAGCACCAATTGCTGCTCCTCCTACGCCGTAACGTGCAACGCGTTCATCGTTTGTGGTACAAGCGACTGAACTGAAACCAATGGCTGAAACAACAGCCACTTTAAAAATTGATTTTAACATATCAAAACCTTTCCTTCTCAAGATCAATACATAATATATCGTTTATGTCGGCACTTAATCACTAGGCCCCCCCCTGCCTTATTCAAAATATATTGGAAGAGCTTTATGGAATAGGCACAGACGCTAACAATATAGCTTTTCCAGAACCTAAATGGCAAGAAAAGGTTCCCCAAATACGGTTAGAAAGTGTTAAAGAAGAGCCAAATGACACATTTTTGTCACAAATTGGCCATTTTACCCCTGCAAGAGTTAAGCCTTTTAAATCAGAAAAACCGATAATACTAAACAAACATCCCTTAGGCAAATCATACGAACAAGGTCTTGGCAAAACCGGCCAGCCTTCTTCCAAACCGCTTGTCAACAACACTGAAATGCCCCTTTCAGCCATCACCAATGCTTGCGTCATATGAGAAAGGCTATGATCACTTCTTTCACCTCCCAAAGCACCGCACAAAATAAGCTTTTTAGCACCATTTTGCAGCGCTCTTTCGCAAGCTAGAGCACTATCTGTCATATCTTTATCAGAGGGAAAAATCTCACGCGGAACATGACTATATTCGCGTATTAAATTCTCATCCGATGAATCAAAATCGCCTAACCACAACTCAGGCAACACATTAAGCGCTGCCGCATGACGCATACCACCATCAGCAGCAATCACCCGACTGTTTTGAATTTGATTAAGCAAGCGATCAGTGATACAAACATCTCCATTTAACAATATCGTAAATGTTGTCATGCCATACTTTGCCTTTCACAAAATTTCCTTTATAGCGCACCCTTTTATCAGTGAGAGTCATTTTTTATAAACAAAAAGCGTGATATAGCCAAACGAATCCTTATCCCTGATGACTCTCTTGAAGAAACATACGATACAAAGATACAAATGCAATTTGCCAAATTACTCCGCAGAAACAATGTGCACCATGATCCAACGCACTCCATTTTTCAACGCAAGTTTCTTTTTCGCTCACGCCTGTATAAAGCAACTTTCATAAGTTTAACGTTTCTCCTTTCGGCTTGTCATACGCCCCTCTCTCAAAATGATAGGCTTTCTTCCACTTCTTCTAAAACGATCAAACGTACCAACAATCACAATATCTATGTCACATTAAGCGCTCTGCAACACCCACGTATTTTGCAAATGTATGGCGGCGCTTATTATGATGTAAAACTTGAACACCTTTTAGCAAAGATTGTCCGTAAACTGACAGTTGCATCCCATAGTTCTCATCAAAGCTATTCTGTAACCATTTTAAACTCAGAAAGTATTAACGCATTTGCGCTCCCCAATGGCGCGATCTACATCACTCGTGGTATGCTGGCATTAGCCAATGATTCTTCAGAAGTTGCAGCCATTTTAGCCCATGAGATAGCACATATTAGAGCCAATCATGGCATTTTACGCCTGCAAAAAGAAGCCCAATTAAAGATGGCAAATCACATATCTTCACATCTTCTTTCTTCTATTGGCAAAAAACTTCATAACCCTACGCAAAACAAGCAACAACTCGCGCAATTTTCCCGCAATCAAGAGCTAGAAGCTGATTCCCTTGCACTTGAAATGCTCCAACAAGCAGGATATGATCCATTTGCTTCACCACGCTTTCTTCAAACAATGGAAGCCTATAGTGCTTTGCGTAATATCTCCGGCACCCAAAATGCCTCTCTAGATTTTCTAGCCTCTCACCCAACCACCCCTCAACGCATTCGGCTTGCGATAGAAAAAGCGCGTAAAATAAGTAAAGGGAATAGTAAAACAACCGATCGCGATTCTTTTCTCAAAAGCATTGATGGCATGATTTTTGGAGGAGGATTTTATACAGGTTTTGTACGAGGCAACCAATTTATTCACCCACAGTTGCGCATAGCTTTCTCTGTTCCAAACAATTTTACAATAGAACATTCAGCACACACTGTTTGGGCCAGTGGACCAGATAAAATTGCGATTCGTTTTGATGCTATTCCGCATCCTGCTGGAATATCTGCGAGTGATTATTTGAAAAGCGGCTGGATTATCGGGCTAGACCAATCATCTATCCGCCCCATCACAATTCAGGGACTCCCCCATCAAGAATTTACGCGTCAAGGATTCCAAAGCCAAAGTTTACTTGGAGCACGAGCCCATGCTACCAATGAGCAATGGCAATTTGATGTAGTTGTCATTCCATTCAACAACCACATCTTTCGTTTTCTGACAGCCGCCCCACATAATTCTCAAAATTTTGTAGAGGTTGCCCAAAAAACGCTACAAAGCTTTCATTCTCTTTCATCTTCACAATTAAAAAAACTGAAGCCCTTAAAAATCCGTGTTGTCCGCGTTAAACAAGGAGAAAACGTTGCAAACCTAGCCAATAAAATGCAACACACACCAGATAAAGAAAAACTCTTTCGCATCCTCAACGCCCTCTCACCAACACAAACTTTATCCGCAGGTACAAAAGTGAAAATCATTACAGAATAAGCCTTTTTTCTCATCTGCTACAGTTTTGATTCTTTTCTATCTGTATGACTCCCTCCCCCTTAAAGCATATTCACAAATGAAGAGGGACATTTCAAAAACCAATTTCATCATACCTTCATACGACTCCGTTTGATACATACTTCCTCGAACTAATATCACCCCCAATCTTCCTCTGTTCATCAATAGCACCAAACACATCCCCAAGGAGGCATATCCCTAGACAAATCTGGCAATCCTCTAAATCCAACTTCATCATACTCTCATATACCCCCTTACTTATACGTTCTCTCTCTTCCTCCCACAAAGCCTTTCACTGCTTATATATCGTAAGCATCTTCTGAATGAACCGTAAGAAGAGCAGAACGCAATTTCTGCAAAGCCCGAGCTTCAATTTGACGCACGCGCTCTTTTGATATTCCTAACTTTTCACCCAAAACTTCGAGAGTTGCACCCTCTTCATTTAAGCGACGAAAGCGAATAATTTCCAACTCCCGTTCATTGAGAATTTGTAACGCGTCGTAAAGCCATTGTGTACGCCGTTGACCATCAATTACTTGCTCAATTAAAGCATCAGGAAGAGGACTATCATCCACCAAAACATCCATCTTAGCAATGGGATTATCACTGTTCTCAGAAACAGAAACACTCAAGGAATTATCAGAACTGGAAAAACGAAAATCCATCGTTTCAACATCGCGCACGGAAACGCCAAGCTTTTCAGCGATTGTGCGAAAAATATCCTGTTTTGACAAAGCACTATCATCTTGTATCAGCTTTGCACGCAAACGCCGAAGATTAAAGAAAAGTGCTTTTTGCGAAGAACTAGTTCCCCCTCGAACGATTGACCAATTTCGCAAAATATAATCTTGAATAGAAGCGCGTATCCACCACGTTGCATACGTTGAAAAACGCACTTCCCGATCAGGTTCAAAACGTGCAGCTGCTTCCAATAGTCCCACATACCCTTCTTGTACCAAATCCCCCAATGGCATTTTGAAACGTTTAAAACGGTTAGCAATAGCAATCACTAAACGCATATGAGCTGCTGCAATTTGATGCATGGCATCATCATCACGTTTGTCTTTCCACCGCAGAGCCAAATCATGCTCTTTTTGTCGTTCAAGATAAGGCGCTTGCATAGCAGAACGCATCATATTACGTCCTAAGCTTTTGTCTGCATCGCTATAATTTTTGCTGCTTTTATAAACAGCATTTGAAAGATTACCCATAATAACCCCTTGCGATTAAAATTATCAAAATTGATTTGGCAACGACATCATTGTTCTTTGCTTAAAAAGAACGCAAAAGTTGTTAACTTCTGTATCCACTACTTTAACGTGTATTTTTATAATCGCAATTGTTTTTTTTTACTGTCATGGTAAAATTTCTTGTCATAAGACACAATTTCACCTGCAAAATGCCTTTACAATATGCCTTTTAGCCTATGAAATATTTGAAAAAACTTTCTCTTCGCTTTTCATGACAAAACAGCAAAAAAAATAAAATGATCATGTAAAACAAAAGCTGTTTATTAATAACCGGTTCTGTTTCCTTTTAAATTGAAGAATTTATTTATGCTTTCATCTTTACAATACAACTAATAAGTGTAATTTGCAAATATAAAGCATCCAAACTGAATGAAAACTGAATAAAAAAAGAATCATCCAAGTTTTAAAGGCGCAAAAAGAAACAGCAAAAAACGACAAGAGTGATTGAAGCAAACGCAACAAACATGTTAAAGAAAAAGAAGCATTATGAAATTGTCGCAAAAAGCTTTTGACCAATTTCGCACTGAGAAAGAAAATGATCATGGATAGCAAGATTGTTCAACAGGATGAAATTCTTCAAGATGATATTCTCATTGAAAAACACGGAAGGGGTAAATTTGAAGGTTTTCGTTTTTATGCCAACAAAAACAGTACCGATCAAATAGCTGAGAAGCAAATTTCAACAGAGAATGAAAATTTGATTCTTGCTTTTTCCAAACGTGCAACACGTTTTTGTGCTTGTGCAAATGGAGATTTTACCCTCGGTTCTGATGGAATTGTGCGCTGGATTGGTCAGCCCGTAGGACAGCTTGTAGCAACAGAAGATTTTTTCAAACCAAAACTGATTGTTTTAGCAGATGAACAACTCACAGGAGAATCTCGCGATAACGTTGTGAAACGATTAGAACGCTTTGTCACCTTTCATTTTGAAACGACTTTAAAACCTCTATTTGATTTGCGTAATGCTGATAATTTAACGGATTCGACAAACAATCTTGCTTTACAACTTTTTAACTCTTTAGGGATTTTACCACGCCGCGAAGTCTTAGACATTGTCAAAGAACTTGCGCAAGAATCACGTGCCGTGCTTCGGCGTCTAGGTGTGCGTTTTGGCGCTTTTCACATCTATGTTGCCGGAATGCTTAAACCTGCTCCGGTTCAAGCCATTACTCTCCTGTGGAATCTTCAAAATGCGGGACAAGATCAAGCTGGTTTGGGTGAAATTTTGTCAGCATTATCTGCTGGTCGAACCTCTTTGATTGTTGACCCTACCTATAACCGCCAATTTTATCAATTAGCCGGCTACCGAATCTTAGGACAACGTGCTGTACGGATTGATATTTTAGAACGTCTCGCCAATCTCATCCGCCCCGCACTGCATTGGAAACAAGGAAGTGATCCCAAACCCGATGGCGCCTATGATGGCAAAAGTTTTTTTGTTACACCAGCTATGATGTCCATTCTTGGGGCTAATGGAAACGATATGGAAGAAATCCTCAAAGGACTTGGTTATCAATCGTACAGCATAAGCAATACTGTTTTTGAACAAAATCTCCTTGCACACCAAGCCTCTTCCCCTATCAATGAGACAATGCAAGATGTTCCCGCAGCAGAATGCGTTGGCAGTCAATGGAAAACAATAAGCGATTCAGAAACAACACAAGAAGAAAAAAATACCTCATACCCAAATACTTTATCCTCTGGTATTGAAAAACATCCCCATAAAACCAATCGTTTACCGGCGGCTGAACCTGTTGGGAATTTTGCCAAAACCCCTCTCCCTACAGAAGAAGATAAAGTTATTTTACTATGGCATTATAGACATCAATTTCATCACCACGCGCAAAAAAAACGTGATAAATTAGGAAATAAGTGGCAAAATAAATCGAAGAGCGCTGTAAAAAAAGGGGAACACACAAATGAAAATTCCCCTCAAGAAGCGCTATCACAAACAAAACGCTCTCATAAGTTCCACAAATCCCAAGGCAAACATGCAAATCATAAGCCTTTTCAAAAAGAAAAGCGCCTTAATCCTGATTCACCTTTTGCAAAACTAGCTATACTACGCGATCAACTCACCAATCATAAAAACACGCACACACTTTCCTCTAAAGAGAATTAAAATAACAAATGGAGTTTGATCTTGACCCACGTAGTAACCGACAACTGCATTCACTGCAAATATACGGATTGCGTTGAAGTCTGCCCTGTTGATTGTTTTTATGAAGGGGAAAACATGCTTGTTATCCACCCAGACGAATGCATCGATTGTGGTGTTTGTGTGCCAGAATGCCCAGCAGAAGCGATTTTACCTGATACAGAACCAGGATTAGAAAAGTGGTTAGAACTTAATCTTCATTATGCAGACAAATGGCCTAATCTAACCACCCAAAAAGATCCTCTTCCTCAAGCAAAAGAAATGGATGGCGTTCCAAATAAATTAGAAAAGTATTTTTCAGAAAATCCAGGAAGCGGCGAAGAGTAATGATACAGTGTACACCCTCCTCCTCCAACAATTGAAAGACTTCTCTTGTAAAAATAAAAAAATCCTTAAGCGAAATGATTGATTCTTTGGAAGTTTGATGTTAATGTTATTTTAACATGATCATCTTTCTAAGTATTTTTCTTTGCTTTTTATAGTAAAGCGATGTATTTTTTTTGGATTTAAAAGTACTCGGCTTTTATGCTCGCTTAATTGGTACAATATACTTGGTTAAAGAAAACTCAACCCTCAGGTTTATAACCTGTTTTCCGATACATTTGTTGATCATAAGGGAGTAAACTAAAATTATGGCATCCCAACATGGAACGTCTTCCAAGACCAAAGAATTTGCAACCTCTGAATATATAGTCTACCCTACGCATGGAGTAGGACAAATTATAGCGATTGAAGATCAAGAAGTTGCAGGACATAAATTAAAACTTTTTGTCATTCATTTCGCGAAAGATAAGATGGATGTCAAAGTCCCCATTGCAAAAGCCCTTTCCGTTGGAATGCGTAAATTATCTGCTAGTGATTCTGTCGACCGCGCCTTAAAAGTTTTACGTGGAAAAGCACGCGTTAAACGAACCATGTGGTCACGTCGTGCGCAAGAATATGATGCTAAAATCAACTCAGGAGATCTTATTTGTATCGCCGAAGTGGTCCGTGATCTTTTCCGCTCTAATCTACAGCCTGAACAATCTTACTCTGAGCGCCAACTTTATACAGCTGCTCTTGAAAGAATGGCCCGCGAAATTGCGGTTATTAATAGTCTTTCTGAAACAGAAGCTATCAATCTCATAGAGATGCATCTCTCCAACAAACCGAAACGCGAATTTAAAACTGAGAGAGAAGAAACAGATGAAAGCAGTAAAGCTGTCTACGCTGCATAACACACTCTTTCATCATAATGAGATATTTTGATAAAACCAGCTTTTGCTGGTTTTATTTTTTTAACATCCTCTCTGCCCTTAAGGACAAAGTTTCTTAACCTGCGCCAACCTATAAACAATCTAACTTTTCGACAAATTCCTTCTCCCTATTTGCTTGCTTCATAGATAACAAATTGATTAATCATCATAATCTAGCATTATTCATATTAAATTAGAATCTTGAGTATCGTAAGATTTCTCATTTCAAATTTCTCTCATGTTGAATCAATCAAAATCACTTGCTTTTCGGTCGCAAGCGGAGCTGATCTGTGAGTAAAAACTGTACAAAAAGAGCTAGTAGAACCGTCTCAAGCACCAAAGGATATACCAACATTGGAATCTGGCAAGATGTGTAAGGATGCGGGCTTGCTTTTTCATTAAGCGTAAAGATCATAGTGCCGTTTATACACTGCACCGAAACTTTACCATTTACCCTTCTACAAAACCATTATAACATTCAAAAACGCCGTCATAAAATGGATGCAACAAATATTTCTTTTAAAAAAAACGCGTGACAGTACAACATAAGCATATTTTGTCTTGGGCGCTCTATTTTGCATGAGAAGCATTCCCCATTAAAGAACGCGATAAACAAAAGCATGAAATAAACCATTATCTCCATTCTGTAACAGGCATTCCAAATACTTTTGAAAGTTTGTAAAGCTAACTTAAAAAAATAACAATACAAATGAGCGTTGATATTGCCCCTTGCAACTTCATATTTTTCCAAAATGAGGTTATATTCTCATTTCAGAGATTACGAGATATACGCAATATTCTTACTCCAATCGGACATACAAAATCTAAAACGATTCATAGAACTCTTAAAAGTCTTAACCTCTGTTTTAAACAGACCGCTAAAGATTAGATATTGATGAACAGATAACAAAAAAATCACAAACTTAGGTAAGCAACACCATAAAACCATTCATAAACCAGCGATGAACTGGAGAGTCATACCGGCTTTGATAAAATACCTCGCTCAACCCCATACATAAAACATCTGGTTCTAAGTTTACTTATTTTTACAAGCTGTTCGTAACAAATCCCTTATATTCACAAAAATAAGAAAAAATATATGGACAATTCTTAGTTCAAAAATATAAAAAGAAAGCGTGATATTCATAGAAAAGTCTCATGTGCCTTTATCATCAAAAGCACTAAAGATTATTGAATGTGTACACCTTCTGTCTTGTAACGGTTTTCTCTTTTCTGCTTATAAGAAAACACCCTGGTATCAGCATACACTAACCCCCAATATTACAAAAATCCTTACATTTGAAAGTATTCATTATAGACATTTTGTCCTTTCTTATAGAGTTTTTACCCACATACCAGCCCCACTTATGACCGAAAAGCAAGTGATTGCCATTGATTCAACATGAGCGAAATTTGAAATGAGAAAATCCTACGATAGATCTTTCATTCAAGACGCAAAAAAAACGAATGATCTTTATAAATCAATGTGATAAGGGCGACACAAGGAGACCTCAACATCCACCTTAAAGCGAAAATGCACGCCACAAACGTGCATTCACTCATGAATCAAAAGAAGTTTACTACTGGAAAAGAGATAAAACGCTCAGTCTTTAACCACTAAAACGGAACGCCCGCGATACATTCCCGTTTTCAAATCAATGTGATGAGGACGACGTAATTCACCAGAATTTTTATCTTCGATATAAGTCGGCGCCTTCAGAGCATCAGCCGAACGGCGCATGCCCCTCTTCGCTGGAGAGGTTTTTCGTTTAGGTACAGCCATAAAAAGACACTCCAAATCCATTAAAACAGAAAAAGCAATGTCAAAAATGACAATGCTTCATTTAAAAACACCATAAAATTTTAAGATGTTATACACTGATAAACAAGAAGAGGCAATGTCAAAATGCTCCTCCTCTTACCAAAAATGACCTTCTTTTTATCAAAAATGATGTCAAAATGATCAAATGAATATCAAAAACACCGCAAAATTTGAAAATTTTATACGCCAATGAAAGCATTCTCATAAGACCTTCATTCAATTTTTATTTGGCTTAAAAAGGGATTTGCACATACAATAGAGATACGGATAAAAAGAGAAATTGATTTTTAATAAAAAACGACGCCAATTTATGAAAACAAGAAAAAGCGACAACATTTCTCTTTAAAACTTCGTAATTTCATTTTTGTAAAAACAAAGGAAGCAAGAATGCACGAATTTACTACCCTTCTTGCAAAACATGGACACACCGTTGAAAAGCGGCTTGATACCCTGTTAAGTGATCAAATCCAAAATGGTGAAATTTCACGCCCTAAAAACTTAATCAAAGCCATGCGCTATGGCGTTCTGAACGGTGGAAAACGCCTGCGTCCTTTTCTTGTGATTCAAAGTGCTGCACTTTTTGATATCCCTGTAGAACATTCTCTTGATGTTGCATGTGCCTTAGAATGTATCCATTGTTATTCGCTCATTCATGATGATCTTCCCGCTATGGATAACGATATACTCCGGCGTGGAAAACCCACCGTCCATATAGCATTTGACGAAGCAACAGCAATTCTAGCAGGCAATGCTCTCTTAACATTTGCCTTTGAAATCATTGCCCATAAAGCCAGTACTTTATCTACAGACATTAGAATCAAACTGATCACGTCTCTTGCACAATCGGCAGGACTTGGCGGTATGTTAGGTGGACAAATGCTGGACCTTGCAGCTGAAAAAAAACCGCAAGGAAGTAGTGACATCATCACTCTACAACACATGAAAACAGCAGCCTTGATAAGCTTTGCTTGCCAAGCAGGCGCCATCATTGGCAATGCATCTAAAGAATTAACCGAAAAGCTTACTGATTTTGGTACCTATCTTGGTTTAGCCTTTCAATTAACCGATGACCTTCTTGATGTCACCGCCAACACGCAAACCCTAGGAAAAACTGCTGGGAAAGATGAAACGGCACAAAAAGCAACTTTTGTTCATCTTTATGGCATTGAAGAAACCCAAAAAAAGCGAGATACACTTATCAGTAAAGCAGAAGCATTCTTACATCCTTTTGGCGCTAAAGCACTCCCCCTCCAACAAGCAGCACACTTTAGTGCAATACGCAAAAATTAAACTTCATCTGCTCCATTGCACATAGTGTAAAACATCACCTTTGTTGAATGCATAATAGACTTTTCAAAGAAACGTTACCATTAATCTCCATTATAGTCCTTATCATGAAATGGGTGCGACAAATCTTGAGAGGGATTTCATTAAAACAAACCGCGTGAATTTATAACACAAGTGCATTCTGGGTATCCCATTTTGCATGAAAAATACCTTCCATTAAAGAATGAACGAAAGAAAATGTGAAACAATGCGCAATCACCATGCTTTAAAAGATATTACCGTGGATGCTTTAAAGCCGAATAAAAACGATCAAAAAGAAGAAAACTCGTTTTCTCCTTCATGTCTTTAATCTTCTAACGATAAGGCAAAAAATAAACAGGATAAGTATCAAACAAGGCATTTTATAAACCCGTAAAAAACAACAAAAGAAGTACAATGCCCTAAGTAAATGCCCTCAGTAGAGAATCGTAATTTTTATGCCTTTCCACGCTATCTTGTTATAGAAGATCAAATATGGTTACATTCTGTAAATTCACTCGTGTATTGCTTGATCTCTAAAAACACTTTTACAAAAGTACTCGTTGTTTAGTTCAAGCATCATTTTTTTGAAGCCCGTATTTAAAATATCAGAAAAAAATGAACACAATGGCTATTTTGATTTTTATGCCACCCTCAAAGAACAAAGTTTTTTAACCCAATCTGCTCTGTAAACAGTCTAGATTCTTAACCGAGTAAGTTCCTCTAGCTTTCCACGCATGCGATTCACTTAAACTAAAGACTCGATAAACAAGACTTAAGAATATTCACCATGCAATTTTTAAAATATTTAATGTGTCAAACAGACAACCTTCACCTCCCCTCAAATGACAGTGTATTACGGCATAATAGGATAAATAAAGTCATCAATTTCAATAGAACGAAAGACCAAAGCAGTATTATTACTAATCTCTCTTTTCTTCGCAAAAAAGCTACAAATAATTTATTTATAATGATAATTCAGCGTTATTCATATTGAATTAGAACTCTGAATACCGTAGGATTTTTTCATTTCAATCTGTGTATGTTGAATCAATCAAAATCATTTGCTTGCACCTCACAAACGGAGAAAGCCGCGTGGGGAAAAACATCAAAGAACGGATTAAAAAATACCTCTTATGAATCGTCTCAAGAGCCAAGAGCTGTAGCAACATTAGGGGACAGCAAAGTGAATGATAGTGTCGGCGCGCTCCTTCAAAAGTAGAAACATTTTTACAAAACTATGGAATAATTTCAATTTAATAATAATCACGATCACTGTAGAACTTTAATTCGTCACGCTCTTTATCTCGTTTATTCAATTCATCGCATAAAAAGAGAATTGATAAGATTAAACAGAGAATGATCATTGAAACAGAAAGATAAAAAAGGCCTTATTATTAATATAATAGCGCAATTTAATTTATAATAAGTACTTTTTTCAAGCTAAGTGTAAATTTCCTCCTTTAAGTGAAATTTTCTTATTAAGATGAAGAGCATCATTGTAAGTGAACCTATGCCTGTTGCCAAAGCTGGAAAATGCGTCCATCTTTTGAAGACATAACAAAAAACATGCAACATGGCTAAGAAAATATCGTGACGATCAATAGAGTATCATAGCCATTTAATATCCTTCGAGAGAATTTTGCCCATTACCCATTAAATGTCATTTGTAAGTTTTTCTTGGTTTCATCATGTCATATATCGTATTGAGCTCTATACAAAAACCCGCTATTTATTTAGTGTTTTCATTATGACAAGCTTCCATACTAGACACAAAGTCAATAACTTGTGTTATTGAGCTAATGCCATTTCCGCTTGAAGAATTAAGAAATTTTTTCGCATAATCAATCATGGGATCCGTAGAGTTCATAGACATATTATATGCCCAAATAAAATTGTTTTCTCTCCAATTATAGTCATAACGCAAACTGCTTATGACATTAGGAAACATTGCCCATGACATCTCCTCATTATAATTCACCGCGCAATAAATTAACAAAGCGTCCACATAAAACAATAAGTCTGTGATGATGCCATATAATATCAAATTTGAGCGCTATATTCTGATAACCACGGCTATATACGAAGTTTCTTGCTTGCTCTTGTTTTTGAAAATGTTCAAAAGCCTCTTATTTTCCATTTATCTATTCTTCGTAAAGTTTATTGTACTGCTCTAGACTATCCACGCGAGTACATCCCAACAATACCAATACAGAGACCAAAACCAAAGAGAAAATACTCAAAAATGAGAATGAAAGATGCCGTTATCTCAACAAGATCATTCATATTTTAAAGGAAACAGAAATAAAACGCGTTAGATATATCAACAATAAAATCGGTCATGAGGAAAGCCTTTTTGAACAGGCTAAAATTGTCCGACTGCTTAATGAGCTCTAATGAGATAAAGTGTTACCAGCAAGTAACCAATGAAAATGGGAAAACTGCTCCATCACCATTCCTTAATAAGCATATAATCCAGCACAATCATTTTCTTTATCAGCGTCCAATCTTGTCAGCAACTCTTGGTGCAATATTCATGAGAAGCATTTTTATTTTTTTAATGATTGTGATGCCACGCCCATTTATAACGTACAAGCAGATGACTTTGATTGCTTCAACATACATAGATTTGAAATAAGAATAACGGATAACATTCTGCTTTCCCATTCAACATGCAAAAACAATGATGCGCCTTAATAAATAAAAGCCTTGATCCACTATAAACCCCATGAAACACACGTGAAATACGTTACTATTTTCACTGAGATTTCTTTAGGGCTCCTTCTAAAAAAAACATTGCCAACAGATAAACCAATAAATAGATACCAAAAACATAAACGAGAGAGAAAAAGCCAAATATATCAACCATATACGCACTCATGTAAAAAAATACCAATAAGCTAAATCTCCCAACAGTTGACAAGAAAGATTCATATGTAGCCCTGAAATGATCACTAATACTATCGTGCAAAACAACTTCTACACGCAGATATGTATACTTAATTAAGTAAAAAATCATACAGACTAAAATAACAGCAATTTCTTTTTTCGGCTCAAAGAAAACCACTGTAAAAATCAGTGAACCCAAAAGAAACAGCAATAAAATAAAATTCACTCTTTCACTTAGTTTTGTAAAGAGAAAACTAGCCAAGAGCTGAGAGAGCAATATCAGTGAAAATGTCACACCAAGATCAAAATAAGTAACATTAATATTATGATCTTTAAATATCCACTGCCAATACTGCGAGAATATATTGAAAAAGATCAGTGAAAAATAAAAGCATAAAGAGATATAAGGAACTTTAATAAAAATAGACAACATCTCTTTAGCATCATAAATGAGAGAATTCGCTTTATTTGTTTTTTTCTCTCCTTTCAGGTCATCAAGAAAAAACAAACCAAATAGTGTTGTCATCAACATTAAAAACGCCGCAATATACCATATATATTGGCTAGAATAATCAGCAAAATATGCGCCAATTAAACTGAATATAAACATGCCGATGTAATTATATTGAGAGCTGGAACCAAGCACTTTTTTAGTCGATGTCAATTTTGCTTTTGCATATTGAACAAGTAAAGCATTATAAGCCCCAGCAATCAATGTCAGCGATAAGGCATTAAAAGATTCTGCCAAAAGAAAACCATAAAAGCTTGTAGAAAATCCCATGAGACATAGCCATGTAGCAGCAAAAGCCGCTGCCAAAACGATCGATATTTTATAACTTTTTCTATCGGCAAAATATCCCAGAGGAATGTCTGTAACCATCATAATAAAAGCCTGAAACGACTTAATGATCCCGATATCAATAAGAGTTAGCCCTTTTTCAAGCATATAAAATACAATAAAGGCACCTGTTAAAATTCTTATACCGTTAAACAAAAATCCAAATGCTAATATATTTGTCATCTATTCCCCAATAACGCCACGAAAGGTGTCAATACATCCTTTTATATAAAGATAAAAGCTTAAATTTTATGACAAATATGGCAATAGCCGCTATAGGATCTCCAATCCTATCAATTTGATATCCTGAAAATTGCTGGAAATAATGTCACATTTAGTTTGCTATTGGATCTGTTTGAAAACAGTATTATCAAGGAAAAATGCTTGAAACCAATGAAGAAGCGCATCAATTTATAAACGATCATCTTATTTCTCAACATGCAACCACAATGAGGACTGAATATTGATTTACAAGCAAAAATACAGCCTTTAATGAAGAAAAAATGCACTCCAAGAATTTATTTCAACCCTGTCCAAAGCGTGTATGAATATAATCACTCAAAAGCGCTTCAAATTCTTCAGCAATGTGATCACCCCGCAAAGTTTTTACCTTTTGTCCCTCAATAAAAACAGGTGCCGCAGGACTTTCCCCCACTCCAGGCAAAGAGATTCCAATATCCGCATGTTTTGACTCCCCCGGTCCATTGACGATACATCCCATCACGGCAACCTTCAAACTTTCAACGCCAGGGTATTTTTCACGCCAAATAGGCATATTTTTGTATAAATCTGCTTCAATTTTTTGCGCCAATTGTTGAAAGACCGTTGAGGTTGTGCGCCCACAACCAGGACAAGCCGCAACCACGGGCAAAAATTGCCGAAAACCCATCACTTGCAAAAGTTCTTGCCCCACCTTTACTTCTCGTGTCCGATCACCACCAGGTTTTGGTGTTAAGGAAATTCGTATCGTATCGCCAATACCTTGCTGTAATAAAATACCCAAAGCCACCGAAGAAGCAACAACGCCCTTTGTTCCCATCCCAGCTTCCGTTAATCCCAAATGAAGAGCATAATCACAACGTGCCGCCAAGGTGGTATAGACAGCAATAAGATCTTGAACATCACTCACTTTAGCAGAAAGAATAATTTTATCACGTCCCAATCCCATCTCTTCAGCCCAAAGAGCCGATTGCAGAGCAGACTGCACAACAGTTTCCCGCATCACTTCAGCAACCGATAAAGGATTTTCTTGCTGTGCATTTTCATTCATAAGCCGTGTTAACAACGCATTATCAAGAGAGCCCCAATTCACGCCAATGCGAATAGGTTTATGATACCGACAAGCAATCTCAATAATTTCTGCAAATTGACGATCTTTTTTTGCGCCAAAACCAACATTTCCAGGATTGATGCGATATTTTGCAAGCGCCTCAGCACACGCAGGATGCTCAGATAAAAGCTTGTGTCCAATATAATGAAAATCCCCAACCAATGGTACAAAAAATCCTAACCTCTCCAATCGCTCCCGTATTTTTGGTACAGCTGCCGCCGCTTCATCACGATCAACAGTAATCCGAACCAATTGTGAACCAGCTTGCCAAAGAGCAGCCACTTGAGCAACAGTTGCATCAACATCAGCCGTATCCGTATTGGTCATTGACTGTACAACTATCGGGCTCTGCCCCCCAACAATCACATCACCAACAGCAACACCAATAGACCGACGACGCTCAAGTGGTTTAGATAAAAAATAGGTCGTACTCATCAAGTCCTCAAATTTTTAAAACCTGCGCTATCAATCATCATTTACATTGACTTCCTCCGCGCTTCAAAGGACGAAAATTACACCGCCCCCCAATCTTAACAGATTACTCTCAAAAGGTTCCACCTACTAACCACTGATGCAATTCAACTCATAGGTGCGATTCATCCTATAGACGCACCGGATAAGTTTTACTACTTCTGTTCAAGTTTATACTTCTACACTTGGGTGATTCAAAAAGAAACCGAAACCAAACAGAGACAATACTGTATTTTTAAGTTGCATGCCTATACCGTACATCCACATCATCGCAAAACGTGTTTTACAACACAACAGATAACGCCTATCAAAGCGCAATTTTTAAAAATTGCATGAAAGACACCGCCAAATTAATCCAACACATTGATTTATAATAATCTATTTTTTACAAATTTGAATAGAAAACCCAAATATCGTAAGATTTTCTCATTTTAAATCTTCTTAATTGAATCAATCAATACCACTTCTCCTAAAGCCGCAAGAGAACATGTAGATAAAAATTCTTTATAAACTATTTCAAGTGCTAAAAGCTATCCCAACACTTTAAACAAACAAAAAAATGAAGACACCGACTTACATCTTTATGAAATAAAGATGATAGAATGAATTCTACACCATTTTGTAAAATTTTTTACCTCACATCCTTAACAAACACCATCATGAAATGAACTCGAGCACATTAAGAAATTCCTCATTAAACCCAAACTCTTAATTCTCATCTCACCCACGCGCGGCATTATCAATGCAACCTTTCAATTTTCAAGCCGTTATAGCAAAACCCCAAACACAATTCCAACTGTCACGCAACAATTTAACACATGAAGGAGTCAATAAATGTGTCTATTTTCACCCAACGCCAAAAATGCTAAAATTAAAAAACGTATAGCACAATTAAAAAGAGAGCTGGTCCCCGTAAATCATTGGAGTTCTCAAAATGATAGCTTTGAAAACATTTCTGAGCTGTTTAACACATGGAAACAAAAAGGCCGTCACGCGCTTTATCACCTCAACGAACATGCTACAGAATTAAAGAAAAAAGCGAAAGAAAATCCTAAAAAAACCCTCGCACTAGCAGCAGGAGTCGTTTTAGTAAGCTTCTTGCTGATCCGTAAAAATTAACAACACAACCAACAACCTTCCCTTTTAATGCCCGACTCAAAGCGGGCATTTTTTATAGTTTACAAAATATAAAATTTACGTCTTTCCCCCTAACTTTACACTTTCCTCCAAAAGATAAGTTTTCATCCATCCCGCCAGTCTATTATCCAATTTTCTATCTGGCAGTCCCCTACCCCTGTCCTCAAAACACGCGGTGACACCACACTTCAAAGGACAGTGTTGTGAGAAATTATAAGAAAATTTTTCAACATTGCATCCATCCCGCTACTGAGTTAGTTCAAAAGAAATGGAAGTGAGTAAACATGCATGCGCTTTAATATTCTAAGGAACATTAATTGACATCATGATATAGAAGTATAAGAAGCCTAAGAGCTTTAAAAGATGTATTATAAAAAACCAAACGAAATCTTCCAATGTGAATACCCATTTGCTATAAGTAAATGACACAAGAATTAAACTGAAAAAACCCAAAATTTATCCTCCAGAATCGACCCGCTGCGAAGTATCCACATACGTAACCACAGACATCCCAGGAATGAGTTTTTCAATCCCTTCCTGCCCAGGATCTAAAGCAATCCGTACTGAAATACGTTGCGCAATTTTGATAAAATTACCAATTGTCGTATCCGTTTTTAACAATGAAAATTCTGAACCTGTAGCAGGTGCAAAACGAACCACACGCCCTGTTAACTTTTTGTTGTTCAATGCATCAACAGAAAAAACAACCGGTTGTCCCACACGCATCTGAGAAAGTTGCGTTTCCTTATAATTAGCAATAATCCAAATATCATCAGAAATAACAGAGACCAATTGTGTCCCCGGCATAACATATTGCCCTACCCGCGCTCCAACCAATCCAATATAGCCTGTTCGAGGAGATAAAATCTTTGTGTGATCGAGATTAAGTTTTGCCAACTCAACACTCACCTTCGCTCCCGCAACTTCTGACTGTAAACTTTGCCGTTCAAGATCCAATTGTTTTTGCAATTGGCGTTTTGTTTCGAGAGCTGTCAAGAGTTGTGAAAGAGGGCGAGAAACAGAACTTGCCGCATCACCAAAGCCTAACTTTTTACTATCTGGAACAACATTGGAAAATGCTCGTGACCGCGCCAATTCCACCTCTGCTGTATTAATTTCGCCCTGCAAAAGCTGTGCTTGCAATTCAATACTTGCCAGTTTTGCATTTTTTGAATCGAGAACAGCCTGTGCCCGTGCAAGCTGCTGCCGAAAAAGAGAATCATCGAGCTCAAAGAGCAGCATTCCCTTTTCAACGCGTTGATAATCTTGCACATAAATCCGTGCGATCACCCCAGAGATCTGTGAACTAACCAGAGTAACATTTCCCTTAATGGAAGCATTATCCGTTATTTGAATGTTACTCACAAAAGGAGGAAGTCTCCAAGCCCACAAAATCAGCAAAACCCCCGTAATACCCGATAGGAATGCAACAATCGTAGCTTTTGACCGTAATGTTTTTATCATTTTTTGCACCCCTCTTCTATGACATTACTCTACTTTTCTAATGCACGCAAAGAGCATGACTTAACAATCATTGTGGCAAGAAAAATAACGAATACAACCATTGAAATATAAAAATAAAGCCGAAAAACGTCATCATAAGCAAAAATATTTGCTGTTAACTTAAATTTCTCTATCAACATAGAAGTACCCTGCTCACTTCTCAAGCCATTGGGAACAGAAACACCATAAGAAGGCGAAAATAAAGTATTCATCTCACCAGAAATAAGCGGATCAGTAATAATAATATTTTGTGTTAAGGACTCAAAGTTCTTATGGGCAAAATAAAACTGAAGGCTGCCAAAAAAAGCCGACCCCATCAATCCCCCTGTCACTTGCGTTAGCAAAAAAACAGCAATAAAACTTAAAACGTAACGCGGTCCTCGCTCACCAGCGATCACAAACCCTTTGAAAAGAGCAGGAGGCAAAAAAAGTGCATAACTAAAACTCACCAACCCTTGGCTCAACATCATATCTTGTGGGCGCGTTAAATGGTTTACATGACTATCTAAATAAGCTCCCAACGCCAAACAACCCAAAGACAACAAATAAAAATAATCCTCACGCCCTGCCCGTAAAAAAAAGACACAAACAGCCCCCCCTAACAGAATCCCTAATGTCACCGCAAGATACATGGGCGCCATCTCACGATTGAGCAAACCAAAAAGATTAAAAAACCCTACAGGCAAATTTGACCGCTCCAATAAAAAAACATGAAAAATAAATAAAATAAAAACAGATTGGACCATTTCTTTACTGAAAATCCAACGTAAATCAATCAACGGTTTTTCTCTATTAAGCTCAATAATAATAGCAATAGCCAACGAGAAAATAGCAAGTGCGAGCCCCCAACCAATCCATGGTGCTTCATACCACCAATACAATATGCCAACAGACATGATCACAGCATTTAATCCAAGACCAAGAGCAATCAAACCATAGCTTATCCAATCTAATTTTTGAATAACCTTACTGCGGACAACAGGAGTAAGAGGCAAAGTATAGATACAGACCAAGCTGATGAGAACCATCCCCATTTCCAGAGCGGAAAGACTGGAAAAGCCACCATTTTCCAGCAAATCAGGAGAAATTAAACGTGATAAAGGTGCCGCTAAAGCCGCATTCATATAATTCAAACTAAGACCAACAGTAAACTTCTTTGCTGGAGCAAAAGCCTCCATCATATAAAGCAGCGCAAGCGAAGCCAAAGGAGCAGCAGCAATCCCAGCAAAAAAGCGAATAATCAATGCAGAACGCAAATCCGTAACAAAGAGTTGCAACACGCAAACCAAAACGAAGCCAAGGATTGATAATTCAGCAAAAGCACGCAACCCAAATTGATAGCGGATTTTGATCAACATAATCGCTACACTCACATTTGGCGCCATATAAGCCGCTACCAACCATGTTGTCTCGGTTAAAGTTGCGTGAAAATCACCCGTAAGATGGACAATGTTAGACTGAACAATATTAGCCCCTAAACCATAAGCCCATTGCAAAATAAGAGAAGCAAAAATATAAACAAAACATTTTGGCAAAGGTCCTGCAAAAATACGACCAGGACGAGGAAAAGGTTTTCCACCCCTTTTAGCAAACACAACCGTACTCTTTTTTCCGCTCATGTCACCTTTTTCCTGTATACGCTGCTACGCTTCTATCAACACAGCACCATCAGCTGACAATTGCTGGAAAAAAGCCTCTATTTTATGATTATCCTCATCTCTTGTCCCCCCTTCTAATGTCGCTTGGACCTGCAAAATCCGCTGTTCCAATACATCAAAAGAAAGATGCTCTACAGCCACAACGTGCTCTACCAATAAAGAGCAGCCCAAAAAGGTAATATTTGCAACGCCCCCGCATACAGCAAATAATTTTTCACCCAAAGAGGTGCGAACACGCACACTACCCAACACAATGCTTGCCACTAATGGCGCATGATGCGCCATAACTGTCAAAGAACCTGAGGCTGAAGGAAGAACAACAGACACTACCTGCTCTGAAAACACAATTTTTTCAGGCGATACAAGCTCAAATAAAAAATGCTCTTCTCTATTGTTTTCCACAAAAGTCTCCACAATACCCGATATAAGGACTCTCTGTTTTCTTCAACGACTTGTCCTTTTTAACGAAAAATATTCATGACAGTTTTCTCTTGAACAAGAAGCTTCTTACTTAGAAGCCTCTGCCATGAGACGCTTTCCTTTTTCAAGTGCTTCATCAATCGAACCAACCATATAAAAAGCAGCTTCTGGCAAATCATCATAATCGCCAGCACAAAGACCTTTAAAGCCTTTGATTGTCTCTTCTAAAGGAACGAGTTTCCCTGGCGAACCAGTAAAGGCCTCCGCAACATGGAAAGGTTGCGAAAGAAAACGTTCAATTTTACGCGCCCGTCCCACCAGCAATTTGTCATCTTCAGAAAGTTCATCCATTCCAAGAATAGCAATAATATCCTGAAGCGCTCTATAACGTTGTAAAATGGTTTGCACTTGACAAGCAACAGTGTAATGCTCTTCCCCTACAATCAATGGATCTAACATACGCGAGAAAGAGTCAAGCGGATCAACCGCCGGATAAATTCCCTTTTCCGCAATAGAGCGCGAAAGAACAGTTGTTGCATCCAAATGGGTAAAAGATGCCGCAGGTGCCGGATCAGTCAAGTCATCAGCCGGAACATAAATAGCCTGCACAGAGGTAATAGAGCCTGTTTTCGTACTGGTAATACGCTCTTGCAAAGCCCCCATATCTGTTGCCAAAGTTGGTTGATAGCCCACAGCAGAAGGGATACGTCCTAAAAGCGCTGACACTTCAGCACCAGCTTGCGTGAAACGGAAAATATTATCCACGAAGAAAAGAACGTCTTGTCCTTCATCACGGAAACTTTCTGCAATTGTCAATCCTGAAAGAGCGACACGCGCACGCGCTCCTGGTGGTTCATTCATTTGCCCGTAAACAAGGGCACACTTTGACCCTTCCGTTGAACCATTATTCTCTTTTGGATTCACATTCACGCGGCTTTCGATCATTTCATAATAAAGATCATTTCCTTCACGTGTACGTTCTCCCACACCAGCAAATACAGAATAGCCACCATGTGCCTTTGCAATATTGTTTATAAGCTCCATAATGAGAACGGTTTTTCCAACACCAGCACCACCAAACAAGCCAATTTTACCTCCTTTAGAATAAGGAGCTAACAAATCCACAACTTTAATACCGGTGACGAGAATTTCTGAAATGGTTGATTGCTCAACATATGCAGGTGCCTCTTGGTGAATCGAACGCGTTTTGGTTGCAGGAATTGGTCCCACATTATCCACCGGCTCTCCAATCACATTCATAATACGTCCCAATGTTGCTTCTCCTACAGGAACGCTAATTTGCATGCCTGTATCCACAACCTTTTGGCCACGCGCCAACCCATCGGTTGTATCCATAGCAATCGTACGCACAGTATTTTCACCCAAATGCTGCGCAACTTCTAATACCAAGCGATTGCCTAAATTGTCTGTTTCTAATGCATTAAGAATATTTGGCAATTCACCTTCAAATTGCACATCAACGACAGCACCAATAACCTGCTTGATCTCACCAACAGCGCCTTTTGCACGCTCTTCTTTTTTTGCGGATGCATCTTTTTTTACAGGTGTCTCTTTAGCTGCACTACGCGCAGGCGCAGAGGAAGCCTTTACATCCGCTGAAGCCTTTACATCCACTTGAGACTTCGAAGCGGCTTTTTTCACGCCGGAACGAGCAGCTGATTTCTTTTTTTCACCTTTTTCTATTCCTTTGCTTGAGGTTACTGCTTTTACCATCAATCCTTACCTTTTCCATTTAAAGCGCTTCAGCGCCCGCAATAATTTCGATCAGTTCTGTCGTAATCTGTGCCTGACGTTGACGATTATAAGCTACCGTCAATTTATTAATCATTTCACCCGCATTGCGCGATGCATTGTCCATAGCTGTCATCTTGGCACCCATCTCACCAGCAACATTTTCTAGCAAAGCCCGAAAGATTTGCACCGAAAGATTGCGTGGCACAAGCGCCTCTAAAAGAGAAGCCGCATCAGGTTCATACTCATAAACAATTGATTGTGAACCTTTGCTATGATCGGTTTGCTCCTCAACATCTATTGCCTCAATAGCTGCTTTTGGAGCAATCATCGGAATCAAGCCAAAAGCTGTTGGACGCTGATTAATCACAGAAATAAATTCAGAATAAAACAGCGTACAAACATCGAAAGCGCCTTCATTGAATAAATCAACAATCCGTTGACTAATCATCACCGCCTCTGCAAAACCAATGCGCTTTACAGCATGCAAATCGATATGATCAATTATCAAACCTTTGTAATCACGCGATAAAATATCCGCACCTTTTTTGCCCACAGTGATAATTTTCACTATTTTACCAGATGCCAACAATGCCTTAATCTGTTCACGTGCACGACGAGCGATTTGCACATTAAAAGCACCACACAAACCGCGCTCAGCAGTACATACCACCAAGAGATGCACATCATCTCGCCCCGTACCACGCATAAGAGCAGGCGCATCAACACCATCTACATCAGCAGCAACACTGGTCAAAATATCAGCCATCTTCTTCGCATAAGGACGCGCAGACTGCGCTGCCTCTTGAGCACGATGCAACCTTGCCGCTGCAACCATCTGCATAGCTTTGGTGATCTTTTGTGTTGCTTTAACCGAAGCGATACGGTCTCTAAGATCTTTTAGTGAGGCCATTCAAGCATTCCATCAATTCATCACGAGAAATTTTTTGCATAAGTATTAAGAACAGTTATCAACTTGTCTTTCAGCTCGTCTGTTATTTGCTTTTGCTCAGCAATTGCCTTTAAGAGATCTTGATAATCACTACGCAAAAGCACCAAAAGTCCCTGCTCAAACCGCGCAACATCAGAAACCGCCAAAGCATCAAGATAGCCATTCACACCCGCGAAAATAACCACCACTTGTTCTTCTGTTTTGAGTGGAGAAAATTGTGGCTGCTTCAACAACTCTGTCAAGCGCGCACCCCGATTCAACAGACGCTGGGTTGACGCATCCAAATCAGAGCCAAACTGCGCAAAAGCTGCCATTTCACGATATTGCGCCAATTCACCTTTAATCGAGCCAGCAACTTGCTTCATCGCCTTAATTTGTGCGGCAGAACCAACACGAGACACAGAAAGACCAACATTTACAGCAGGACGAATTCCTTGATAAAATAAATTAGTCTCTAGAAAAATTTGCCCATCAGTAATCGAAATCACATTTGTAGGAATATAGGCAGAAACATCATTTGCTTGCGTTTCAATAACCGGCAAAGCTGTCAGTGACCCAGATCCATTTTCCGCATTCAACTTCGCAGCCCGCTCTAAAAGACGCGAATGAAGATAGAAAACGTCTCCCGGATAAGCTTCACGACCTGGAGGACGACGCAACAAAAGAGACATCTGACGATACGCCACCGCCTGTTTTGACAAGTCATCATAACCGATCAAAGCATGTTGCCCATTATCACGGAAATACTCACCCATAGCACATCCAGCAAGAGGTGCAATAAATTGCAGTGGTGCTGGATCAGAAGCGGTCGCTGCAACAATAATAGAATATTCCAACGCTCCACGTTCTTCTAAAACTTTAACGAATTGTGCCACCGTCGAACGTTTTTGACCGATAGCCACATAAATACAATAAACTTTGTCTTGCTCTCGTCCAGCCCCTTTTTCATGAAAAGGTTTTTGGTTTAAAAATGTATCGAGCAAAATTGCTGTTTTTCCTGTTTGGCGATCACCAATCACCAATTCACGCTGCCCCCGTCCAATAGGAATAAGTGCGTCAATCGCTTTCAATCCGGTCGACATCGGTTCATGTACTGACTGACGCGGAATAATTCCAGGAGCCTTAACATCGACACGACGACGCTCCGTTGCTTTAATGGGCCCCTTACCATCTATAGGGTTTCCCAACGCATCAACCACACGCCCCAGCAAAGCGGGCCCCACAGGAACATCGACGATAGCGCCTAACCGCTTTACACAATCACCTTCACGAATATCGCGATCTGAGCCAAAAATGACCACACCAACATTATCAACTTCCAAATTGAGGGCCATACCACGCACACCGTTTGGAAAAGCAACCATTTCCCCTGCTTGGACATTATCCAAACCATAAACGCGAGCGATACCATCCCCTACAGAGAGAACCCAACCAATTTCTGAAACCTCAGCCTTTTGGTCAAAGTTTTTGATTTGCTCTTTTAGAATTTTTGAAATTTCAGATGGTCTAATATCCATCAGCTGACCTCTTTTTTCAATGAAAGCTTAAGCGAAGACAATTTTGTGAGAAGAGACGTATCAATTTGAGACGACCCCACACGAACGATTAATCCACCAAGAATTGTTGGATCCACAATGCTGTGTAGCAAAACTTTTCCTCCAACGACACCTTCCAAAGCCTCACACAACTCTTGTCTTTGTTGAGAACTTAAGGGGCGCGCAGAAATAATTTGCGCAGTCACCTGCCTACGAGCGCGCGCAACACAACGCTGAAAAGCATGTAAAATACCAAATACGGCACTAAGCCTACGGTTTGTTGCAATAACGCGTAAAAAATTACCAATAATCTGACCTGCGTTTTTATCAGCAAATTGGATGTTTGCACAAACAGATTGCATCACCTTAATTTGCTCTTTAACTGAAAAGAATGGACTAAGCACAAAGCGTTTTAAATCTTTATTTTGCTCCAAAACAAGCAAAAGATCTTCCACTGCCTTTTCAACCTTTTCAACGTTTCCAGCTTCTTGAACGCAATCAAAAAGCGCTTGCGCATAGCGTTGATCTACCAACGGCAGCGGTATGAGAGAAAATGAATCCGACACGAAATACCGCCTCTTTCCCTTGAGCGACTCTCTGATAGTTATCAGATGAAATGAAACAGACATTCTCAATCTTAAGAATCTTCTTCTTAAAACCTAGAACAAAAACCTCTTGGTTTCTAGCATAGACATAGCCGACTCGCAACACCACAAATCGCTGCTTTTTAAAAATTTTAATAAAATATTCAAAATATTTTTGAAAAGAATTTTTTTTAGATATACAGGATGGCATCACAGTTTTTTTATGCCTCTTTTTGACATTCTCTGAGCGATTTTTTCACTCTCTTTGATTTTGCTTCAAATGCTCTTGCCACTATAACAAAACACTTCTTCTCTAAAAATCACTCCCTTTATCACCTCAAGACCTTCAACAAGATGCGACTGCGACTAAAAAAGTCTATTCTTTTAAACTGATAAGAAAGAAAAAATAATGAATATCCTCCTAAAAACTAAAGAAAAAATTGATCTTTTTTCTTCAAATACCCACACCTTTTAAAAAAATTCACCAAGTATATTTTCTTGTAAACACACTCTTTAAGCATACAATGCATTGATTTATAATGATAATGTATCATTTTTCATACCAGATGAGCCCCAAACATCGAAAGATTCTCTTATTTCAAATCTTTCTATCAAAATCACTCCCTTGCTCCATCACAAACAAAAGAGGAAATGATTAAAGAAAAAACACCTCGTATAAACGCTCTCAAGTACCAAGAGCTTTCGTAATCCTAAAAGCTAAATAATAAATGGCGCCATTTTATACCTTTATGAAATAAAGATAGGGAGCCTTAATGCGTTTTTTTCATTCATGAAAGCTTTTACATTCTACACTCGAAAAACATCGTAAAATGAATCCGAGCATGCTGAGAAACATTTGCTTAAACAAGCATATGAATACAGTAATACAATAGATGTTCTGTAATATTCCGTTTTGGGCGTTCTGCTTTACATGAAGCTTTACATGAAGAATGTGCCCCCATTAGAGAACGAAAGTAACAAAAGCGTGAAGCAATGGATAATCTCCATTTCACGACAGCGTCCATAAATGCTATAATGATAACTCCATTGAGCAGCCTCATCTTTACACTTATGAAAGAACAAGCCGGCACCATCACATACTTTGCCATCTCCCAATTTTACGACAGCCCTTAACACTTGAAATGATGAGGTATTTCAGTCCTTTCTTATATAGTTTCACCCGACACAAGCTCCCCCATCTGTAACATGCAAACGAATGGTTTTGATTGATCAATATAAACAGATTTGAAATAAGAGAATCCTATAATAGTTGAAATTCTAAAGCGAATAACGGCATATTATCACTATAAATCAATATGTTATTATTTATAAAATTATAATTATGGGCGCTTTTGAAAATTCTAGAGCCATAAATAAGGACGACAACGATAAATGCTCATTTTAACCTTTACGCTCCCAAATGAGTCTATGTTCTCGTCAAAGATAAATAAAATAGATATATGCAATACTCTCGCCCTAATCTAGCATACAAAAGCAGATACGACTCGTATAGCACTAATACATCTTATGAATGCTGCTTCATAAGTTTTTAAGGTCAAACAACATCAAAAACACGACCTTCATTAAGCCTACATAGCTTCACTTTATAATGGCACTATATTGCACTGATTTTAGAAAAAGCATAGATCAATATCAATTTGAACCCGTATAAATTTGGATATTTTTGGTGTATTTACAAGCATTTTCAGCCCCTATAATCAGCCATTATAAAAAAATCCGCCTATCAAAAGGATACTGTCCCTAAAACAAAAAAGGAGTAAAAGCCAAAATGATAGCGCCCTCAAATAAAAGAGACGCTTCTGCTGGTTCCATAACAAAGATATTTTTTCCCGTGGCTCTGCTTAATGCAATGCACATGTATCATATTCTGCTGCTTGGATGCTTATTCTGAATAGATAGTATTAAAGTAAAGCACCTTAAGCTAAAGGGACCTTCACTTTATGCGAGACTGGTTTTAGAAAAAACTTTGCGGATCAATATCAATTTGAACCCGAACGGAACTGGGCATTTTGGGTATACCGCTAAGCATTGCACGTATAAACCCTTGTATATCAAAAGAGCGCTGTCCTTGCAGCAAAAGCCGAAAGCGATAACGCCCCCGAACCAGAGCTAAAGGCGCTTCTGCTGGTCCCATAACCGAGATATTTTTCTCCCGTGGCGCTGCTTGGCGCAATGCGCGCGCATAATGTTCTGCTGCTTGGCGCTGTTGTGCAGATACAATCAAAGAGGCAAGCCGCCCATAGGGAGGCAAATGATAATGCTGACGCGCTGCAATCTCACGTGTGTAAAAATCTTCTGGCTGGCATGAAAGTAAGGCTTTGATGACCGGATGATCTGGTTGATAAGTTTGCAATAATCCTAAACTTTCCAATCCCACACGCCCTGCTCTTCCGGTAACTTGAGAAAGCAGCTGGTAGGTACGTTCACTTGCGCGTAAATCGCCATTGGCAAGACCAAGATCAGCATCAATAACGCCAACCAAAGAGAGCTTGGGAAAATGATGTCCTTTAGCGACCAACTGTGTTCCAATAATAATGTCCACATCGCCATTTGCAATGGCTTGTAATTCGCTTCGCAATTGCCCAATCCCTCCTTTGAGATCTGTTGAAAGAATCAATGATCGCGCTTGAGGAAAAAGCATTTGTGTTTCTTCTGCAATTCTTTCCACACCCGGTCCACAAGCCACGAGATGATCTAATGTCCCGCATTCAGGACAGGCTTGAGGAAGTGGTTCATGATATCCACAATGATGACATTTCAATTGCCCTTGCGCACGATGTTCGACCAACCAACTTGAACAATCAGTACAATGAAAACGATGTCCGCAAATTCGGCATAAAGTTAAAGGTGCATAACCACGACGATTAAGAAAAAGAAGAGCTTGTTCGCCCTTATCAAGCGTTTGTTTTAAAGCCCTTTCAAGAGCAAAGGAAATAAAGCGCCCCTTTTGCACCCCTCCTTGGCGCATATCAACCACCCGCAACTGTGGAAGTGCTACTTCTTTAAAACGGGAAGGTAAATGCACCTTTTGATAACGCCCTTTTAAAACATTGGCTTGGCTTTCAATCGACGGTGTAGCTGAAGATAAAATAACAGGAAAATGCTCAAAAGAACCCCGTGCAACAGCCATATCACGCGCATGGTAAAAAATGCGCTCTTCTTGTTTATAAGCGCTATCATGTTCTTCATCGACAACAATCAAGCCAAGCTCATGAAAGGGAAGAAAAAGCGCTGAACGAGCCCCCGCAACGACACGCACCCGCCCTTCTGCAACTTGCCGCCAGACACGTTCTCTACGACGTGGCGTCAAATCAGAATGCCATTCCGCTGCCGCAGCTCCAAAGCGTGCATAAAAACGATCTAAAAACTGCTGTGTTAAAGCAATTTCCGGCAATAAAATTAAAACCTGCTTGCCCCCTTTGAAGGCTTGAGCAACCGCTTCAAAATAAACCTCTGTCTTTCCTGATCCCGTAACACCATCAAGCAAAAAAACTTGAAACTGAGAAGATAAAACACCTTCTCGCAACATTGTTGCTGCTTCATTTTGCGCTCCCTGCAACTGAGGGGGACAAAAGTCAGGATCAGGCATTGCCACAAGATCAGGAGCAGGAACTATAACATCTTCAAAAACCCCTAACGCTTTTAAACCTTCAACAACAGAAACCGAAGTTCCAGCCGCATGCGCAAGACCAGAACGTGTCCATATCTTCTCATTACGCACCAATTCCAAAACCCGTAATCGCGCTGGTGTGAGACGTTCTACATTTCCACCACAATATCGCAAACCCAACATCTGTGCTTCCGGCTCTAAAGCAGCCGGTACAGACAAAACCAATCGCGCCACAAGACCGAAAGGCGCCATTGTATAGCGACTGACAAAACGCAAAAATGTGATCATTTCTGCCTTTAATGGGGGACAATCAAAAACATGAAGCAGAGAGCGTAATTTTTCACACGCCACCAAACCAGACCTTTGCCCATCTGCTGTCTTCTCTCCGACATCCACAACAAAACCGCAAAGCTCACGCCCCATCACCGGAACCCGAACAAAGGAACCAACGTTCACCTCCATAGAAGATGGAACTTTATAACTATAAGCGTGAGCAACAGGAAGAGGAACCAATACGGATACAATCTCTTCCTCTATCACATTTGAATGCATCTTTTAAACCAATCTACGACCTCTTGAGCACCAACAGGTCTACACCTTATCTTTAAACACTCTTATAAAATTCATTGCGGGATTCAATCTCTCCCCCTATCACAACACTTTTCTCACAAAAATTCTTTTTAACACTCATTTCATCACCAAAGTGCCAATAAAAGAACCAATCTCATCGTCTATAATAAAAAACTCTATAGCAAAAAAAACCAGCGCCATTCTTCTGTGCAAATAAAGCTCATCACTATAAGCATTCAACATGATATTGTAAGTGCGCTCTTCAACAAAGCTATCCCATAGTGTAACTTCTTCCCAACACACACGTTTATTTTTTTACCGCCTTATATCTCAATTTATCTTCAACAAACTGATTTATAAAAATATAATCATCATTTTACCTATTGTAATAAAAACCCTCAATACGATGAATTTTTCTCATTTCAAACCCATCGAGGAACATTTGTAAATCCTTATTGATGAGAGAGTCTCCCATGATTTTAATTACAGGGAGAATAATATTGCAAATGGAACCGTTACAATATTCACCTTGGCTTTGTGCCAAAACGTGGAAACACGTGCGTACATCTTTCAGCTTGATTGAGAATCAAGCAACAATACAAGTAGCACAAAAGCGTATTGTTGAAGAATGGGTAACACAGAATAAATCAATGTAATTGACCATAAAAAAACCCTTCATGTATAAAATTTTACATGCCTTCTTCAATGGTGTTTTACGATAAAATAAATCCATTCGCTTCTATTAAAAATGAGGTTAAACCTACCCCCTGAAAAAGGGAGGTATCTTATGATTCACTCTCAAATATCAAGAGCAATCGCAAATAGGAAATGAGCAAAGTGTGTGATAATGCTAGCTTATTTTCATAAGTATAAAAATACCGCTACGCAAAGATTCCAATACGCAAAAATGTTGGTACGCAATGAACTCTATGCCTTATCACGAGCAACGATATAAAATAGGTATGGAAACAATAAGTAATATTTCTTTACTAAAAACGCGTACATGGTTAACATCATAGCATTCTTGTTCTTTACACAGAGATTAATTCTTTCTCTTGCTTTTGCAGTCAACAATAGCGCATAACAAAAAATAGGATAAAAGCTAAAAAGAAGAGGTTAGATATGAAATTTTTTGTGGATAGCGCCAATATCGAAGAAATCCAAGAGTTACAGAATTTAAGCCTTGTTGATGGTGTCACCACCAATCCCTCTCTTATCCTAAAATCAGGACGCAATATTCTTGATGTTACAAAAGAAATTTGTGCTCTCATTAGCGGGCCTGTTTCTGCTGAAGTTGCAGCAACGGAATTTGAAAACATCATGAAAGAAGCGGCTGTTTTAGCAAAGATTGCCGACAATATTTGTATCAAGCTTCCTTTAACACTCGATGGATTAAAAGCCTGTAAAGCCCTCACAAAAGAAGGACTAAAAACAAATCTCACACTTTGCTTTTCTGCCAATCAAGCCTTACTTGCAGCCAAAGCAGGCGCGACATTTGTTTCGCCTTTTATTGGTAGACTTGATGATTGCGGAAATGATGGAAGTGAACTGCTTCATGAAATTCGCACAATTTATGATAACTATAACTTTGAAACACAAATCCTAGCCGCTTCAATCCGCACCGTTAATCATGTCAAAGAAGCAGCACTCAGTGGTGCTGACGTTGCAACAGTTCCACCAGCAATCTTAAAAGCACTGGTCAAACACCCTCTCACTGATAAAGGGTTGCAAATATTTCTCAACGACTGGAAAAAAACAGGACAAAATATTGCTTAATATCTAGAATTTTTATTGGAAAGATCTTTTGAAAGTAACAAAAAAATCTGTTCAGCCAACTCTTCAGCAACACGTTTTTTTGCATCTTCTTCTGCTTGCATCGTTGCATATTCTTGACGAAGTCGGTCAAAAGATGCATTCATCATTGCTGTTCCTTTTGCAACAAGAGTATTTTTCATATCCTGCAAAGTGTAAGAAGCTCTGCTCATAACAGTTCCAACAGAAGGTCGTCCTTTTCGTTTTTTCTCGAAATCAACCTCTATCTGCATAGATTCTCTTGTAGATACGGATATCTGCAATGCCAATCGATAAGCAGGTAGAGAAGGTTTACCACCATTTCCATACAAAAGAAACAGCAGATGATTGCGCACCATTTGACCAAAACGATCCGAAGGCTCTTCCACAACAATAGAGGCAAGCTTTTGCGCAAGCCCCAAAGAAGCTTGCCCAGAAACAGGATTCCTATAGGAAGCAGAATTCATTGTCATTGCACTCTGCAACTCTTGACGATAAAGCGGTTCAACTTTGCATCCACACAACAGTGTGAATACACCAGCTAAAACGACAAGAATCAAACTTTTAAAAAACGACATTTACAATCCTTTGTGGAACAATAATGATTTTTTTCACAGGCTTTTCAACCAGCTGTGCCTTTACAAAATCTAAAGCCAAAACCGCTTCTTTAATCATCGTTTCATTTGCTGTTGCTGCAACGCTCACCTCACCGCGTTTTTTACCATTAATTTGTACTGGCAAAGTATAGCATTCCGCAACGGTTAACGCACTGTCATAAACAGGCCAAGCAAGCGCAGACATTAAAGTTTTCCCCCCTAAAGCAGCATGACATTCTTCTGCTAAATGAGGCATCATCGGTGCAATCATGGCAAGAAAAAAATCCATGGCTTGACGTAAAGAAGCTTTCATTTCATCGTCAACACTTGCTATTTTGTTGAGCAACGGTGCCATAATATTCAAGAATTCATAAAGGCGTGCAATAGCCCGATTAAAAGCAAATTTTTCCAAATCATCTTCTACAGCGCAAAGCGTACGATGTGCAGCCTTTGAGAGTTCCAAAGCCGCCCCCTGATGCCCTGCACAAGGCGCCACATCCTTTAAAACAGAAGCGCTCAAAGCCACACAACGCCAGACACGCTGTACAAAGCGATGAGCTCCTTCAACACCAGATTCTGTCCAGATGACATCCCGATCAGGGGGAGAATCTGACAACACAAACCAACGCACAGTATCAGCGCCATAGGATGCGATAATATCATCAGGATCAACGACATTCTTTTTGGATTTCGACATTTTTTCAATCGAACCAATCATCACTTCACTTTGATCAGTCAATTTATAAGCCTGTCGTTTTCCATCCTTTTCAACAATGGAAATTTCTGCTGGAGAAACCCACCCTTGATCATCCCTATAGGTTTCATGAACCACCATCCCCTGGGTAAAAAGCCCCTTAAAAGGCTCATCAACAGTCACATGACCGATCAATTTCATGGCACGCATAAAAAAGCGTGCATAAAGAAGATGAAGAATGGCATGCTCAATTCCACCAATATATTGTTGCACAGGCAACCATTCAGAGATTGCTTGTTTGTCGACAGGTTCCTGCGCAAAAGGGGCCGTAAAGCGTGCATAATACCAAGAAGAGTCAACAAATGTATCCATGGTATCGGTTTCACGTTTGGCAGGTTGACCACAGGAAGGACAAGTAACATTCTGCCAGGTTCCATGCCGTGCAAGAGGATTTCCAGGTTGATCAAAAGTAACATCATCAGGCAACACAACCGGTAAATCGGTGCGCGGCACAGGAATCACTCCACAAGATGTACAATGGATCATCGGAATGGGGCACCCCCAATAACGCTGCCGCGAAATCCCCCAATCACGCAGACGAAATTGCACTGTTTTTTTCCCTTGCGGTTGCCCATTGAGCATTTGTTTCTCAAGCCTTTTGGCTGCTTCTTCAAAAGCTTGTTGAGGTGTCAAACCATCCAAAAAGCTGGAATTGATCATCACACCATCACCCGTATAAGCTGTTTCAGCAATGACAAGATCTTCTGCTTGCTCTCCTTTTGGCAAAACCACTGGTTTTATTGGAAGATCATATTTGCGCGCAAAATCGAAATCTCTCTGATCATGAGCCGGACAACCAAAAACAACCCCTGTTCCATAATCCATGAGCACAAAATTCGCGATATAAACAGGAATATGTACTGTTGAATCAAAAGGATGAACTGCCAAAAAAGGCGTGAGAAATCCTTGTTTTTCAGCTGTTTCAAGTGCTGCGGTTGTCGTTCCACCACACCGACAGTTTTCGATAAAAGCACTCAACGCTTTATCTTTCTTTGCCAAAGCTTGTGCAATGGGATGGTCAACAGACAGAGCTAAAAAAGAGGCGCCAAAAAGTGTATCAGGACGTGTTGAATAACAAACAACCTCATCAAATGTCTCACAAACATCATCAACACCACTTGCATCATCAACACCACTTGTTGCCTTTAAAGCCCAACGAATCAGTAAACCTTGCGATTTTCCAATCCAATTTTTTTGCATAGTGCGAACTTTTTCAGGCCACTGCTCCAGCTCTTCAAGCCCAGCCAAGAGCTCTTCACTAAAGTCGCTAATTTTGAAAAACCACTGCGTCAATTCACGCTGTTCCACCAACGCACCAGAACGCCATCCCCGCCCATCAACAACCTGCTCATTTGCCAAAACGGTGTGGTCAACAGGATCCCAATTCACCTTAGCCACTTTACGCGCAACCAAACCCTTTTGATAGAAATCAAGGAACAACATTTGTTGACGATGGTAATATTCCACATCACAAGTCGCAAATTCACGTGTCCAATCTAGTGAGAGCCCTAATTGCTTTAATTGCCCACGCATCACAGCAATATTCTGATAGGTCCAAGTTTTAGGATGCACTTTACTTTGCAGAGCAGCATTTTCAGCCGGCATACCAAAAGCATCCCAGCCCATAGGATGAAGCACATTAAAACCCTTTGCCCTTTTATAGCGTGCCACCACATCCCCCATGGCATAATTGCGCACATGCCCCATGTGAATGCGGCCTGACGGATAAGGAAACATTTCTAAAACATAATATTTTTCACGAGCATCTTCTTGAACAGTCTGAAAAATTTTCTTTTCATCCCAAATTTCTTGCCATTTTTTTTCTCTCGCACGTGGATTATAGCGTTCGCCTATATTATAATGTTCAATCGTCATTCCCATTATACTCTTTTAATAAAACAGAACCAAAAACTTGTTTTATTATGCTTGACCATGGATTAACCTCATCGTCAACATTTTCGTGAAATATTTCCCTAAGTATTTTATAAAACTTTTAAAAAAACGACCAACTCTTGAACAAAAAAGGTAAAACACAAAAATATGAATACACAAACGCCCCTCGATGCCCCTTCCATTGAAGCATGGCAAAACCTTCAAAAAGACATTGCTGAAACATGCCAAGAGTTACAACGCCCTGTAGAAGAAATTGAACTTATCGCTGTTTCAAAAACTGTTCCTGCCACTGATATACGTCCCCTTTTACAAGCAGGCCAATCTTTGTTTGCAGAAAACCGCGTACAAGAAGCAGCACAAAAATGGCCTGCTTTACGTCAACAATTTGAAAATATTAAACTTCATCTCATCGGTCCCTTACAATCAAATAAAGCCGCCGAAGCTATCAAAATTTTTGATGTCATTCAAACGGTTGATCGTGAAAAAATAGCCAAAATTTTATCCGAAGAAATGCAAAAACAAAAAAGGCATCTTCCTTGCTATGTTCAGGTTAACATTGGCTTAGAACCGCAAAAAAGTGGTGTTGCACCGCAAGAAGTAATCCCTTTTGTCAACCAATGCAAAAACAACTATGGACTTGATATCATCGGCCTTATGGGCATCCCCCCTGTCGATGAAAACCCCGGACCCTATTTCGCGCTCTTAGCAAAATTAGCAAAACAAGCAGGTCTTCCAAAGCTTTCCATGGGTATGTCCAGTGACTTCAAAACCGCTCTACAGTTTGGCTCTAACGTCCTTCGCATTGGCTCTGCTTTATTTGGAAAACGCCCTGTGTAAAGCAATTTCCCCTCATATAAACTCATTCCCCCTTCATATAAACTCCCATTGAAAATTCTACGAACAAGCCAAAAACAGCAGAAATGAGAAAAAATATTTCCTTCAATATTAATAAAAAAGCAATTCTAGCAAAAAAGATTCCAGTCCCTCTTTCATCCTGTTAGCAAAATAAGCAAAAAAGCTGGTCTTCTCAAATTTCTCACCGGCACATCCACAACACATACAATAGCTTCAAGATAGCATTGCAATTTGGCTCTCATATTCTCGCACATTGGCTCTACTTCACCTCCCCTCTGACCGCCTCTCCAGCAAAAGCAACGTAAAAAATAAATCCTTATATAAAGGCAAAATGATAAGAGGGGCGTTGCGCATGAATGAAAAAACTGTCGCAAAATCACCAATTGCAAAAGAATATTCAATACGATTATCGCAATGATTTCCATTAAAAACCACGAATTCTCTTAACTTCTCCAACACGCGTAAACAATTTCCCCACATGCCAATGGCGTAAAGCAGGCAAAAAGAGGCTTATGGCTGCATAATACAGTAACAAAACTCTTTCATGTAAGTCACTTGAGCAAAATAAACATCTCAAATGCTCAATAGAGCACCAAGAGCCGCGCTAAACAACATGAATAGCAATCCTATAAGATCACAACGATAGCATAGAGACTTTCTATGCTCTACAAAGCGTAAATACAGTCAATATCCGCCTGAAAAATAAAAGAACGAATCCCGTGCATATGCGCATAATACATGCATGCAAAACAATGGCAATGAAACCGATCCCAATAACGATATTTCTTTATCATTATTCCTTTGTGGATTTCTTAAACAAAGAGAAAAACTTCAACTTTTAATATACGCAATTTTTCTAAATTTAAACTTTAATTAAGAAAAAATATGGTGTCATTTCTTATATTTTAAAAACTTATAATTAATATTATTATCTTTTTAAGAAAAAAATTCATATATACATAATTTATATATTATTTATACAGTATTTTTATTGTTATTTTTAAAGTTTATCTTTGACATTTCTCTAAAAATACGTGATAGCCATTTGAAATGTATCATTGTGATGCTACTTTTACTGTAGATAATTAAGAAGAATTAATATGTTTGGTTCATTCAACACATTCGGTCATATGGCGACAAAGCATTCTTTTGGTCATTCGCACAATTCAAGACCTACTCATGGAAATGCATTTAGTCCTGGTGCTTTTATGTCTCACATGAATGCACGTGGCAGCGAAGTAGGAGTTCCGGCAGGAGTAGTTGGTGCAATTCAAGGTGGTATAACTGGGGGACCAGTGGGTGCATTTACAGGTGGAATGGGAGCTTTGTCATTGGGATACATAGGAGGTGCTGCTTGGGGCTTTATAGAAAAAGGTCGTGAGTGTTGGTTCTAATTTATAGAGAATAGCTACAAAGATATCTCTGAAGATAAATAATTCTGTAAATATATTCGAAAGAATATACCAAAATTAAATATCTACATCTGTGGATAAAATAGTTTTCGGAGATATCTATTGTGAATCACATCACATAATCAGGATTTTGTTATAATGAATATTCTTTATGAAATCATAAGACTGTTTTGCATTCTCATTGTATTCATCCCTATATATGCTATTGGTTTTAAAAAAATTGGTGGTTACAGTTGGAAAGTATCTATAAAAACAACATTATATACAGTAATTCTGTTCATTATTTCTGATAGTTTATGTAGATATTTTGGTTTATATTAATCTTTATCGGATGAGTTCCAAGTACACTGAATAAAGTAGCGATGGTGCTATTAATGAGAAATTATGATTTATAATGACAGATTTTACTCATAAAATTATTGAATCGCTTATAGCAACATTTTTTTGGTTTAATATATCTTTTTTATTATAATTTTATTTCTTATAGTTGGAAAGATTCTCTAAAAAATCATTATTAATAAGCTGTATATTCTTTCTTATTAGTCTTTTATTTAACTATATTGGTTTATATCAAATTATAAGTAATATTTTATAATGTATATTTTTAAATATTAATATTATATAGATACATATTTACAAATATGTATATTTAAGATAGCATTCAACGCTGTATGTTACAATCGCAACTTTTATGAAGGTACTTATAATGGATCTTATGGATCTTATGACTATTAGTGATACTCTTCTTCTTATTTATTTTTTTGGTTTCATTTCTGTTTGGTGTATTTTGTAAATATAACGTTGATAATTTAAAAGATATAATATTAAAAGCATTACACTAAAATTATTATTTATACATAATAATTTTTTATATTGTATTTTATACAAATACAATATATGATTGCGAAATTATTCGCCGTATTAATTATATCTATTACTATATTTATTTTTTTAGAAAAAATTTTGTTACATTTAGAAAATATCATAACGGCATTATAGTCAGTTATTATGTTCTTTATTTCTAATAACTTATTTATATATTTGTGTTTATATTAATTAAAAAACAGTCAAATCGATAAATTACCCAGCATGTTTATAACACTGCTTTAAAGGATGATATTTTTAAGGGCGTGCACAATCGGATAGTTAACTTGATTTTTTCCTTTCCCTAAAAAACAAGCAAGAATTAATTTTAGATTTTCAATGCGTTCCTAGCCTTAGGTGGATCTTGAAGGAACATTTGTCCTTGCTCCCAATACCATTTCCTAGTACAATCAGTGAATGGCATAACGCAAAACACTAAGTGTCAGTATTTTACATTTATGGAAGTAATAAATCTGTAGTGTGGCAATATTCGCCCTTCGAAAATGACTTTATAAATAATGCCATAAATAATGCCGATAATCTACGAATCCCCATCTCCTTTTAACTTTTATATGAATTTGTTTTTAAAATTTAATTTCTTATCGGCACATAAAGAGCTCTCTCTACAACAATACGATCTTTTTGTATTTCTATACAATTTACAGCTCTTTATGACGATATACTTTGTCACACGTTACCCCCTAAAACAGCATAAAAAAGCTCTCTTAAAATATAAACGTAAAGACAAACACAGATGATTTTAAAAATTGACTATTCTAATCTTTGTCATTTAGTCTAACCTCGCAATGAAAAGCTTTTGGAAAACTCTGCCAAAAATATAAACATACGAAAGTATAGAGGCAAATTTTTCCAAACAATAAATTAAAAGAGGGACACATGACTGAAAAAATTTATCCAATATCAGAAGAAATCAAAAAAAATGCGCTTATCAATGAGGAGACCTATCAACAATGGTATCAAGAAAGCGTCAATGATCCAGAAAGCTTCTGGGCAAAACATGGAAAATGCATTGAATGGTTTAAACCTTATACAAAAGTAAAAAACACTTCCTTTAATGGAGATGTATCAATAAAATGGTACGAAGATGGAATAACAAATGTTGCCTATAACTGCATTGATCGCCACCTGAAAACCCATGGAGAAAAAATCGCGCTTATTTGGGAAGGAGATAATCCTTATCATGATAAAAAAATAACCTATAACGAGCTTTATGAACATGTTTGTCGTTTTGCCAATCTTTTGAAAAGTCGTGGCATTAAGAAAGGCGATAAAGTAACCATTTATCTTCCCATGATTCCCGAAGCAGCCTATGCTATGCTCGCCTGCGCCCGCATTGGTGCTGTTCATTCGGTTATCTTTGCTGGCTTTTCTGCTGAGGCAATAGTAGGACGCCTTGTTGACTGCGAATCAACCTTCATTATTACAGCTGATCAAGGCTTGCGTGGCAGCAAACGAATCAACTTAAAAGACAATGTTGATCATGCTATTGAGATAGCAGCGCGCCAAAACGTGCATGTGGACCAAGTCATGGTTATACGGCGGACTTGTGGACCCATTCAATGGATAGAGGGACGTGATTTTTGGTACCACGAAGAGATAGCTCATGCCAAAACAGACTGCCCACCAGAACCAATGAACGCTGAAGATCCGCTTTTTATTCTTTATACTTCAGGCTCCACCGGCAAACCCAAAGGTGTTTTGCATACTACAGCGGGCTATCTCGTTTATGCCGCAATGACACATCAATACGTTTTTGATTATCACCCTGATGAAATTTACTGGTGTACAGCTGATATTGGTTGGATTACCGGTCATTCTTACTTGGTTTATGGACCTTTATGCAATGGTGCGACCACTTTAATGTTTGAAGGCACACCAACCTTTCCTGATAAAGGAAGATTTTGGGAAATTGTCGACAAGCATCAAGTCAATACACTCTATACCGCACCAACAGCTATCCGCACCTTAATGGGAGCAGGAAATTCGTTTGTTGAACACTCAAACAGGACATCGTTGCGTCTTTTAGGCACGGTAGGAGAACCGATTAACCCAGAAGCATGGGAATGGTTTTATCATACAGTTGGAAATGACCGTTGTCCGATTCTCGATACATGGTGGCAAACAGAAACAGGAGGGCATATGATCACGCCCTTGCCTGGTGCAACCCCCCTCAAAGCAGGATCAGCCACACGTCCTTTTTTTGGTGTTCAACCCCAAATTGTTGATGCTCAAGGCAATATTTTAGAAGGTGAAGCAGAAGGCAATCTTTGTATCAGTGATTCATGGCCAGGACAAATGCGCACGCTTTATAAAGATCATGAGCGCTTTATTCAAACTTATTTTTCCTCCTATAAAGGAAGATATTTTACAGGCGATGGTTGTAGGCGTGATAGTGACGGCTATTACTGGATTACAGGGCGGGTTGATGACATTCTCAATGTCTCGGGGCACAGGTTAGGAACTGCTGAAATTGAATCAGCCCTCGTTTCTCATCCCGCTGTATCAGAAGCAGCCATTGTGGGTTACCCGCATCCCATTAAAGGACAAGGAATTTATAGTTTTATCACCTTAATGGAAGGGACGGCTCCAAATGAAGAGTTACAAGAAGAGCTTATTAAACATGTGAGAAAGGAAATAGGATCCATTGCCATATTGGATAAAATTCAATTTTCCCCACAGCTTCCCAAAACGCGATCAGGAAAAATTATGAGACGTATTTTACGAAAAATCGCCGAAAACGATTTTGATACTCTCGGAGATATCTCAACTCTTGCCGAACCACAAGTTGTTGAAGATCTTATTGCCAACCGACAAAATTAAAGAAACCACGAAGAAACACAACATACGGTGGTTTTTGTTTTTCTGCTAAAATTATCCTAGCATTGTTACGAAAACCACCCATGAGAATAAAAAAACAAAACAATTCATGGGAAGCTCAACAACTCTAACAACAAACGCCTTTCTTCATAACAAATAAGAAACAATAGAAGAAAAAACTTCACGGTTGGAAGATGCTAAGATTGGAATATAAATGCGAATAGGAATAAGAAAGTGAGATAAAAAGAGCAACATAGCTTTTTAAAATCACCCAGTACCCACTCAATGCAAAAAAGCCTCTGAGAAAGAAGGAAAAATAGTTCTGATGTTTATGCTAGAATCACTTTGAAATTCCTGCTAAAATCATAAATAAAGCTAAAAAGAGAAAGTATAAGTGATAATATTCTTGAGCAAAAATATTTATCTATAACGAGGGTGTATAAAAAATATTGAAAACCATGAAATCTAAAATAACCAAGCTTACAACAAAAATCTAAAGTAATGAAAGTAAGAGTTCTTAGAATAAATGATGCAATATAAAATCAGGAGTAATAATAAAAAGTGATTCATTTTGAAAATGTCGGTCTACGCTATGGAATGGGACCTGAGGTCCTTCGTGATATTAGCTTTCATATTCCTCCTGGATCATTTCAATTTCTCACTGGCGCCTCTGGAGCAGGGAAGACGTCGTTGATGCGTCTTATGTTTTTGGCACTCAAACCCACCCGCGGTCATATTGATTTATTTGGAACAGACACAGCGTTACTCAAACGACAAGAGCTCCCTGCGCTGCGACAACGTATCGGTGTTGTTTTTCAAGATTTTCGTTTACTCGACCACATGACCACTTATGAAAATGTCTCCTTACCTTTACGCATTAAAGGACAAGAAGAGGCAACCTATCGCAGTGAAGTGGAAGATCTTCTCTGTTGGGTAGGTCTTGGAGATCATATTCATGTTTTACCACCAGTTCTTTCTGGCGGAGAAAAACAAAGGGTAGCCATTGCACGCGCGCTCATTGATCAACCTGAAATTCTACTTGCTGATGAACCTACCGGAAATGTCGATCCGCCCTTGGCAAAACGCCTACTGCGTTTGTTTATTGAATTAAATCGTTTTGGAACAGCTGTTATCATTGCTACCCATGATATTGCCTTAATGGAACAAGTTGCAGCACGACGTATGCTTCTCCATAACGGACGGATGACGATTCATGAATAAGTCTTTCCCCATTTTTACAAGCAATAAAAAAAATACAACAGCGATTATTCCCAGTGGTAATATTTCTGGAAAAGCATTGGTTGCCGTGATTGCTATTATGACGTTTCTTTCAAGCCTCACCTTAATCGGTGTTGATTTAGTCCAACGCGCCGCCCAAAATTGGAGTAATCAGATTAGCTATGAAGCAACAATACAAATACGCCCCATAGACAATGTTGATATCAACAAAGCACTCCGTGATGCCGTACAATTGGTTAAAACATTTTCTGGTGTACAAGATGCAAAAATTGTTGACCAAAAAGCTACCGAAAAATTACTGGAACCATGGCTTGGAACAGGCTTTAATGTCAATGAACTACCCCTTCCCCGCCTTATCATTGTGACCCTGAAAGAGGATGAAAAAATCAATTTTGCAGCCATTAATCACGCCATTAAAACCCAAATTCCAGGAGGTCAATTTGATGATCACCGTGTTTGGGTCCATCGTTTTGCAACCATGGCACACACCACTGTTTTTATTGGTTTTTCAATTTTAGCATTGGTTCTAGGCTCTCTTATTCTTACCATCATTTTTACCACCCGCAATGCATTGGCAGAAAATGCGCATATTATCAATGTCTTATATTTCCTTGGTACTGAAACTATTTTCATTGCCCGCCAATTTGACTGGCATTTTTTTAAAACTGCACTGCGTGGTGCTTTATATGGTGGTCTCACAAGCATATTTCTGTTTTTAGCCTTTTGTCTCTGGACGAATTATAACTTGGGAAGAGTGGAAGCTAGCCAAGTAACAGCTTTGTTTGGACATATTTCCATAAGTTCCGTTCCTTACGGAAAAATCATTTTTCTTATTATTTTCGTTTCTTTTCTTACCACTCTTACAAACCGCATGACTATTTTAGCGCAATTGAAAAAAATCGATCAATGTGAAAATGGTTTATTTTAATTTTATGACTTACCACTCCTACCATTCCAACTCGTTGAGGCAAAACAATTTAGAACGTCCTCTTCCAAAACGACCCCACTATCGTTGGTCTGTGTGCTTTTTATTTCGCTATTTTCCACCGACAACACTTACTCTTGCAATCATTGTTTTCATTTTCTGGGGCGGTTTTATTGTTTTTTCTGAAAAAACTGAACGACTTTCTCCCCCAAAGCCTCTCCCCAAAGCTGATGCCATCATTGTGCTTACAGGCGGAGAAAACCGAATAGAGACAGGAATCCATCTCTTACAAAAGGGGCTTGGTTCACGACTCCTTATCAGTGGCGTAAACGCCACAACCAATCTGAAAGGTTTCATGCATAACAGGCATATTACCCCACAGCTTGTCTCATGTTGTATTGACATTGGGCATCAAGCGATTAACACCAGAGGGAACGCTAAAGAAAGTGCTGCTTGGATCAAAAAACACCACTATAAAACCCTTTATATCGTCACCCATGATTACCATATGTGGCGCTCAATGCGAGAACTTAAGTATTTAATGCCTGATATCCATTTCATTGCTTATCCTGTTAAAAAGAGCGATGCTGAAAGCGCAATACAACAGATCAATCAAATCCGCATTCTCATATTCCAATATATTAAAACGCTCCAAGTTTATATCAGAACCGCATTCTAATCTTTATCCTTCTCTTTATCCTTCTGACTTTTTTAAAAACCTTGCCACCCACGAACCGCTTCATACCGTTCTTTCCATAGCCTTCCACACGAGGTTGCCTCTATAAAAGCTCGACAGAGCTACCCTCATACAAAGCAAAATACCCCCAATACACGTATCACTGTATTGCACATTCACCCAAAGACATCTCTTACATCCCAAACATATCTCACAGCACGGGATCTGTACATGCCATCTCAATATATAAGCTCTTGTAAATAGAGCCCCCAGCCAACTATAAGATCTCCCGACTTGTTATAGAGATCTATTTATACCACCGTCTTTACGCTTCATAAAAAAGACAAACCAACCCCATCCTATATTTTACCGCCCCCAATATTACGATAGCTCTTACACCACTTGGGATGATTGGTAAGAGACATGCTTTCGCCTTTTTTTAACACGAGCATACCAACCTCGTATGACATGAAAAGAAGTAATTTTAATAGATTTAAAATAAGAAAATTTATGATACTTAGATTTCTCATTCAACAGAGAGAAGCTTAAACTATCATTATAAACCAATATATTAGTAATAATCTCTTCATTCAACAAAGCATCTTCATAAGGGCATTTTAGATCACAGATAGGAATAAGCTCAAAACGCACACCACCACGAACATCCCACACTTTTTATCGCAATCTTTTTTGAAATCATTTCCCACTAAAAACACTTTTTGTTTGGCTGCCTCCCCAAAAAAGAACGAAAATTTTTAAACTCTAGCGATCTGTAAACAATAACAATCCAGCTTCTTGTCTAATGCGTTCTCCCTGTTCACTTCCAATCACCCCCGCTCAAAGGACGATGATTCCCATCAGCAACGGTTTGTAAACAATCCTACTTCTCTGGGAAAGTTCCTCTCAGCTTCCCCATTTATATGGTTTACTCACATAAGGCTCAACGAACAAGCTCTGCTTAAAGCTATTCATCACTGTCGCTAAAGCGCATGCGTCATCATTTTATCCGTCTACTACCTAAGATGTTTTATCACATACAACATATTGATTTATAAGGAAAGTTTATACGCTACAACTTGAATGAGATCTCTCAATATCATCAGATTCTCTCATTTTAAATCTATTCTCTGTTGAATCAATCAAAACCATTTTCTTGCACATCACAAGGGAAGAGAGCTTGCGTGGCGTAAAACTGTACAAAAAAGACATGCCTCTTATGGACTTGTCTCAAGTGCCAAAAACTGTCGCAATACCCACGAGCTGGCAAAGTGTATGATAGTGCCAGTTTGTTACGACACAGCGCTGTTTTACGTCACAATGGATAACTGAACATTTTCAGTTTCTCTCACTTCCAATTTTGGAAGACTGCGCACAATTTTCATTGTTTCCAAGCTTACCGTAATAACCCGCTGAAACAATTCCAGAGGATAGGCCGGATTACCCACCGTTTCAACAGCATAGCGATTAGCATCATTCACAATCCCACTCGCTTTATCCGTTTTGACAATCTGGCGCTCCATAACCCATTCAAGAGCAGACCTGCCATTGACTACATAATCATAAGCTTCAAGAGGAATATTCTGCATCGTGATATGCGCATTATAAATCACTGTGCTTTTATCAATAGCGCCACGCTTACCAGCAAATTTCATCGCTTCAACACGATAGAAACTCTTCTCATCAGAAATCATCCAAGTTCTTGGATCACCCTGTTTATAGGTAACAGGATAGGGCTCAACCTCTTCATAATTCATATGCAAATCACCAAGATTTCGCCCCGCTGTTACAAAAGCCCAAAAATCCTCTACCTTTTTAACTATTGGAATACGCGGCAATTCTTTAGACAAATTATGCGCATAACGAGCACGATAATCTTCAGAATGCAAAATCCCGTAAACATAATAAAACAAATCATCCTTTGTTATCATTTCACTAGGATATGCTGCCTTAAAATATACCAACCCTTCATCCGTGAGAGCATCACGCCGCTGCAAACCAATTTCTTTGCTTTCCTCTGCAAAATTTGCAAACAAATGAACCTGATCCTTCTCTTTCCCTCCTAAGGATGCAACATCTTCATAAACATACCGTGGAAAACATTGACTACCACCATCCATCATATTTAAATCCGGTAAATCTTTAGTCATCAGAGCAGAAAAACCACTCCTTGCTCCCAACCCTGTAATTTGTACGACCCTATTTTCAACCGCTTTCCCCATCGGAAAGATACGCGGCATTTGGTACACTCTTTCATTGAAAGTACGGTTATAATAAAGCCATTGTTGCATGAAAGGACGATAAAGACTTTTAATAAAACATGTTTCCTCAAATTTAAAAGCTTTTCCTCTTATCAGTTCTTGTTTAATATTATGACTCCAACTAATCTTTCTGACATCTGAATTTACAAAATCGTTTACAGCATTCACACGCACCTTACGATCAGTATGTGAATAAGCATTATTAAAACGTTCCACTTCATTATTATAGAAAGTAATCATATTGCTCATATTTTTTGCTAAAGCTTCACGGCTTGAATTATATGCCCATGCATCACGATTAGTCGCAATACCAAGAGAAAAATTTTCAAAAAGCTTTTTATCACTGCCCTTCTTATCACCTAAGGCTAAAAATTTTTCAAAATCACTGTTGCGTTGATCCAGCCAATCACCGTGCTCATCTGGTGTAATCATCTGCCAGCCTTGTTCACGCTTGATACCGCCAACACTACCTAACCGCTGAAGTTTAGATAATTTCTCTTTTGTCGTGAGATTATCACCAATATCGTAATAGTGAATTTTACAATGCTCCGTAACATTTGGATTTTTAACAAATAATGTCACAGCAATACCTGTCATGCTTCCACTGCCGAAAACATTTTGCCCTTCTTGAGCACGCCCTTTGCTCATCATATTTTTGCGAATATCACCCCGCAAATTGAGAACATAAATGCTCGAAAATTCTTCACTCAATTTTTTTCTGAGTCCATCCATTGCTAATTTTTCAACATAACCAGAACCAGTTACAAAACCAATAACACCACAGTCTTTTATGCGATCACTTGCCCAGCGAATGGCACGAATATAACTATCATAAAGCATTTGCATAAGGCTTGCACTGGATTGAGCAGCATAAGTTTCACGGATACGACAATCCAATTTAGGATAGCCAATATTTTGTGCATTGTCGTTTTCACTTTTTTGTCCAAAAGAATAAGGGGGATTGCCAACAATAACACGAATATCCAGTTCCTTCTGGCGTGATCGACGTGTGCTGTTATCCACCAGCAAATCACTGATCAGGTCCTTTTCTTGCTCATAAAGCTGGAATGTATCGGTTAAACAAATTCCCTCAAACGGAACATAATCGCCCCCCATCAGACCATGATAGGTCGTCTCAATATTAATGGCTGCAATATAATAGGCTAAAAGCACAATTTCATTGGCATGAATTTCATGACAAAATTTATGCTTCATCTCCTCTGGCTTTATCAGACCCGATTGTAAAAGCCGCGTGATAAAAGTTCCCGTTCCAGTAAAGGGATCCATGATGTGCACACCCGATGAGCCAAGCGTTTGCCCAAATTCTTGCTCTAAGACATCATTGACAGAGTGCAAAATAAAATCCACAACCTCAACGGGGGTATAAACAATGCCAAGTTTTTCTACAGTACGTGGAAAAGCATAACGAAAAAACTTATCGTAAAGCTCTACAATCAACCTCTGTTTTGCTTTTGGATCCGTAATGCCACTGGCGCGTAATTTTACACTTGCGTAAAATTTCTCAAGATCTTTGGATTCCTTATCAAGGTTTGCCTCATCAAGCACATCAAGCATACGCTGCATAGCACGCGAGACAGGATTCTCACGTGTGAACTGATACCCTTCAAACAACACCTGAAAGACAGGACGCGTGATAATATGCTGTGCCAACATCTCAATCGCATCAGCCTCTGTAACAGCATCATTTAAATCATCACGCAGTTCTGCTACAAACCTGTCAAAGGCTTGACGCGCCTCAGTATTTGGCTCTGCCAGAATACCTGTTAAACGCGTGATATGATTCTTAGCAATTTCAGCAATGTTGCTCGCCCAATCTTCCCAATAATCACGTGTCCCACATTTCTTGACGATCTTTGCCAAAATCGCACGAGAAATTTCATCCACCGGGAAAGAAAACTCCTTGTTTAGCTGATCTGTACGAGTTAAATCATATTCCGGTGCTCCAATGCCCGCTCGTGCCGGTTGTGCGCGAACTGGAAGATTGTCTACAACAGCTGTAACAGCCTGTAACTCAGTGCTCTGCGTGACACCAATAATCTCAATCACATTGCTGATATCTTGGCTCAGCGATGCATTATTAATCGTCGAATCAAAACGATCATCATGCGCACGCAAAGCATTTAAAATTTGCCAAACAACCCGATATTTATCATTGTTGTTCAAAGCCTGTTCCACTGGAATCCCAGAGGGAATACCAATTGGCAAAATGACATACCCCATCTTTTTGCCCTCAGACCGACGCATCACCCGCCCAACCGCTTGCACAACATCAATCTGGCTCTTGCGTGGATTTAAAAACATGATCGCATCCAGAGCCGGAACATCCACCCCCTCAGACAAACACCGTGCATTGGTCAAAATACGACAAACATCCTCACCACTATCAGCTTTCAGCCAATCAAGTAATGCACCACGATCCTTCGCATTGAAAGTGCCATCAACATGCTCAATTTCACATTTCAGAAAATGCTCTTTTTCCGTATCCTCTTTCGTATACTCAAGATATTCTCTAACAACCGCAGAAAATTCACCACACACCAGTTTAGAACTTTCAATAGTTTTACAAAACGCTAAAGCACGACGCATGGGGTGTGGATCAGCACCAACATCAGCCTTCAGATCTTGTTTTGTCAGCGCCTTATAACAACCAATAATCTTCGTTGCATCATCAAGAACAAGTGAAGACTGGTCATCACTAAGACGCTTCTGAACAGCGGAACTGACCAATTTTTCATCCATTGCTAAGACAATAACCTTATAATCCGTTAAAAGATCATTTTGTACTGCCCAAGAAAACCCCCGATAAAAAAGTGTTTTACCAAAAAGCTTTTCATCATCCATCGAAGCAAGAACAACATTGGCTTCATTCGCGCGACTTTTTGCGTTATCACCAAAAATACGTGGTGTCGCTGTCATATAAAGGCGCTTCTTGGCACGAATAACATCATTAGAATGCACCTTAACAAAATTGGATTCATCCTCTCCAACCAGCGTTGCCCCTGTTGTACGGTGCGCTTCATCACAAATAATAAGATCAAATGTTGGCAAACCATACTTTTTCTGAGCATCCGCAACCACTTGAATGGATTGATAGGTTGCAAACACAACGGTCATCCTATCTGCAACACTCTTACCCGCCTGTTCTGCAAGTTTAGCAGCATCGGTTGTCGCCGGAAAAGCAAGATCAAACACATCAATTTCAGCAACATCATCACTATTTTTACGACGCTTTCCCACTTGTGTATCTGAACAGACAGCAAAGGATCTCAATCCGATTTCTGCATCCGTTGTCCATTCACGGACCGTCTGTGACATCAGTGCCAAGGAAGGAACAAGAAACAGAACAAACTTGCCTTCACCCGCTAAATCCTCAGCAATTTTAAGACTGGTAAATGTCTTACCAGTACCACAAGCCATAATAAGCTTACCCCGATCTGCTTGAGCAAGCCCAGCACGCACATCACGCAATGCATCCTGCTGATGTGGACGGATTTTCTTTTTATCCTCCAACACAACTTTGCCCTGGGCTGCAAAAGTTTCCCAACGGATCGGACTTTGTTGTATATCGGAAAGATTAATCCGTATAACAGGAATATCCTGCCCCCGTATCATTGTTTCAGCGTTATCACTCCAAGCACTTTCAGTGCTATCTATAATAACACGCCGCTTAAATGGAGCTTTCCCTGATGCCGAAATAAAACTATCAATATCTGCTTTTCTAATCCGATATGATGCATCATAAAATTTACATTGGATTGCTGCAAAACCCTCTTCATTACGAATCTTTGCCACAAGATCGATGCCAGTATCATGACCATCCCAATCATTTTCACGAGCCCAATCCTTAAAGGTTTGAACCTTTTCATAACACCCAAACTGAAGAGGATCATGTGTCAGATAAGCAAGAGCAAAACGCTCAAAATATGTACCTTTGTCCCGTTCGGTACGCGCTTCGTCACGATATGTCTGTAAAAGCGATTGCAGCGTCATGCTTCCCCCCAATGAAAAATACTTTCAATTATCGAGTCTAGCCAAATTGGTCAATGCCTATTATTTCCCCCAAAAGACTTTAGATAACTCGATTTACTGAATGAACCAATATTTATAATGGAATATGTACTAAACAAAACAAATGAATAAAGTTTTACTTATCAACAAAAGAATAGAATCTGCTCTTCCCACATCCCTGATAAATATCATGTAATCACGCACAAGAATGTAGAGATTTCCTTCATTATTTTGATGAGCTTTTTTTGATATTTATCTATTGAAAATAGTTTAAGCTCATATTCAGGAGGTGCTAAATGCAATAAAAGCATAACGTAAAACTAACAACTAGCTATACCAATACACATAATAATGAATACAGCAATTAACATTCCCAGCAACATGAGCCCATAAGTGTATTCATCTCGTTCTCCCTACAAAACTGGAGCTTCGTAAAAACCTATATCTCCGTCGCATAAAGCCATAAAGAATCTTAAAACCAAACGTTACCAATACCAACGCCCCTCTCTTTGCCATACAATTTGTGAGCAAAAAACAGGGCCACGAATAAACAAAAGGAAAAGAAAAACTATAGAGACCAACCCGCCTCGTATACCCGTTCGTTTTTTTTAGATATAAGCTGTTTTTCGTTTAAACTTGCTTCTTTTTTATCTTGTTTGTTAACAGATATACACTCCATTCCCCCTCCTATTTTTAGGTTAAAATCCTAAAGTTATCGCGCCTTATATTTTTATAGCTATATAAAATACAAGGGAAATTTATTCATAATACGTTGTGCCGTAAAACTTCATCCTTTAACGTTATATAAAGCACGCTTCACTTAACGAATAAAGCGTTTTCTAAAATATAACAGCAAATAATGCTAAACTTTCCCATCCATGTTTCGCTTCATAAACGCTTCTTCCAAGTGGAAAACATCACAACAAACATGCCCTACAATTGATAAAGCTTAATCGCGTGAAAGAGCGACAACAGGGTCAAGCCGTGAAGCTTGCCGCGCTGGAGAAAAACCAAAACAGATTCCAATGAGGGTTGAAAAAGTAAGGGATAAAATGATCGAATCAATCGTATAAACCAAGTGGATAGGCGCTTTAAACAGAAGAAATAAACCACCGATAGAAAGCCCAAGCAAGATCCCCAAACCACCACCAATGACACAAACCAACACCGCTTCAATGAGAAACTGCTGCAAAATATCACTTTGGCGTGCACCAACTGCCATACGCACACCAATTTCATTGATCCGCTCAGAAACGGTGACCAGCATAATATTCATCACCCCAATACCACCCACAATCAGGGAAATAGCTGCAATTGAAGAAATTAAAAGTGTTAAGATATGTGTACTTTCCATGATACGTTCACGAAAGAATTCTGAATTTCTAATGAAAAAATCTTCTCCACCATGCCGCATAATGAGAAAACGTTTCACCATGTTTTCCGCTAAATGTGAATCGACATCATCAGCAATCCTAACGGTAATCGCACGAACTTCTGTTGTGCCAAGAAAACGCGTTTGCACTGTTGTATAGGGCAAATAAAGCTGTAATGTATTTGATGTATTTCCATTTGCGTTATTTTGCGAATCAACAACACCAATAATGCGCGCTGGAACATTACCCACAAGCACCACTTTGCCAAGGGGGCTCTCATGGCTATGGGGAAAAAGAACAGACAATGCTTCTTTCTCAATCACGAGATCAACCGCCCGATCATGCACACTTTTTTGATCAAAAAACTGTCCTTTGAAAACTTTAAGCCCCTGTGTCTGAAAGAATTGTTCTCCCACCCCCACAATGACGGCATTGACTTCAACTGCACCAAAACGCACTTTCGAACTTGTTGAAATCTGAGGCGTTACACCAGAAACATAAGGTAACCCAGACAAGGCTTCTGCATCAGCTTCAACAAGAGTTGTTATTTTCTCTGCTTGTGGATCAGAAAAACTTTTGCCAGGTAAAATTGTTAATGTATTAGCACCCAAGCTTTTAAAATTTTCCAAAATTTTCTCTCGTGTACCATTTCCCAAAGCCACCATAGCAATAATCGCCCCAATACCGATAATCACCCCAAGCATTGTTAAAAAAGTTCGCATTCGATGTGCATTCATTGCCAACAAAGCCATAATAAATGCCTCACGAAACCGCTCAACAAAAGACCGAAAAGAGCCAAGCTGTTGTTTAACTTTTAGTTTCTGTTTTTCATAAAAAGATTGACTATCCGTTTTTATTTTTGCCCCCGCTGCTCTTTTCTTTGCAACCTTTGTCATACTGTCAGCAATAATTTCTCCATCACTGATTTCGATAATACGCTCTGCTCTTTTGGCCACCTGCATATCGTGGGTTACAATGATAATAGTACGACCTTCTTGATGAAGCTCATCCAAAATACGCAACACTTCCTGTCCACTCTGTTTATCTAGTGCACCAGTTGGCTCATCGGCAAGAATAACCTCCGCATTATTCATCAACGCTCGAGCAATAGACACCCGTTGTTGCTGACCACCTGAGAGTTGATTTGGACGATGATTCACCCGATCGCCCATGCCCAAGCGCGTTAAAAGATCTTGTGCACGCTTTTTCCTTGCTTCCACAGCACATCCTGCATAAATAGCCGGAATTTCAACATTCCCAAGAGCTGTCAATTCATTCAACAAATGATAGCGCTGGAAAATAAAACCAAAATGATTGCGCCGCAAAGCCGATAATTCATCAGCTGAAAGAGAAGCTGTTTCTTTCCCTGCAATCCAATAACGACCAGAAGTTGCCCGATCAAGACAACCTAAAATATTCATCAATGTGGATTTTCCTGAACCAGAAGCTCCCACAATCGCTACCATTTCACCGCGCTTAATGGTAAGATTGATGTCCTTCAAAACAGTAACAAATGTTTCGCCCGCTGGAAATTTACGTACAATATTTTCCAACACAAGGACAGCATCTGCTTGGTTTGTGTTCATGGTTTAAATCTCGTCTTCACTATGCACGTCAGAAGGTTCTGGCATCACCCCATCAGGCGAGCCAGTGATAACGACATCGCCCTCATTAAGTCCTGAAACAATCTCTGCCATCACCTTATTATTCAATCCAACGCTCACCTGTTTAGTAACCACCTTGTTCCCCCCCTCCAAAACAGAAACCCACGCCTTATGCTCTTTTGTCTCATCGCGTAAAGCATCGCTTGGAACCAACAAGACATTTTGAGCACGCCCTAAGATAATATGAACTTGAGCAGTCATATAGGTTCGCAAAAAATTGTCCGCATTATCAACATGTAAAATTCCGTTATAATAAATAGCTGATGAGATTAAAGCACTAGACCCCCCTACCATACCAGGGTTAATACTCACATCAGCACGAATTGCTTCAGGAGCCGGCTCTATCTTTTCTAAAACGCCCTCATAACGACGCTGCGAATTCCCTAAAACTGTAAAATAAAGTGGTTGTCCAGCCTGAATTTTAAGAACATCAGCTTCTGAGATTTGCGCCTTGATCGTCATCTTTGACAAATCGCCCAAAATAACAATTGTTGGCGCCGACTGAACTGCATTCACATTCTGCCCTTCTTCCACAACTGTTGCCAAAACCGTTCCCGCTGAAGGGGCAATGATGCGTGTATAACCTAAATTGACCTCTGCACTATCCACATCAATTTGTGCTTGCACAATCTGCTGTTGAAGTTGAGCAATTTGCGCCTCACGTATTTTTACTTGTGTCGCAGCATCATCGAGATTAGCCCGTGAAACCGCACGTGACTCGATCATTTTTTTCTGACGTGCTAAATTTTTCTGCGCAAGAGAAAGATGGGCTTCTTGTTCTACCAAACTCGCATAATAGTGAGATAATGCTGCTTTTTTTCTTTTTAAATCATTTTCTTGATCTGTAGGATCAATTTCTGCCAAGAGATCGCCTTCTTTCACAACACTCCCAGGAGAAACGCGCATTGATACCACACGCCCTGTTGCACGCGCACCAACAGCCACCAACCGATAAGGACGTACAAGACCAGAAGCTAAAACACTTTCCTCAATATCCCCACGCTTCACCACCGCTGTTATATAAGTTGGGCTAGATGTTCCAAAAACAACAGAACGCAACCATAAAAACAAGAGAAGAAGGAATATGGCAGTTAAAAAAAAGGAAAGTTTTTTGTGTTTTGTAATGAAATTTTTGAGTAGACTTTTTTTCATTTCCCTACCTTTGCACGCGAACGAGGTGCACCATCAACGACTTCCGGACGTGATACATCAACAACGCCATCCCAGCCCCCCCCCAATGCTTTCATCAACGTGATATATTGCGTAACCAAAGAAACACGGCTATCTTTAAGTGCCATTTGTGCAGAATAATAAGAGCGATCAGCGTTTAACAATTCAAGAAAACTGGTATTTCCATTCTCAAAAAGGCTCCGTGAAAGTTTTAAGGAATGAAGAGAAGCTTTATTCGCAACGATTAGCTTTTCTAAGCGTTGATGTTCTTTAGTTAATCTTACCAGCGCATTTTCTACATCTTCTAAAGCTCCCAACACAGCAGCCCGATAAGTAATAAAAGCTTGATCACGTTGTGCACGCGCAACAGCAATAGAAGCCTCAACCTGACCTCCATTAAAAAGAGGTAAACGAAGACCAGGTCCAAAAGACCAGCCAATCGTTGAATTTTTCCATAACTGATCAATCGCCGTTGCGGCTGTCGAAATATTACCTGTTAAAGTAAGTGATGGATAGCGATCTGCTTCACGCTGACCAATCCGCGCTGTTGCTTGCGCGTATTGACGCTCTGCCCGTCGCAAATCCGGACGTGTTAACAAAATATCGGCTGGAATTCCTGCTGGTATCGGCCAGCGTGGTTGTGGAATCTTTGCATGTTTAGCATTTTTTTGTAAAAGATCCTTCAATGCCGTAGGCACACGACCAGTTAAGACAGAAAGGCGATGAACGCTCATTGCTAAATTCGCTTCCATCTGTGATATATCCGCTTCTGTATTTGCCATTTGCGCTTGCGCATTTGAAACATCGAGCTCAGAAACATCACCAGCTGTTAATCTAGCGCGCATCAATTCATAGGTTTTACGCTGTGATACAGCAATTTGTCGCACAATCAACAACTTCTGTTGCCAACCACGCATTTGTACATAATTTGTTGCCACATCTCCTAACAATATCACCATGGTAGCGCGCATATCTTCCACAGCCGCATCAAGACCATAACGCGCTGCTTCAACCGCTCGTTTATGCCCACCAAAAAAATCAAGCTCCCAGCTTGCATCAAAACCACTATGATATTGGTTTAACAATGCATCAGACTGTCCAGAATGACTACGGGTTCCTGAAATTGAATTGGACACATTTGGCAAAAGAGTTCCTACAACCTGTCCTAAACCCGCACGCGCCTCACGTACCCGAGCTTTGGCAACAGCAACATTATTATTTCCAGAAATCGCATAATCCATTAACGCATCTAGAACGGGGTCATTCAAACGCCGCCACCATCCGGCAAGCGCAACTGACTGCCCAGACGCCTGTGCAGATTTTTCTCCCCAAACTGCTGGAACACGAAAAGATGTTTTCTGGTAATTAGGACCAACCATACATCCTGACAAAAGCAAACACAAAAAGATACTAGAAAGTAATCCACGAGAAGCGCCCCTTTTGAGATTTCTGATATACATCTAGTCTCCCGCATTCTTTCAGAATCATTATTTAATATTAATACTTTATTTACTTCTTATTTCAAACTTAACGTGAAAAATCAAATACAGTTTGCACAGGAATATGATCTGAAGGACGTTCCCATCCGCGTGCATCACGAAAAATCGAAAGATCTACAACAAAAGGTGTTAAATCAGGAGAAGACCAAACATGATCAAGCCGCCGCCCATAATCGGTAAATGCCCAATCGCGTGCACGATAACTCCACCATGTGTAAAGCTTGGTAGGAACAGGGATATGTAACCGCATCAGATCAACCCATCCACCTTGACAGCATAAAGCTTTTAAACGCTCGGTTTCAATGGGAGTATGGCTTACAACCTTCAACAATTTCTGATGAGACCAAACATCCTCTGCCAAAGGAGCAATATTTAAATCGCCCACCAAAAGAGAAGAAAGACCATCTCCTTGATCCGCACATACGGAGGACATTTCTTCTAAAAAATCAAGCTTATGCCGAAATTTTTCATTCACATCAGCATCAGGAATATCTCCCCCAGCAGGAACATAAAAATTATGAATCCGCAAGCTTCTCCCATAGGCTTCCACAATAACTGAGATATAGCGACAATCTTGGTTTTGGCAAAAGAAACGCTTTTCTACCTTTTTAAAAGGCAACCGAGAAACAATAGCCACCCCGTTATAAGATTTTTGTCCACTCAATGCGATATGCTTATAACCCGCCGCTTCAAAAGCCTCCACTGGAAATAAAGCATCTGGACATTTTGTTTCCTGTAGACACAAAACATCTGCGGAAAAGAGTTCCAAATACTGAAAAACCTGTGCAAGACGCAAACGAATAGAATTAATATTCCAAGTTGCAATACGAAAGAACATCCATTTCAATCCCAATGAAATAACACAGCACTATTTCTTTGAAGGAAGTGTAAACATTCCATTAGCGAAGCGGACGTCCGTCCGCACATTCATAATCTGCACAGTAGTTTCCAAATTTTGTTGGTCAACAATTGTCCACTGGCGCAAAGCAGAGCCTTTAGAATCAAAAACCATCCTTATTTGCCCTGCCCCAATCGTTTTATCACGCAGAACAATCGTCACAGCCCCTGGATCTTCGCGAAATGCCAACAAGCGCCCAGAAGATACATCAATTTTATCACCCAACAGAAACTTCATTGGCGTTTGCGAAAGTTGTGAAAAGTTCCAAGTATTCAAAGCCCGATTGTTAATACCTACAAATTGACCATCTGCAATAATCTGTAAGGGCATTTTTTTGTAAATGAAACGAATTTTCCCTGGACGCTCTAGGTAAAATGTCCCCTGAGACATTTTCCCCTTTGGACTAAACTGAATAAAATCACCTGTCATTGTTTTGATTGCCGCAAAGTGATTTACAACATTTTGCGCCTTTATCACTTTATTAGACGCTTGCGAAAAAACAGGAAAAGTTAAACACCAAAAGATAATAATTCCCACCAACCCAAAGACTCTTCTTTGCGACAAAAAAGACGTTTTCATAAAAAAATGCTCCCAAGCAATACTTAATTGACTTTATAATTTATAACTTAAGTAATCAACGATGAATAAATACCCTTCTTTATAAGATAACGATATTGTTTGAAAAAACTATCAAAAGATTTTTAAAAGTATTCTTCTTCGACCGTCCCCAAAACTTTCCGCTTACCCATATCATTTGCTGGACTAATAATGCCTTCTCCTTCCATCCTTTCAATCAATGTTGCGGCACAATTATAACCAATACCTAAACGGCGTTGAATATAAGAAGTCGAAGCCTTACTGTTCACGAAGTACAACTGCCACAGCTTGACTATAGGAATCATCTTCTAAAGAAAAAGCTAAAGAAACATCCTTCTTTATTTCTTGCGGTATCGTTTCCAAATAATTAGTCTGCGTTTAAGTTTCCGAAAGCATCCAAATTTCCCGTTTTTCTGCTGATTTTCTAAACGCATAATATATTCTTTCCCACCCCTAATCTGTGAAGCAACATAAATTATAGTCAATACATAACGGATTAAGTACTAAACATATTGCTCACGCACCTGAAAACTCTTTTAAGTGGCAAAAATGCTTTTTTGACTTCCTTCCAATCCAAAAGAATAAAAATTTTCACCCGAACCAGTCTGTAAACAGTTTGGAGTTTAGCAGATTTCACTTGGCTTCCCACCCCATATGATTCATTTATATAAGGCTCGACAGATAAGCCTTGCCCTCAATATTTAGAGCGCACTTAAAAAAACACTTAAATATCAAGCCTTACATGCTTTTATACCCCTACATTCGCAATGACATTATTTTATACCAAGATATTGATTTATAATAATTTATCTTTTTAACTTAAATCATAACGCCAAATACAGGAAGGTTCTCTCATCACATACTTTCTCATATCGAATCAATTGAAATCATTTTCTTGCACGTTACAAGCAAGGTTGGTGTGTGGATAAAAATTATATAAGATAAAGAATCCCCTTATAAAGAGTCTCAAGTGCCAAGGAGCTATCGCAAATCGAGAGCTGGTGTATGAAAATGCAGAATTTCTACGATAAAGTGGGATAAACACTTGTTTTATAAGATATTATAAAAACAACTATAAAGATTTTTCAAAAGCGTTCTTCTTCGGCAGGCACTAAAATTTCTCGTTTCCCTGCGTGATTTGCTGGACTAATGATACCTTCTTCTTCCATCCTCTCAATCAATGTCGCAGCACGGTTATAACCAATGCCTAAACGGCGTTGAATATAAGAGGTCGAAGCCTTACGATCACGAAGCACAATAGCAACAGCTTGACTATAGGGATCATCTTCTGAAGGAGAAGCCAAAGAAACATCAGCACCATCCTCTTCAACTTCTTGCGTAATTGTTTCCAAATAATCAGGTCGTGCTTGCGCTTTGAGATGCGCAACAACCTGCTCCACTTCATCATCTGCAACAAAAGGACCATGCACACGTTGAACACGTCCTCCTCCCATCATAAAAAGCATATCTCCTTGTCCCAATAATTGCTCAGCCCCCTGTTCACCTAAAATTGTTCGGCTATCGATTTTTGAACTCACAGAAAAAGAAATACGTGTAGGAAAATTGGCTTTGATCGTTCCAGTAATAACATCAACGGAAGGACGCTGTGTCGCCATAATTACATGGATACCGGCAGCACGTGCCATTTGTGCCAAGCGTTGAACCGCGCCTTCAATGTCTTTACCAGCAACCATCATCAAATCAGCCATTTCATCAATAATGACAACAATATAGGGCATAGGACTAAAATCAAGCGTTTCCGTTTCATAAAGAGGCTCACCAGTTTCATGATCAAAGCCCACTTGAATTGTCCGCGCCATTGTCTCTCCCTGACTTGCTGCTTCCCTAAGACGTGCATTAAACCCATCAATATTACGAACGCCCAGTTTTGACATTTTACTATAGCGCTCTTCCATTTCACGAACAGCCCACTTTAAAGCAATCACGGCTTTTTTAGGATCTGTCACCACGGGCGTTAATAAATGAGGAATGCCATCATAAACCGAAAGCTCAAGCATTTTCGGGTCCACCATAATGAGACGACATTGTTCAGGTGTCATCCGATAAAGCAATGATAAAATCATTGTATTGATAGCAACAGACTTTCCCGATCCTGTTGTCCCAGCAACCAAAAGATGGGGCATTTTTGCTAAATCTGCAATAACAGCTTCCCCCCCGATTGTCTTACCCAAAGCAAGCCCTAATTTTGCTTTGCTTTCAATAAATTCTTGCGCCTGCAACATTTCTCGTAAATAAACCATCTCACGCTTTGTATTGGGCAATTCTATTCCAATCACATTACGCCCTGGAACCACCGCAACACGCGCCGAAATCGCACGCATCGAGCGTGCAATATCATCTGCCAAACCAATAATACGGGAAGACTTAATGCCGGCAGCCGGTTCAAATTCATACAAAGTTACCACCGGTCCAGGACAAGCATCAATAATTTGCCCCTTGACTCCAAAATCTAACAAAACCCCTTCAAGTTCCTGAGAATTTGCTCTTAAAACAGCAGGAGAAAGTTTTGCATCCCTAACAGACGGTGGTGGAACCGAAAGATAATCTACAAGAGGAAGAACAAAACCACCATTTGAAGAAGCTGTTAAAGACTTTCGATTTTTAACAGGAGAAACATAGGCTTTATTTTGATTTTCCTCACACTTTACTTTTTCACCCAAAAAAGTTGGCTCAATCCGATCAAATGACTTTCCTTGCCCCTTACTCTGAAAACGCCTTTTGAAACAGAACAAACGAAAGAAACGCGCTTGTAAAAAATAAAAAAGATGTAAAAGAGCGCCAAAAGTTGTCGCAAAAAAACCATGATTTTCACGATCATCCTCTGCAACATATTCCGTGTCTTCTTCCAATTCAAAGACTGGATTAACGATTGCATCTTTTGGAATGCTTTTTTCTTTTCTTTTCTTTGTTCGACGCCGCCATATCACATTGCCAGCAAAAGCAGCAGTGAAAAAACCTAAAAGAATAAAAACAACACTGAAAAACACCGTGTAAAGAGGAGAAAGAAAAAGAGGAAAGATTGAAGAAGCAACACTTAAAGCTTTATCTCCTAAAACCCCTCCCAATCCCATTGGCAATGGCCAATAAGTAAAAGAAGCAACAGGTGACATAAGGGCAAAAGCAATTAAAAAACAAATCGTTGATAGCACCCATAAAAAAAAGCGCAAAGTCAAATTGTAGATATTCTTTTGCGCCAATAAGAGAAAAGACCAAAATAATGGCGGCAACAAAACAGCAAGACTTGCCAAGCCAAAAAACTGCATAATAAAATCTGAAAAAATTGCCCCCATCCACCCCATAAGGTTTGTAACCTCATTTGTACTTGCATGGGTTAAAGATGGGTCCGCAACATTCCACGTCGCCAAAGCAAACACACAAAAAATAATAAAGCCCAAAAGCCCAAGCCCAATAAATACCCCTATCTGACGTAAAAACATCTCAATAAGACGCGAACCTTGAGAATTTCGCACTTCTAATGAATCATAAGGAGAAGAACTTCGGTGCATCTATCAATTCCAAATACAAAACTTTCATATTTTAAAGAGTTATAACTCCCTCTCTCTTACAAAAGGGTGAAGCTTAAACTCTGTGCCGATCTGTAAACAAAATAGCCTGTAAACAATCCGACTTCTTATCTAGCGCGTTCTACCTGCTAACCCACTTCATATATCACCACCTTAAGAGACTATCCTTCATAAGGCGCACAAAAAGATCTCCCTGAATATTTATCACAGGATCAACCAAAAAACACCTCATGTGTAAAGTTTTACATGGGTCCTATAGCACCTTCCTAAACAGATGATGTTTTTTACACTACATCATGATAACGGCAAAATATTAATACTGTTTTAACCATCACGAATGAACACAATTTTTTATCTATCATACTAACTAAATATCCCCCTTCAGGACAGGCATACTAAAGTACACTCATACAACTTAAAAAATATACGATCATCTTTGTTTATTTTTAGTTTTCTTTTTTATCAACCAAGTGTAAAAAGAATTGAAGAGGACATTCAAAACAGCTTATCCGATAAATCTGTAAAATGAATCACATAAATGATGAAGCAGAAGAACTCTCAAAAACCAATCTGTCATCAGATTGGCGCCAAAAAAGAACCTCGTTTTTGTAAAGCAGAAAGAAAAGTAAACGTTAAGATATTTTAGGCAATTTAAAAAGATATTCTTTTTAAAAGAAAGCAAACTGTAAACAATGGAAGAAATATTGTGTGTTCTAATCGCAATAAAGACGTAAAACCAAATAAAAAAATTAAATCTCATAAAACAAAACAATGTGATCTTCTCATTGCAGGGGGAGCGGCTGTCGGTTTAACCTTAGCGATAGCACTCAAGCAAACAGCCCCTAATCTGAAAATAAAAATCGTTGATGCTGCTCCACAAGAAGATACTCCTGCTTCTAACATACGAACCATTGCCCTTGCTGCTGCTTCTATTCGTATGTTAAAACAATTACAATGTTGGGAACCTATAAAACCCTATGCGCAACCCATTCATTCAATGATCATCACAGATACAAGCACAAGTGACCCTGTCAAACCCACTCTTTTAACCTTTGAAGGCGACATTAACCCTGGTGAGCCCTTTGCTGCTATGGTAGAGCAGAGAGAACTCATCAACACTTTAAAAAAACGTGTCAAAGATCTCAATATCCCTGTTATTGCAAACACGCGTGTCATTGATTTTCATCAAGAAGACCAACATAAAACCGTCACTTTAAATAATGAAGAGGTTTGGCAAACAAAATTGCTTATTGCAGCCGACGGAGCCCATTCGAGATTACGCCAAAAAGCAGGTCTTAAAAACTTTTCTCATCCCTATAAACAAACAGCAATCATCTGTACAGTTGAACATGAAAAACCCCATAATGGTCAAGCAATTCAACATTTTTTACCTGCCGGTCCTTTTGCTCTTCTCCCTCTCAAAGGCAACCGATCTGCCATTGTGTGGAATGAAGATCATAAAACTGCGCAATATTATCTCAAAGCTAATGCCCTTATTTTTGAAACAGAACTCGAAAGACGCATTGGCCATCGATTAGGCAAACTCTCTTGGAATGGCGAACGTCAAGCTTTTCCTTTGAGTCTTTCTTTAACACGTCAATGCGTTAAACCACGTTTTGCTCTCGTTGGCGATGCCGCCCATACCATCCACCCCATTGCAGGACAAGGACTCAATTTAGGATTACGTGATAGCGCTGCCCTCGCTGAAGTGATTATTGAAACAGCACGACTAGGTCTTGACATTGGCTCCCTCACTGCTTTAGAGCGCTATCAAAGCTGGAGACGTTTTGAAGTTGTCCGTATGGCTTTAAGCAATGATTGGCTTAATAAACTCTTTTCTAATGATAGCCTTCTTTTACGGATGCTCCGCGATACCGGCCTTGGTATTGTTAATCAAGCGCCAAAAATAAAAAAATACTTCATCCAAGAAGCTGCCGGACTCACTCCAAATGCCCCACGCCTTCTACACGGCTTCCCACTTTAAGCAAAAATTCATCCTATTTCACTTTTTTACAACCTTTGCCTCCCTCCTTCAAAGAACAAAAAATTCCTATCTCATCCAATCTGTTTACAAACCAGATTCCTGTCGAGTAATTTTCTCTTGACTTCCTCCTGCCATATTTCACTTAATATAAGACTCGACAAGCGAGATACATTCTAAGAATATTCACCACGCACTGAAAAAAAAACATTTAATGTCTCAAAGAGGTTGCCTTATATCACCACACCTTAAAAGAAGCCATTTCACGTCATAACGAAATAAACAAGACCTTTTAGCACACAACATTTTATTTATAATAATAAATTCATTGTTCTCATATTGAGTGATAAATCTAACGATCATAAAATACCCTTAATTCAAATCTCTCTCATGTTGAAGCAATCAAAATCATTCACTTGCACATCACAAGCAGGAGTGTCGTATAAATAAAACAGCAATAAAAATCCTTACCCTCTCAAGCACTAAGGGCTTTAGTAACATTGGAGGTGAGTAAAGTGTATAATGGCGCCGGCTTATATTTTTTATTGAAATAAAAATGGTGGTGTACAAAATGGATTTTATGTAATCATAGGGACTTTTACGTTATACTATTCACGAGAAGCACCATAAAATAAGCTTAGTTGCATTGAAAAATTTTTCTTTTAAAAAAAGCACGTAAATTGGTAACACAACTGTATTCTGTTTGAGGTATTCTGTTCCTCAGACTAACCCTTTAACTTATTGTGGAATACCACACGATTTTAGAAAAAATATTCTAATATATAACAAAGTGTTCCGTACTCTATACCATCACACATAATTGTAAACTTGCATATCACCCCCCCTATTTCACACCATAAAAGAAGATAAACCGCAATAGAAATGACTCAATCCTTTTATTTTCAAATAAGCTCTTTATTCATTATTCATAAATGCTCATAAATGAATTTTAATCACAAACGCTCAGAAATATGTCATAAATTCTATAAACCCCATGCAATAAATTATTCTCATTTCGACCACTTTTGTAAAGAGTCAATAAAACTATAAAAAGAAGTAAAATATCCCCCTCTCTCAAATGCCAAAAGCAATTACAATATTATAATCTGGCATCATCATTATGCTTGCCAGATTATAACAACAAGACCTTTTTCATTTAAATACATTTGTTCATGCCCCCTATCATTTTATTTGATCACTCAATACTTTAATATATTCGTTCAGTATATCTATACAATCAAATTACCCAAAAGAGCATACTTCTTACATTTACATTCCTTGGTATTCCCTTATCTTGTAAATATCGCACACGTGTTATGTTACTTCAAGTTCATCAAGTGTATACCCATTCTCCAACCACTCTTTAATCCACTTAGGCCTACGTCCACGCCCATTCCATAATTCCCATTGGTTATTGGGATTTCTATAATGGCGCTCTTTGCTCACAAGATCAGCGATATCAATTCCATGGGCATTAGCAATTTCAAGAATTTTTCGTCGCGCATTTTGCTTTTCCTTTGCTTGCCGTTTTTTTAATTCCATATCGATTTGTGTACGCATCTCTTGTAGTTCATCAAAATTCATATTTTTGAGATCATTCACCTTAATTACTCCCCTTGCAAAAAAGAATTTTTTCTTGCCATATTTTAAACACAATTATAGACAATTTTCGTCTATTTATTATCGAAATTAAAATTACGATACATATATCACTTTGACGGAGATGTGCTTTGGACCACAAAGAACTGTTTATTGGTACATCAATTACCACCACTGCATCTTTTTTCAGTTCAATCGCTGGAACTACTAAATGTAGTGCTCAAACACCATCACACCTCTCTGACTCTCATGAATCAGTAGTCAAAAGTAAATATAAATCGTCACTCTATAAGTTATGGCAATACGCAACAAAGAACAAGCCCTCTCTGTATAATGATAGTGTGGTTCATTATGACAATAAAACCTCCCCTCATACACAACGGATTTTTACTTCGTATAAATTTTTTTTGAAAAGATTTTTGCAACTAGAAAATTATATAAAACAAGCAGCTTCAATACAGTATCAAAGATTATTATTTTTTAAAAGCAGCGCATTTTTTCGTGATTCCAATAATATTGGTTGGCGTAATGTGCTCTATTTTATTCCACACTTTTATCTTGTTGGTTGGATATTCGCATATATTAGAAATATTCTTAGAAGAGAACAAAACAGTAATCACAGGGAATATTCTACGCTAAACAATTTCGTTCTGCAAATTTATAAAATCAAAAGACAACGAAAAAACGCACCACAAAGAATTAGCATTTGTATTAATAAAATTTTTCATAATAAGGTGTATTGCTAATGATTGTTCCAGATTTCACATTTTTTGCTGCTGCATACATATCCAATACGCCTCCCATAACATTTTCAGTTATCGCCGAACAAGAAGCGCGGGACAATGTCTATGTAACAGATGATAAAGATAACTTCTTCTATCATTCATCTCAGCTTAAGGAAACAATCGCAACAACTGAACAGTTTAGACAGAGCAAACATAATTTTAACATAATTTTAGGGCAAATTGGTGTTGGAAATGTGAAATTGTTTTCTCTTTTTGATGCATTTGGTTTTTGCAGAAATCTTACAGCTGTACAAAGCGCTTTAACTTACTGCTATGAACAAACAACATCAAAGTGCATCTTTGAAAAAGCGACTTTGCAATCTGTGCTAAATTTTTACAACACAGAAAACTCAAACCACACCTCTATACAGAAAGTTACTTCATATATTGGAGTAAAAGCTGCTGTACGAGGAAATGAAGATTTGCAGGAGCCTGTAAAGCTTAAAAAAGAAGAACCAGAACAGACAACTAACGTAGATTCTCTTCCTCCCTCTTCAAGAGGAGAGGAAGATGCATTTACACATAAAGAAAGTGGCACCAGCGATGCTTTTTCGGCTGAAAATTCTTCTTCATCGAGAGGCTCGCTAGAGTGACAACTGATATTTTCACGAAACCCTAGAATTTTGATAGGATATTATAATGAAAGGTAGATAAGAAAATGTTAAAGCTCTAATTAGTAAGATTGGACAAAATCTCTTCTAATTGAGGGCAAAGATAATGAAAATGATAGAACAAAACAGCGTTGATATAGCATTTAGTCAAAAAGCAGCACGTGAGATTACAGTCGTGATGCTTTCAGAAAGAGAATGGTATTTCACGTTTATTTCCGATGATCCAATCACCGGAAAGCCAAATAAATATACGTTACTTACACAAAGAGGAAAACTAAGAACTTGGGCTGATCCAAAATATCTCTTTAAGTTTCTTCATGAACGAGGGGTCATTTGTGGGAGTTTTAATCTTAATCAGGATAAAGAACATGAAACAATTAAATATTCTTCACACAACAGCTCGTAATAAAATTGCTGCATTGTCTGCAGCTTTAACTGTGTTTTTTACTGCACATCCCATATGTGCTCAGGCGCAAGTTTTGGGCAAGGCAAAGACAGCTCTAGACGCTCTGAAAACAGATCTTATTGGACACATTATCCCTGTTGCTGCTGCCGTTATCCTCTTGTGCTTAGCAATTGGTTATGCGGGACGCTACATCGGAAAGGATACGTTTGTACGCTGGGCAATCGGTGTTGTCATCGCAGGTTCAGCAGCTGAACTTGTCAAAATGCTATTTGGAACAGCTCCATAAATTATATGTAAGTATAATTTTACCAAAACAGATTTTACTTATTAATTTTAGATAAATTAGTAATAATCTCAATGATGTTGAAAATAACGATAAAACTCTTAAGAGAATAGAAAATGAAACAATTAAGTAAATCGAAATCAAAAAATAATCGAATTATTGCATTTTCTGCAGCTTTAACCGTATCTTTTATGGCACATCCCATATGTGCTCAAGCGCAAGTTTTGAACAAGGCAAAGACAGCTTTAGATGCTCTGAAAAAAGATCTTATTGACAGTATTATCCCTGTTGCTGCTGCCGTTATCCTCTTGTGCTTAGCAATTGGTTATGCAGGACGCTACATCGGAAAGGACACGTTTGTACGGTGGGCAATCGGTGTTGTCGTCGCAGGTTCTGCAACCCAACTTGTTACAATGTTGTTTAACCCATAATGAATTATATGTAAGTATAATTTTAACAAAAATAGATTTTATTTATCTATTGTAGATACACTGATGATAGTACCATTTAATATAAAATAACAACACATAGCATTCATAAATGCTTCCTGAAAGAATAAAAAATGAGAAAATTAAATAATTTAAAATCACAAAATAACAACAGAATCATAACAATTGCTGCAGCTATAACAACATTTTTTATGAGCAATTCTGTGTATGCTCAGGCAAAATTAACAAATGCGGACACAGCTTTAAAAGCGCTCCAAACAGACTTAAAGCTGCTTATCCCTATTGCTGCTGCCGTGATACTTTTGTGCTTAGCAATTGGTTATGCAGGGCGTTACATCGGAAAGGATACGTTTGTACGATGGGCAATCGGTGTTGTCATCGCAGGTTCAGCAACTGAACTTGTTGGAATGTTATTTACTAAGTAATAATAAATTTAAATGTAATTATTGGTTAACAAAAATGAAGAAATTGAATAATTTTAGATCAAAAAATAATCAAATCATTCCAGCTTCTGTAGCTATAACCGCGTTTTTTATAACTCATCCTGTACATTCCCAAGCGCAAGTTTTGGTTCCAGCGAACAAAGCTTTAACAAGTTTACAGGATGATCTTGTTAAAAACATTATTCCTGTTGCTGCTGCCGTGATACTTTTGTGCTTAGCAATTGGTTATGCAGGACGTTACATCGGAAAGGATACGTTTGTACGGTGGGCAATCGGTGT